>JAADCS010000118.1 GCA_013154295.1 Thermotogae bacterium
TAACTTCAATAATACAACATTCCATAAAAAAGCTGATTTCAGTAATTCACAATTCACTAAAGAAGCCAACTTCAGTAATACAACATTCCATGGTATTTTTAATTTAAATAGCATAAGCCTACCACCCTCCTCGCGACGATTCGAAGGAAACATAACTCCACCATCCGACGGAGATCAGAATCGCCGCTGGGCACTTGAGATTGAAGAAAATCGTAGCACTAGAGAAGGGCGGTTGGAGTTAGTAGGGGTAAAATTTGGAGAAAATGGGGAATTCATACTAAGCAACGTTTCAAAACTAAACCCTTCTAATTTCTACATCTATGACCTTGACTTCAGTAAGGCCAAAAGAATAGAGTTCCAAAGGGTATATCTTGAAGACCTTAAATTTCCCAACGTCCGCTGGGGAAACATAAACACGAATAGAATATCTCCAGAATTCTACAGAAATAGTCCTGCAGAAGCGAGGGACATATACAGACAGCTAAAGTTAGCCTTGGATAAACAGGAGAACTACATAGACGCCCGCGGTTTCTACGCCCTTGAGCTTCAGGCCCACGGGAGGGAGTTGGAGAGGGAGCTTAGGATAACGGGATGGTGGGGGGTATCGCTGTTTGTTATTTTTTATATAGCAATTTTGGGGGCACTTTTGGGGGCACTTAGCGTTTTAATTGTATATCTTACCCCTATTTCTGTGGTTCCGCTCTTTTTAATCTTTTTCATCGCACTCATATTTAGAGACAGAAAGCCGATAAGATCAATAATTGACTGGGTGGGTGCGGCCAATACTCTTATGGTCTATTACATCTATGGCATCACGGCGGACTTCGGTTTGAGCTGGTTCAGGCCCTTGGTGTGGCTCGTGGCCACCGTCTCCACCTACATATGGCTGACAAGCAACAGACAGGCCATAAAAGGATGGGTTAAGGGTATCCCGGCCGCACTTGCATCTAACTTACAGAAGATTTACCACAACCTCAACGAATTCGCCAAAACCTTCTTCAGCTTCCTCCCGAACGTATCCGACAAACAGGATATGTCCTTCATAAACCTTCTATTCTTGGTGTTCATCTCTTACCTCGTTTATCAAACCATCATAGCCCTAAGAAGAAGAGTAAGAAGATAACCCCCCTTGAAAATTCATCATAGCCCCTTTAGAATAGGAACGTGATGCTGTTTGAGGATCTAATGAGGAAACTTGAGAAAGAGGCCAAAGCTCTTAGAGATGGGAGAGGGTCTCGCATAGACTGGAGGCTTCTAACACTCATCTACGCCCTTCAAGTTGGTAGCTATGAGAACCTGTGTCCCCTACTTCTCGATCTATCAAGGCGGATAAAACGTAAAGAGAAGTATTCTCCAAATCTTATGGAAGAATTTGAAAGGGAGTTTAAAAACTTCCTTGCCCGTATGGGAGAAGCATGCAAAAGATTTCTACGAAAGGAGATGGCCACCCTGCGTACTCCCCTACCCGACGATTGGTGGTGGACCAAACTTAAGGAGGTTTTGATATAGATGTCTCTATGGATACAGATTCATTTAGGAACGGCATCCTATGAATATTCTGGGGTTTCCTACTGGCACGACAGCCACCACTTCTCCCTTGGCGGCAATGAGGCTTGGGGCAGAGGCATAATGGAGAACTTCGGTCTAACCGTCGGAATTGGAGCGTGGGCTACAGGCGTGGAGTACAACTTTGGCCCTATAGTACGGCTTTGGCGCACATCCTCCGGTCTGTTAGAAGATACCGGAAACCAAATGCGTTCGTTGGATGTATCGTTTGGACACCGTTGGGTTTTCCCCCTCAACCCCTACTTTTCGGCCGATATACTCCTAAGCCCAACCCTGCGGTTTTCAGACTTTTACGACTCCCCTAACCTTCCCGATGGATCTGCCGAAAACGTTAAAGGAATAGGTGCAGGCATAAAGAGTGGGGCTGGTATATATTACCAACCGTTTCCCAAAATCAAGTTTGGAGCTTCTCTTCTGTTCGATGTTTTTCCGGTAACAATATACAAAGGAACCAATTACCTCTGGTCCCCCATGTGGGGACAGACGTTGGGTGTAAATCTAAAGCTAATGTGGTTCCCTTAGACTTAGACCCGCTGTAGAATAAAGAGGTGTTCTTTCTGCCCTTCTGTGAACCTATTCATCCATTGTTTGGAGCCGAGAACTGTGAAAACTATTCGTTAAATTTTTATAAGGATGCTGTTTACCTGCAACTTGAAAACTACGTGCAACTGCCTAACTACTCTCCGAGGGTGAGAACCGATATATATACCCACAAACTCTTTCTCCCGCGCTCCGACAACTCCTATCAAAAAGTAGGTGTAAGATTCCGAGGTAGCCATCTGGTAGGTGAAGCCTTTACCCGTCGCAACTGGCTAACTGAAGATTATGCCTTCGGTTTTTATGGCAGGTGGAAAGGTTTTGGAGGCTTCGTATACAAGGGAAGTGAATATCCTTACACAGGCCAAGGCATACTCTTATCCTACTCCCTAACACATTTGTCCGTAACCGGTGGATTAGCAGAAGGAGGCCCTTCCTTCGGTTTTCAAGTGGGTAACCGCCTGTACCTACGAGGAGTAGCATACCGTGGTAAGGATACCTTAACGGTTCTTGGAGGCGGAACAACCGGATCACAGTGGGATGTCTTCGCGTTGGTAGGCGATGGGATTTTTCTAAAGGGTGTCTATCTCGGAGCCGTGGATCTTTCGGTTGAATATACTCGGACACGACGTTTAAACGTGGGCCATGTTCAAATCGTCCACCCCAACGCAGGCGTTGGATTACTCTACGGTAGGTGGATCGGTTATAGGGGGGTGGAGATACAGACTTACCTGAAAGGTGATTGGAGATACCTAAAAGCTGCGGCTTTCTTGAGCGCGCGCCCCGAACGAACGTACACCTACCGTTTGAAACTGATACTGTTTCCTTTTAACCTTGGCGGCATAGCTTCTTTTGAACCTACCCTCATAGCCTACGAAACCCCCAACAACGGTTGGTACTCGGTCGGCCTAGTTCTGACACTTTATGACGATTTAAAACTCCACGCTTTTTACGACACCGGCACCTACGACCACGGAGCGAGAGTGGGGGTCATTTGGACGCTTTGGGATTAGAGGTTTAGGGCTTTTCTTATAGCCCCCAATACATCCTGAGCGTTAGCTCCACTTCCCTTAAAATAAGCCACTATATTCCCTTTAGGATCTACAACGTGTATCCGATCTGTATGAACGATCTCATAGGAGAGAACCGTATCTCCCTTTTCGTTTATACTTACATCTATGGGCCCCACCTCCACCACAATATCCAAATCCTCCATTAGGGAGTCTATGGTACGTTGATCTCCGGTGAGGAATATCCAGTTGGAAGTGTCGACACGGTACAGTTGGGCGTACTGATCTAAAACCGAGGCACTGTCCCTACGTGGATCAAAGGTTATACTTACAAAAAGAACGTTTTCTTTCAGCTTCTTATCCGAATTTACCAACTTTTGAACCTTCTTCATGTTAGAAGTTATGAAAGGGCAAATGTCAGGGCAGTGGGTATAGATGTACCCAACCACTAAAACTTTACCCTTCAGGTCATCCAACCTCAAGGTATCTCCGTTTTGGTTAACCAGAACGTAACCCTTACCGTACGGGAATTCCTTAGCCCGGTTTATGCCTTTTCCACACGAGAGAAGCATGGATCCCAAAACTAACGGTACCCAAACGGTTCTCCTCATAAAGTTTTGATTCTATAGCCGTTTGCATGTCTTTCCGGGGGTAGAATTATAGACTTATGAAGGTTGATAAGTTGTACAAATATGACGTCCTCATCTTGGGCGCAGGGCTTGCTGGACTAAGAGCAGCCACCGAGATAGCCCGCAAGTTCGGAGATAGGGTGAGAGTGGGAATAGTCTCCAAGGTGCAGCTGATGAGGGCCCATTCGGTGTGTGCCGAGGGCGGTACGGCCGCGGTCTTAAGGCCAGAGGAGGGAGATTCCTTTGAACTCCATGCTTGGGATACCATAAAAGGAAGCGATTTCCTTGCGGATCAAGACGTGGTCTTCCGTTTTGTGAGGATGATGCCTTACGAGATTCTGCTTCTGGATCACTGGGGAATTCCCTGGTCCAGGAGACCCGATGGCAAGATAAACACCCGCCCCTTTGGTGGCCACTCCTTCTTCAGAACGGTTTTTGCCCAGGACAAAACCGGTTTCTTCGAGATGCAAACCCTCTACGATACCCTTCTTAAGTTTTCCAACTACGACAGGCACGATGAGGTCTTCGCTACATCCTTCATTATGAAGGATGGGAAATTTGCCGGTTTGACCGCGATAGATTTGGTGAGAGGTGAAACGGTTCTCTTCTTGGCTAAAAGCCTGATAGTAGCCACCGGTGGAGCCGGTAGGCTATACGGTTTTACCACCTACTCCCATTCCGTTACCGGAGACGGCCTGGCCATGGCCTACCGCGTAGGAATTCCCCTTAAGGACATGGAGTTTATTCAATTCCATCCTACAGGACTCGTCCCCTCTGGAATATTGGTAACCGAGGGTGCAAGAGGCGAAGGAGGGTATCTACGTAACAACAGAGGGGAGAGGTTCATGAAGAACTATGCACCCAGCAAGATGGAACTGGCCCCAAGAGACATAGTCTCAAGGGCGGAGATGACGGAGATTGAGGAGGGTAGAGGGTTCAAAGGTCCCGATGGGCTTGACTATGTACATTTGGACTTAACCCACCTCGGAAGAGCCAAAATCTTGGAGAGGCTACCCCTTATAAGAGAGCTGGCGATAAAGTTTGCCGGTGTTGATCCCATAGAGGAACCCATACCCGTAAGGCCGGTTGCCCACTACTCCATGGGTGGCATACATGCCAACATAGATGGGCAGGTGATGTGGGACGCCGAGAGAACGGTAGAGAATATGTTTGTGGCCGGTGAGGCGGCATGCCTCTCACTCCACGGAGCCAACCGTTTGGGTTCAAACTCCACGGCTGAATGTCTGGTTTGGGGCCGCATAACTGGGAATCTGGCGGCTGAATATTCCTTATCTAAGGAATATCCTTTCCGGGAAGAGGATATCCTCCAGGAAGCCGAGAGGGAGCTAGGCGCTGTGGAGAAACTCCTAAGGAGCGACGGTAAAGAGAACCCTTACGCCATACGCAAAGAGCTTCAACGCACCATGGATAAGAACGTAGGAGTTTTCAGAACCAGGGAAGGTTTGGAAAAGGCTCTGGAAAAGATAAAGGAGCTGAAGAAGAGATTTGAGAACATCTCCATAAAGGATAAGAACCTGGTATGGAATACGGATCTGGTTATGACCATGGAGACCGGTTTCCTTCTGGATCTGGCTGAAGTTCTTACCATGGGCGCACTACTAAGGGAGGAAAGCCGAGGTGGCCATTTCCGCAGAGATTTTCCTAAGCGTGACGATGAGAGATGGTTAAAACACACACTGGCCTTTCGCAAGGAGGATGGTTCCCCCGCTTTCGAGTATATACCTGTTAGGATAACCTACTGGAAACCTGTAGAAAGAAAGTATTAGCCAAGGAGGCTAACCCTTGAGCCGTTAAAGAAATATGGCACACCCTCCTTTTGGTTTCACCGTGGGGGTAATCGGCTCCCAACGCTGGGTGATATTTTTGGGCGTATGGTGATATAATAGAGAGTTATGGCGAAGGAACGCAAGAAATCTTTTGAAATCTTTACAGCGTCAAGCTTCGTTTCTCCCGTTTGTAGAAATTTCCTCTCGTCAATCGAAATTAGAATTAAAGGATGTTCCTTATAGCTCTTTCCCCCGTGAAATGTGTTACTTATTTTCCCTACACCCGAAATTTTAACATTCTGATCAAGAAACTTGACAGGTGTGGCAAGGACGACTACGAAAAAGCTCTGGCCACTTACACCTGGATAGCGAGAAATATAAGGTACGACACACGTTATCTATGGGATCCATCCTATCTTCCAGTTGTTTCCCCCGATGAAGTTTTAAAAAAGCGGAAAACCGTATGTGAAGGGTACGCTCGACTTATGACGTATCTGCTCCGTCGGATGGGTATAGTAGCTTACACTATTGCCGGAGTGGCGAAGAATCACTCCGACCTGAAACATCCAATTGACATAGGCGGACACGCTTGGGTGATTTTCTATTCCAGGATAAAAGGAAAGTGGGTCCTGGCCGATCCTACGTGGGGAGCGGGGTACGTATCCGAAAACGAGAAGCGCTTCCATCCCCGATTTGATCTCTTTTACTACGATATATCTCCGGAGGCGATCATCTACACTCATTACGCTGAGGGGATAAGAGGAGGAAATGGTGATAGCCTGATGCCGAATCTGGGAACCTACAGAATGTGGAGGGGAAAGGAGATAACGAAGGAACAGTTTTTGGCCATGCCTCGTCCTTCGGAGGAATTCTTAGAGAGAGGTTTTATTTTTCTTGGACCAGACAGCTCCGTCTTGAGCTCCAACTTCTTTGGCCGGTACGACTTGGAAATGCGGGGGCCTAAAGGTTATGTCTTTTACGTTAAAGTTCTTGGAAAACAACGTCGCCAACCTCTCTACTACCTTTGGATGGATACTCTGTTTTCCGACACGATAACGTACCGCATACATATCCTCTGGCCGGACACCGGACTTTACGTTATAGAGGTATGGATGAGAAACCTTAAAACCAACAACGAGAAAATAGCTTTTACCAAACACTTCAATAGCCTCGCGCATTATTGGATTCAAGGTATAGAGTACCCGTACGGTGAGGGTTTTGTGAAGGTATATGATCGTTTTTACAGGATGGGAGCTTACCTGTACGGTCCAATAAACGGTTACTTCCTAAGGGGAGACACATCGACGTTGCTCATAAAAGTCCCAGGTGCCCGAAGGGTTTGGGTAGTCAGCGGCGGAAAAAGGTTTCCCATAGAGAGAGAAAAAGGAGATGTATTTAAAGGTGTGTTCAAGGCCCTTGGTAAGAGCATAACCGTGTGGGCAGATGGCAAACTGCTTTTGAAGTATACGGTGGTAGAGAGATAATCGGTTTAAAAAGGTGGTCGCTCCTTGATCATCAAAACTACCGTATAAAGTCACCGAATGTGACTCCGAATTCACCAAAATACTCCCTTGTATAATACCCGCTTATGAAAAGAACCCTTCTCATGATAAAGCCTGACGCTGTCTCCAAAGGCGTGATAGGTCGCATACTTTTCATGCTGGAGGAAAATGGATTCAAGATCGTAGCCATAAGAAGTAAGCGTTTTAGTAGGAATGAAGCGGAAAGATTCTATGAGGTACATCGCGAACGGCCCTTCTTCGAAGATCTGGTGAATTTCATAACGGAAGGGACTGTAGTGGGTGTGATGGTAGAGCATGAAGATGCGGTTCGTAGGCTTCGGGATTTAGTGGGAGCCACGGATCCAAAAGAGGCTCGCCCTGGCACCATCAGAGCCATCTTCGGTGAGAGCATAGAGAGAAACGCCGTGCATGCCTCCGATTCACCGGAGAGCGCTCGTAGGGAGTTGAATTTCTTCTTCCATGAGGATAGTTCTGATTAGGCACGCGCGCACCCGTTGGAACGACGCCAAACGGCTCCAGGGATGGTCTGACACCGAACCCTATCCGGAGGCTTTGACCTCATTTTGGAAAATGACGGAAGATATACCTCTACGGCCCGACGTGATCTTTACATCCGATCTTAAGAGGGCCAAGATTTCAGGGAAACTACTTTTGGAACGTTACGGCTCCGTCCCTCTCATTGCAGATTGGCGTCTTAGAGAAAGGCACATGGGAAAGTGGGAAGGTCGATACTCACAGGAGATGGTGGAGGAGCATCCAGAGATTTTGGACGTATCCTTCCGTATGCCTGGAGGTGAAAGCATATTGGATCTATACGAGAGGGTGAGTAAGTTTGCCGATGATCTGAAATGGTACTGTGAAAAGAGAGATTGGCAAAACGTTATAGTGGTTTCCCATCAACTGGCCATGGAAACGTTGCGTCGCAAACTTTTGAATCTGCCTGTAGACGGTACTATGTGGGACAACCTCCGATCAAGCGGCCAATGGGTTCTGGTGGAGGTTTAAATGTTTCTCTCCTTTCTGCGGGGGAGACGGGGTATAGTTCAACCCTTTTCCGTCTCCTTTGCCATAGTCATATTTCTTAGCCTAATCGGAGCCGATTGGAAAGTGACCTATTCTATAGCTTCCTTCCTGGGAAGCTTAACGGTCGCCGAGGCAGTAAGTCGCTCTCTGTGGGAAGATGGGGCTATATATAGATTTATTTTGCGTTTCGGTCACTCTGGTACCTTTCTATTCCTCTCCCTCGTAACCTTCTCACTCTCCCTCATTCTGAACCTATCGATCGGTATCCTTTTGGCGCTCATTGATGCTGCCCCCGTTGCCATCTACGCTTTGGGTATTCTAATTTGGACTCTATCTTCATCTCTCCTTTGCTCCCTAATATCGGCTTTAGGCGAAATGGTAGGTGTGAGCTTGACTTTTATTTCGGCTATCCTTCAAATACCACTCCTTGTGGGTTTCTACGGCTATTTGGATGGCGGTGATACGACAGTATATGTGGGCTTACTTTTAGTGATGGGTATTTTCTATTTGAGCTTCGCCTTAACGTTCTCCTCGGTTCTGTTTGAGGAGTGATTAGCGCTGGGGTTTGGGAGTATTCTCGGAGGAAGGGGGAAGAACTGGTAACTCTCTGGCTTCCTTGGGTATTTCTCCGGTCAGAGCGTTCAAAAAGGCCACGATCTTCCTAACCTCATCGTTGGAGAGCTTGGTACCCAGCTGCAATTCGGCCATTATTCTAACAGCCTCTTCCAGTTTCCACACCTTCCCGTCGTGGAAATAAGGGTATGTGACGGCAACGTTCCTCAAAGAGGCCACTTTGAAGACGTGCTTATCACTGTTCTTCTTAGTCACCTCGTACCTACCCAAGTCCTTAGAGGGGTAAGGTTTGATTATACCGAACTTGGCGTACATGTGACCACCCACCCCTACACCGTTATGGCACGCCGAGCAGCCTTTATCCATGAAGAGTTTGAGACCTTCCTTCTCCTCTTCACTCAAAGCCGAGAGATCTCCTTCGAGGAATCTATCGAATCGGGAACGGGTTATCAGAGTACGTTCAAAGGCGGCTATGGCTTTGGCTATGTTGTCGTAGGTGACGGGATCGTTGCCCCCGAAGACCTTCTTGAACATCTCCACATATTGAGGTATGCTCTTTATAACCTCCACCGCGTGCGTAGAGTCAGGCATAGCCATCTCAACAGGATTGATGATGGGACCTTTAGCTTGTTCCTCAAGATCGGCCGCTCTACCGTCCCAAAATTGAGCTATATGGAAGGCGGCGTTGAGGACAGTAGGAGCGTTCCTTGGACCTAACTGCCAACGGTGCCCAATTGAAGTCTCCTGGTTATCCACTCCAAAGGTGGCCAAGTTGTGACAGGAGTTACAGCTTATAAATCCACTTCTGGAGAGGCGAGGGTCGTAATAAAGCATCTTGCCTAACTCCACCTTTTCAGGTGTGGTGGGATTATCCTTGGGTGAGGGAATTTCCTTGGGTAGAGGTTTGAAAACGACTTTAGCCTTCTCAAAGAGTTTTTGATCCCTTTTGTTACTTCCCTTTGCAGGTGCCAGGAGAAAAACCATTAACAGAACCGCGGTCACGCTTCCAAAACTTAGAAGTGCGATCCTTTTCATAAGACGATAATTCTACGCTACGGATGGAACTTTTTCAAACTAACCATCTTAGTCGTTACGGAAGCGGTACCACAATCCTCTACCATAGAATGTGAAGTTATGCTAACTCTCATACTGGTAGAGGGGTTGAGCTACGAAGAGATCAAGAAGGCCTACGAGAAGTCCTACACATACGAGGCTAAGGGTGAATACTCCAAGGCCATAAAGGCCATGATGGTGGTGTGGGAGGCTTACCCCGACGCCTACACCCCCAACCTAAGGCTCGGATGGTTGTACTATCTGGCCGGTAGGTATGCCAACTCCGAACACCACTACCGCAAGGCCATGAAGGCCGCACCCTACGCCGTTGAACCCATCTTGGGTCTCTCCCTGCCCTACATGGCCCAAGGCCGCTGGAAGGCTCTGGAATCTTTGATGAACCAGGTTTTGAAGACGGACTACTACAACTACTACGGGAACCTACGCCTCTGCTACGCCCTCCGCCACCAAAAGAAGTACTCGCAGGCCGAGAAGGTGGCCCGGAAGATGCTCACCCTATATCCCACCGACGTCTCCTTCCTCAACGAGCTGGCCATGGCCCTGTACTACCAAGGCAAGAAGAAGGAGGCCCTGGCCATATTCGCCGATGTCCTTATACTTGATCCGGACAACCGTACGGCCAAGGAGTTCCTGAAATGAGGAGGTTAGTACTGTTTTTACCCTTACTTTTCACATCGTTGGAGGCTTCTACTCTCTCCTGGTCCCTTTACCTCTCCGAGAGATTGGGATCTTCCACTATGGGTTTGGGTGGTGGCATAAGTGCCGTCTACACTTCAACCGTCTGGGATCTGGGCATGAGTGTTTCCGGCTTACAGCTAAAAGAATACTCCACGGCGTACTATAGGGGACCTCGTATGGGTATGAGTCCCTCCAATTCGGCCATGCCGGAGTTCCTGCAGATGGATCTGACGCTCCGGCACCGCGGCGATGGGTACTCCGTAGGGGTGCATTCCCTCTTGAACAACGACACCCTTGCCAGCGTCGGTTTCATCCCCTTCGCCGGCATCGGTATCTACCGGCAGGAGAATTACGTGGAAGTGGGTACGTCCTATTCGCTATACTTCGGAGGTCCCACGCTATCGGCCCTACAGGTGTCGATCGGCGCGGGTAGGATGCTCCGGAGCGGTGTTTGGTTGGATGTCTTCGCCTTGGTAGGGCAAGTGGTAGGGGTTGAGGCTTTAGGCTTAAGGAACGGTACTTACCCATCTTTAGGTACTGACTTGCGGTTCCACTTTCTTTGGGGTGATCTACACTTCGGGGGATGGTACGGAAGACAACTTCTGGCCCTCAAGGGGTACGGCTTCATAGCCTACAACCTACCCTTCGTGTATACGGACGGTCTCTTTGCTGGCGTAGGTACCAAGATAGGAGGGATGTACGTATCGGCCAATGTTTCGACCGAGGGATACCTTGAGGACGAGAATGGGAGCCGTCGTTCCCTCGTCGTCGGAGGTGTGACGGTTTCGTTCCTACGTTGAGTTCTCCTCCCATCCGCTCTCTATCTTCCTCAGGATCACTTCACCGAATCTGATTTCCGAGAAGGCGAAGTCGTCGGCTATAGTGGCCGATGTCTCCACCCTCTTACCTCTCATCTCAACCACACCCTCCAACCTGTTGGGGGAGACGAACCGAAGGTTCGCTGATACCCCGAAGAGGTTGTGTTTGAAGGAGGCCAAGAACAAAGCGACCTCTCTCAAGATGGGAGATGATAGAGCTCTTAGGGGTAGGTGGTCCTCCCACCTCAGGCCCACTTCGTTAAGTAGGGGTAGCTTGGGAACGGCGAAGAGCAGGTAGCGCAGCGGAGAGGAAGGATTCCCCCATAGGCTGTAGAAGTTGAAGGTGGAGTTCAGTATACCGAAGTACAAGCGTGCCCGACCGTCGGTAAGGTAGAAGTAGCCGTAGGGGTCCATCTTCACGACCGCCTTGAACTCGTAGGTGTGCCCCCCCTCCTCAACCGAGAACCGCATGCTCTGGTCTATGAGGAGGTTGAACCTGCGCAGCATACCCCTATCCGGGAAGACGGGCTCAACTACCTCCCCCTCCGCAGGTAGCCCCATGTCTCTAAACAGCTCTCCTCGGCGATAGGAGACGAAATTGAAGGGTAAGGTGGGAGCACCGACCTTGGGAACCGCCTGAACGTGAATGTGGATGTGGGGCTGTGGTGAGTAGCCGGAGTTCCCGCATAGACCCAACATGCTCCCTACACGGACCGTATCTCCTACCTTGACGCGCAGGGAGTTCTGCTTGAAGTGGGCTATCAGGATGTAGAAGCCCCTATGGTCGTGTATAACGACGTGGTTTCCCCAGTTGTTTATCCTGTCGGCCTGGCCGGGGGGGTTGTCCGGCAGGTTGCCCACGACGGAAACTATAGTGCCGTCTACAGGTGAGAGGACTGGCTTGCCAAAAGCGTAGTAGTCGGTCAGGAAGTAGCCATCCCCTCTGTAGGTTCGGCCATCGGGGTCAGTTATGACGAAGTCGTAGGCGAACCTCCAAGGCCCGCGATGCGTCCAGGGGCCGTCGTAAGCTTGCCATACGGTCCATCTTCCCGAAAAGGGAAGGTGTATCTCTCGCCCCGTGAAGGGAAATCGACGGTTGTAGGTCAGGTAGGCGTCCAAGGTTCTCTCTGGCGTCCCCCTGTACCATCGGGTTATGTAGCGGTCTCCGCTCAAGAGGAGAACGTAGAGGACCAGAAGGACCGTGAAGTTGAAGGGAAAGGCGAAGGCCGGGACCCCGTAGGCCTCCCAGAAGGCCTTTACTCCCACTACGACGGGCACGGCCACGGCCGAAGAGAGGACGGCGAAGGCGTAGCTCCGCGGCGAGGGTATGAGGAGGACGCCGCCGACCGCCATGGCTATTAGGACGTAGTTAAAGGCCGAGAGATCACTCACAGCTTGGTAGATGGATCCGACCAGTAGTGCATGCGTCAGAACGCCAGAAACGTACCCTACCACCGAGAGGAAGGCCAAAATACGGGATACTGATAGGAGTGCCAGAAAAACTACCAGACCCCCGAAAACCGTGGGAGTGAAGAGAACAGCACCCAAGGCTTTGAAGAAACCTTCAACCGGCACCGGAAGGAAGAGGGGTAGGTCAAGGTAGAACTTCGGATACAGACTGATCACGAATAGGTTGGTGAACTTGACGGAGGCCAGGTAGAGAAGGGAGACAGTTATAACGAAGGGCAGGCTCAAGACGGGTAGGGCAAAATATCGGTGAAACACAGCCGAGAGGGAATAGGTGAGCAGAAAGGTCAGTATCCCCGCTATAACGAAGAAAGGGGCACTTATGACACCGACCTTGAACAGGTAACCGAGGGCCAGACCCACCAATAGGGGGTTGTAGATGTAGTGTTCCAGCTTGAGGAAGTCCTCCCTGAAACCGACGATTCTAGCGAACAGATAGGCCGAAGCCACGGATACTGCTCCACCGAACCCCATGTTGGGATTCATGAAGGTGAGTGCCAAGAGCACGAGGCCTAACAGGTGGGAGGAGGAGAAGAAGAGAGCAGAGTAGGACCTTAAAAGCGAGATTAAAGCTCTTTTCACCTCTTCAACCTTTCAGGTATTCTCTCGCGGCGTACGATGTCCTCCAAGCTCTCGGCCTCGCGGATCAGATCCACTTCACCATTCTCACCGATGAGAACTACAGCTGGCCTGTATCGGATGAACTGCATCCATTGGGTGACGTTGTAGGCACCGACGGGGGAGAGTATCAGACGGGTTCCACGGGGCAGAGGTGGGAGGTGGGCCCTGTCGTGTACCACGTCTATGTTCATACAAAGGGGACCGTACAGGACGCAAGGTTCGGCGGCACCGTTCACCTCCCTGTCTATCTCCACATTGAAATGGTACCAGAAGGCCGTGAAGAGAATGTTCACGCCGGCGTCCAGGACGTAGCCGCGCCTCCCGTCCGGCAACCTCTTGGAGGCGTGGACCGTGGTTATCAGGAAACCCGCCTCGTCTACTATGGCCCTTCCGCTCTCCAATATTAGCTTGGGATAGGCGCCAGCCCGGAGGGAGGAGAGCAGCGCGGTGGTTATGCGTTCGGCGTACTCGTCTATGGACGGAACGGCCACATCGGGCGGCAGGTATATACCCTTGAGACGGTTGCGGGAGGGAAAACCTCCACCCACATCTATATACTCTATCTGGAAGCTGTATTCGTCCTCTATCCTGTGGGCCAACTCAACCAGTTTTCTGGTCTCCACCTCGTAGGCTTCGGGCTTGAGGATGAAGGTCCCCATGTGGCAGTGGAGTCCTATCAGGTCCAACTTGCCTCCCAAGGCTATGCGTTTCACGGCGTCCCAGGCCTGGCCGTTCTCGTAGTTGAAACCGAAACGGCTCCAGCGGGGGTGTATACCCGTGTCCATGTTCACCCTTATGGCCACCTTAGGCCTCACACCCAACTCGTCGGCCACCTCCTCTAAGTCCGCTATCTCCTCAAAGGTGTCTATGTTTATGCGGGCCCCCTCCTTCACGGCCACCCGCAGCGACTCCTTGGGCTTGTAGGGGCCGTTGTAGATTATCTGCTCTCCGGGGACCCCCAGACGGCGGGCCTTCTCGTACTCAAACTCGGATACCACCTCCGCTGTGGCTCCCTCGTCGTGGAGGATGGAGGCTATGGCATCCAGGTAGTTGGTCTTGTAGGACCAGCTGAACTCAACGTTGGGATACCGTAGAGTAAAGGCGTTCTTTAGCTCCCGGAACTTCTGACGCAACCTCCTCTCGGAGAAGACGAAAAGAGGTGAGCCGTACTTCTCAACGAGTTGCTCTATGGGTACCCCGTCTATGCTCTTGCGCACCCTCGCTCCGTAGGGGGATGCGAAACCGAACTTGTTGGCAAACCCTATCTGGAGCTTATGTATAACTGGCTTCTCGTACCTTTTCATTCTATACCTCCCCTTTTACTACCATACTCTGAAACATCTCAATATCGGTAACGAGGTCGTCGGTGTAACGCACGTATATCTTCCCCGCCTCGTAGTCCCAATCCCTCTCGGCGTTTAGGCCTAAGGCGGCCTTCATGAGACGTGCGGGTAGGTTCACACCGACGCCCGTGGCGAAGTACACCCACGCGGGGAAGCGGGGGTTTATCTCTATCAGGTATATCTCGTCGTCTTTGACTATACACTCAAACTCAAAACCTCCCCTCCACTTATACTCACCCACGAATCTCTCGGTGGCTTCTAAGAGGGGGCGGTTACGTATGGTCACTCCCGTCCATATCTTCCCCAAGGCCGTTATCCAGAGCTTTTTTATAGCCACCAGACCGAAGTGCCCCCCTTCCCCGTCCCCCAAGCCTATCACGTTCATCTCCTCCCCTTGTACTACTTCCTGCACTATGACCGGATAACCCCACTCGGCCACTATGGCGTTGAAGTGGTTGGTGGCCTCTCCCACGTTGTAGGCCTTCTTGGCTTTGTAAAAGATACCCTTGACCATCACGGGGAAACCCAGCTCGTTGGTGGCCTTCACCAGCCCCTCGTAGGAGGAGACGACGAAGGTACGCGGCACCTTAACACCTATGCTCTCCGCCACCTCCGGGAGTTTATCCTTGGCCCGGAGGTTGAACTGGTCGTACGTGGGTAGGAAGGTGGCTATGCCCAGCTGCTGGAGTCTGTCTTGGGCCTTTATCAGGAGGGGGAGTTCGGCGTCCAACGCCGATACGAGGACGTCAAGGCCGTACCTATCCTTTATGTACGTTAGGCGACCTACAAAGCTCTCTTCACCCTCGGAGGGATAGGGCATCATAAAGCTTCTTGAAAAGAGCCACTTCATGTATATTCCCGGTTCCATGGAATCGTAAGCTAACCCGTAAATTTCCACGTCCAAATCCCCCTCCTTGAGGGATTTGGCTATACCTACGCCGGGGCCGGGATTATCTACGGCGTTTATACCGGAAACGGCTACCCTGTACATATATCCCTCCTACTTTAAGAGTTGGTAGAGTCGCAGCTGCTCTAAGAAGTCGTAGAGGTCACGACGAGCCTCTTCTTCGTCTACGCCGTACTCTTCGGTTATAGCTTTCAGGATCTCTTCTTCACTCTTACCATCTTTGAGGAGTTTGAGGATAAAAATACCGGTGGAATTGGTGGTATAGGAGTTCCCGGTCTCCGGATCAAATATGAAGCCCTCGTCGCTTATAGCTAACCTATGGAGTTTGCCCATCACTCTATTTTACGGTCGGAGTTTTGCACATGCCTACTAAGAAGGTTAGATGGTGATCAGCTTTCTGCAGCTTTTGCGAGTATTACCGAAAATTCCAAATGATCATAATCCTTTTGAGGCACGAAAATGAGAACCGATCCTCTATCACGTTTCACCACAATCCTATCTTTAAATATCTCCACGTCAAGGATTTTAGAGTGATTTAGGGAAAGTGTTTTCTTCATGCCTATGAATATGAGCCGGTGGTTCGTTACGTAGAGATCCCCCGTATCTTCCAACGATAATATGTCCCTATCCTGGTATATATCACCAGTGTGGGTGTATATCCGCACGTTCTTAGTTATTCTATAACTCCAGCCGAAGGAGGTTACTGTGGCTCTTCTTTTCTTCCACTTGTAGAGTTTTACTCGTACGTGGTAGTGGCATCTCTCCCCTCTTTTCAAGTTGATGTGGCAAGGGATCTCAACCAGAGGACTCATCATCAGGGTATAAATACGATTAAATCTATTGATCCTATCTAAGGTTTCCGTTGAAAGTCCGATACCTTTACTTTTCATAATTTCAAGAATCCTATCCACAGTTTTCTTTTCGTCGGTGGTTATCTTACCGTCTTTGAGCGACTGATCTACGTACATTTGAAGTAACATGTTGTAGATCTCCTCCAACTGTGATGGATCAAGGTTTTGGGATACAGCGAGAGAGTCTATAACGGCCAGGATTTCACCTATAGGTTTCCTTGCCGATAGATCTCTTTTGACCCTATCTTTAACCTCTTTTTTTCTAAGATCTTTCACAACTTTACCTTTGGCCTTTATAAAGTAGAGCAGGGCTACGACCGAGGCGAGGAGAACACTTATGCCGTAGGCGGTGTTCTCACCTGTGGGTAGGAAGGTTCCTAAAAGAGCGTACAGAACCGCACCTGATAGAAGCCAAAGAAGAAAAACTTTCAAAATCAACACGGTGTAAGACCACACCTTAGACATCGGGGATGATAGAGATTATACGGGGGTTTCCACAGAACGTGGATGAGATTCACAAAGGAAACAGCTTCGTAATCGTAGCGTTGTAGGAACCGCTCTAGGAGGCCGTGACCTCGCTAAAACGACAGTGACCTTAAATAACTCTATCGGCGACTGTTATCCCGATCATTACTCCTTTGGTATCACTGTGAGGCCAAATAGCCTCCAAGTGAAACCAACTTCATTAGCTTCGGGCCGTTTGGGAACGAAAGATCGCTTAAGTATCCTCGTAGAGGATCTCATACCCTCTTGAAAAGGGTGCCGTACTTGAGATGTGAAGGTGAGACGGGTGGCACCGTCTCTTTCGGAAAATGCACATTTAAAATTTCCACTTTGAAGTGCGGCAAATGCCATAAAGAAACCTATGAAGGCGGAAAATACTGCGTCTTTCACTACGGGTGGAGATGGGAGGATGCGCTAAAGGTTCTGGATAAACACCGGGCGGATTCAGAAGTGTGGCAGAAGGC
>JAADCS010000065.1 GCA_013154295.1 Thermotogae bacterium
GCGCAAATCGACTTTAGACCGCCTTCAGATCGGTATCTCCTCTCCTCCCTTAGTTACAGATCCCTTATATATTTCCTCTGAGAGACGGGGCAGAAACTGGATTTCCGTAAGTGCTTGATACTGCGTGGTTTTTCGGACAGCGGGTGTCGTCGGGAGGGACAGCCATAATTTCGTTTGCGACATGAAGTTCTGGAGACCGTTTAGACTTAGTGCTTCTCCATTCCCGAGAGGGAGTCTAAATCCCCCGAAGCCGCACGTTTACAAGCCGAAGGTGAGCACCGTCTTTCACGTGCATAATCGTATCAGTCCGCTTGCTCCTCCCAAACTGCCGAAGCCGCCTTCCTTCGGAATGCCGCCTTCTTTCCCCAGGTGGCCATGAAAAGACTTAAAGTTGGTAGTGGAGTTTACTGCTACGTAAAGACTCCGGAGGAGTTCCAACTGGAGGTACTTACAAGAGTAGTTAAAGAGTTAGTAGAGGAAAGTGGCCGAGAAGATCTAAGAGAACTCCTCTCTTCTATTGAAGCATATAAGAAGAAGTATGCAGCACTATTGAGGGCCACGCCCTCCTCTCCTTCTACCTCCCACAATTTAGCCTGAGATGCGAGGTCTTGTTAGGATAGAACTCCCGAACGGAATGTACGAGACCAAAAACCTGTTGGTAAATAGCGCCCGCGAAGTAATGAGAAACTTAATTGCGGGTGCGAACACCTCTGCGAATGTTATCACTTACGTAGGTATAGGGACCGGGACTTCTCAGCCTGCCGTTACAGATACTGCTCTGGAGAACGAAGTGGCCCGTGTCCAAATCACTACCTATCAGTTCCCCGATTTCAACGTGGTAGACTTTGAGGCTTATGTGGACCAGAATACTGCAAACGGTTATACTCTTACGGAGATAGGACTGTTCACTGCAGGAGATACATCCAATCCAAATGGAACACTCTTCGCAAGAGCTTTGATCGCTCCCATCAATAAAGATTCTTCTCTCGCTTTCTATGTAAAGTGGCGTATCGTATTTACCTGACGTGGAGGTTACTTGATGGTTATAGACGGTTGGAATGAGAATATAGAGTGGATACAAAACGGGGAGCCTGTAGCGGCAGATGTTGCTAATAGGCCCTCCTCCCAAATATGGCAAAATCTGCAACTCGTTTATGATGCTCTTACACGGCACATTACGGACCAAAACAATCCTCACAACGTAACTGCTGAGATCCTGGGCCTGAATCTTGACCTCGCCGGAGCGGAGAACCTAAAGGAATACATTGCATTGATAGTTAACGACCTGGCAGGGTCCTTCGTTTCCGACGGTTTCGAAGTAAGAACGGAAGAAGTAGATGAGACAAACTCAAAAGTAATCCTCGGTGTTACTCCAGGAAGGGGATACATCGCTGGGGAACTCGTCCGCAGTGAGGAGGATCTGGAAACGGAGGTTTCTCTTAATAGATATCCGGCTGCTGTAGCGGCAGAGCCGACTCCGTATAGGGCCGGGGAGCGAGTCTTCGAAGTTAATGAGTCCCATTTAGGATATACTACTCAGGTTCTTGCCGATGTAATAGTTACAGAAGTAGTAACCAGAGGAACCGTCCCCGGAGGCTCGGACGTTCTGTCTCACACTCCTGTCTTGGAAATCCTTAGTGTAACACAGGGTGGGACTACATTCACCGAAGGCGTTGATTTCTTCCTCGATGGCAACGCTATAAATTGGTCCCCGGGAGGGAACGAACCGGCCCCCGGTTCTTCCTACACCGTTACCTATGTATATCGTATGGAACTTGAGAAGGGCGTTCACTACAAGGATGGGTCTAATCTTACTAAAGGAACGTATTACTATTTCGTGGCTCCGGTAGACTCAAACGGAAAAGAGAGCAACTTCGACTCGACGAAGGTCATGGCTGCTACTGTAGCACGAGACGGGAAGTACGTAAGAATATACTGGAACGCGGTAGACGGGGCCACGGCTTACCGCGTTTATGCCTCTACAGACAATCAGAACTTCTACTTTGTTGCGGAAGTGGCTTCTACGATCACCTGGGTAGACGACTATGGTTTTTGGGATACCGCAAGGCCTATACAAGGCGGCGGAACACTTCCCGGGGCCAGTATAGAATTGGCAGAAGATAGGTATTCAAGGGCAATCGTTCTGCTCAACGACCCAGGAATAAAGGACGGATCTAACATTCTAATCTCCTACGTCTGGTTCATGCCCTATTATGTGATCGTGGTATTAGAGAAAGGGGGCGTGCTGAAGGTAGTGGAAGGAACTCCAGATAGAGAGCCCGTCCCCCCTTCTCCTCCCGGCAATGCCCTTCCCCTGGCCAAAGTTTATCTGCCTGGTTTAGATCCAGGAGAGATTCAAATCTACGACATTCGCCAACTGGCAGTTCGGTTCGATCTCATTAAAGGTATCCTGGAAAGGTTAGAAAGACTTGAAGTGGAACAGATGCGTGACCTGTTCGCCAAGGAATTGGAAAGTAGGGACGCTGACCCGAAGACGGGAATATTTGCCGACGACTTTTCAGACGCACAGTACGTAGACGTGTACCATCCTGAATTTACAGCGGATGTAACCGGGGATACTATTGAAAGTGGAAGGGAGAATGTTCAGATAATTACGCCGGAAGTAGATCCGAACACGTTGGATGGCGTGAGCTACGACTCAGAAGACTTAACGGTAACTCTCCCGTATACAGAGGTACTGGAGTATTCACAAGACCTGGCGACAAGAACCATTGACGTTGCGGCGGCCCTTTTTGACGTAGAGCCTACGCCGCAGGTTTGGATAGGAGGGATCAACGTTCCCAGGGGTATGAGCGTTGACGGCCCCGTAAGCAGGCCCCCGCTTTTATCTGAAGGTAGAAGAATTCGCGTGGCGGTTACTGGATTCGACCCGGCAGAGCCTGTAATTATTAGCATAGGCGGAGTTACACTCGGAACCATAACGGTAGATCCGGACGGTAGCGGAGTAGGAGAATTCGTAGTTCCTACCGGACTGATTGACGAATCGATACATCGCAGGATGTTAGAGCGAACCGGTTCCGCCTTGAGGTCTGTAGTGACAAACATTGCTCAGCTTCTTAGATCCGCTGAGCGCTCTCTCTGGCCTACGCGTGTTACCCGACGCGTTTCCAGTCAAGTAATAAGAAGATGGACTCGCAGATGGATAAATTGGAGAGGAGGGCTTATCCGCCGCCCGGTAACTCAGACAGTGCAGACATGGGAGCTTAGAAGTACTACGGTGCGGGAGATCACAGAAGTAACCAGACTTGGTCTGGAGGAAGATAGAGATGCTATTGTAGGTCTACGCTCTATGCTCCAGATGGGACTCAGGGCCGAACAACCCTCTACCGGACGTGTGGCCGTCAACAACGTATGGGTTACCAGTATGCCGATTACTATTCCTTTCTCCGTTCCCAGAATTACCACCCGCAGGGAAGTTAGAATAAGAACAAGGAGCTGGCTGACCACGTCTTTAAGGAGTACACGGATTATAAGAAGGTGGTGGGCAGGGTGGATGAGGTTACCAAGGAGGGACCCTGTAGCGGAGAGCTTCAGCTTCCAGGAAGATACCTTTGTTACAGCGATAGCGGTCCGCTTTGCGGGTCTGCCCGACAATGACAATCAGGCTGTATTTTTCAGATTCGGCATTTTGAAAGACGGGTTCCCCAGCCCGGAGATTCTCTCCGAAATGGACCTTACTGTAGGGGACATTAGGGCCGGTATGGATTCTGACGGATGGTACGTGTTCAAATTCCCCGAACCTATTCTCGTGGACAAGGACACATCTGTTTATTTCTCCGTAGGTTCGGACGGGCCTGGCGTTAGGGTATATGCCGCTCAGCTCGGCGATCCCGGCGTAGACGTCAATCCTTTCCCGGGAGGGACGTTCTTCTATTCCGCCAACGAAGAGACGTGGACTCCTATCCAAGAGAGGGATCTTACTTTTAGGGTATATACTGCGCGTTTCCAAGGCAGCTCTGTTCCTGCGGACCAAAGGGGCGGCTTCCCTATAGCATCGTACTTCGAACTTAAAGAGGTATCCGGCATCTCCGCCTCCGCGCTCAGCCTGGACATAGGACCGGTTACTCCGGAAGGGACTTCGGTACAAGTATTCTTCTCAGATGATGGCGGCATAACGTGGAAACCGTTTGAAGTCGACAGGGATACCCCAATAGGTAGGGCCACAGATAAAATAAAAATCCGCATAGTTCTGGCCTCCACCTCAGACAGACTTACCCCCAAAGTAGTCCTTGACGGATCCGCTTTAACCCTATTTAAATGGGCTAACTCCAGCACTTACGTCTCTTCTATGGTAGAGATGCTCAGCCCCGGCAATGCGGTCGATGTGTATGTATATGCCTCCGTTCCGCCCGGCCACAATATGGACGTCTATCTTTCCACCGACGACGGGGCCACGTGGAAACCGGGAACGCTCCAATCCGCGTCACCCTACGACTTAAACCTCGGTATATACGAATACATTTACCGGATAGACACGACTGGCGACCCTAATACAAAGTTCAGAGTGAAGATAGTAATGTCTTCGGACGGCCTTATTCCGACCGTTCTCCACAAAGTTGGATTTATAGTCAGATGATGGTAGGGCGGCCTTAAAGGCCGCCCCATAATTCCTTCCTGAGATGGCCTACATTAAACCGGACGTCATTATAAACCAGGAAGTAAGAACTGCTTCTCCGGTCCTGGCCGCCCCTGATCAAAAAGCCGTTATCATAGGCCCGGCCTATCATTTCGTAGAAAACTCCTATGCAGGAGAGAATACAGGGGACCAATTACAGATCCCTGAGTGGATCCCCGGGATTAGGCTAACCGAGATTACTGTCATTCTGCGTAATGCGCTGAGGCCTTTGGTAACGGTCTCTAACGTCACTCTGTACAAGGGTCAGGATTTCTATTCTGATAGCAATACGGACTTTATTTCCTTGGGAGTTCAACCAGGGAACGTAGTTCGTATAGGAGCGTTCGAAACGACAATAACTTCTGTAGAGCAGAATAGCATCTACTTCTCAGATAGCATCCCCGCAGACATTACCGGTGACCTAACCGTTTATCAAATAGTCGACCATCAACTGTCCGAACAAGAGTTCAACGTAGACGAGGCCAACGGTAAGATCAGTATCTCTCCCAATGGAGTAGAGGGAGGAGAAGTATACATTACATATACCGCCATACGTTCCGATTTGGCAAACCGCATCTTTGAGGTAAACGGAACGGCCGACGTAGAAATCCTTTTTGGCAAGATAGACAGGAAAAATCCTTTAGCTTACGCCCTGGCAAAAGCTATAGCCGCTACTACTGTGAAAATTTACGCCTTACCTGTTAAATCTGACGACCCGATCGGTTACGGAGAAGCCCTTAACTTTCTCAAAGCGGTAGACGCTTATTTCGTCGTACCTCTCAACGACTCTCCATCGGTTCTCTCCTTGTTCCCTTCACACGTTATGGAGATGTCCTCTCCTGAAGTGAAGAAGTGGAGGGTAGCTATTCTTCCTACGGAATACGGAGAAGAGACAGTTCTGTACGAAGGAACCGCTGAGAGCATAAGCAACGGCGTTCTTTACGATGCAGAAGCCAGATTCCTCGGGGAGATAGATCCCAACTACTCAGTTTATGTGAAAATAGGGGATGCCTACTACAAAGTTTCTAAGGTAATAACTAACCAAAAGTTGGAACTTACACCTTATCCTATGGACGCTCAGAATGTTTCCTACCAACTGGTTTTAAGGCTGGAAAGCAAATTCGACTTCAAATACTACTACATTCAAGCCAATGAAGGATACAAAGGTTACAACGGGCGTATAGTCCGCGTCCTTCCCTCCTACGTAGAGGATGACGATGGAGAATATATCCCTTCTTACTATGCTGCGGCTATAGTGGCTGCAATGGCGAGCGGCCAGGTTCCCCACAGACCTCTTACTGGCATGGCAGTTCCCGGCATAGCGGCTACACCTCAAACTAACGGAACGCTTTTCGATGAGGCGGATCTGAACGAACTCGCGGAGGCGGGTTACTTCATTCTTACTCAGGACAACATTTCCAGCGCCCCTTACATCAGGCACCAGCTCACAACTGACAGTACCTCCGATTACACGCGTGAGCTTTCCGCCGTCAGGACAATGGACTTCCTGTCTACCGTATTTGAAAAAGCATTAAAGCCCTACATCGGAAGGACGAACCTTACCGAAGAGGTTATAGCGCTTGTAAGAGATACTGTCAGAGCCACAGGCGAACTGCTCAAAGGATACAGGCTCCCCCTTATAGGTGCCCCTCTCTTAGACTACGAAATAGAGAGAGTGGCGAAGGTGACTGAGACTTCCCTTGCAGTAGATCTGAAAGTTAGGATTCCTATGCCCCTTAACTGGATCTATCTAACCTTGGTGGTGTAAGTAGGAGGAGGAGATGGCAATAACTAACCCCGTAAACTATGCTGATGAGTACTGGGTAGAGGTAGATCTGGACTATGCCGACCAGGTGGCCGCAAGAGCGGAGTATACTCTCGTTTTAATAGGCCCTTCCAGAGCTCGTTACCTCTCCCCCGTAGGAAAGGCCCTCTTCGCGATAAATGCCGCGGTGGATGCTACACTCGCAGAAGTGCTGAACTTTATACAGAACCTCAATGAAGAGCTTAAACCTGTAGGAATGTGTCAGGACGTGAATTTCCAGACGTTCCGCGGCAGGATGCCCATCGGAGAACTGGGGTCTGCAATGCGGGCCTTTGTAAGTGAGAAGACTACTACTGTTCAGGCGTATTTAAATCGTCTCGTTGCTTCCGTTCCTTCCTTCCTGAAAAAGATTAAAGAAGAACAGGTTCCTGACGCTCTTAGAGATGCCCCTGAAGAGAGCTTCGACATGGGACTTCACGGCAGAGGTTCCAAGTGGCCCTTCGGGCTTGGCCTGGTCTTCTATGCTGAACTTTCCCAGGCCCCTATCGGCCGTCTATACATTGAGGCGTGTAAGATACAATCTATCGGATCAGCCGTCGGTGAGGGCATGCCTGTAACTTACGAGCAGATAGGTATTATAGGGCACAGGATAGTCCAGCTGCAGAATTCCTAACGCCGTGTTGCAAAGCCTATTAATGACTGCTCTGACGGCGGCGTATGCCGCCGTGTCTTATCTCTCCCTGGAGAAACAGAAGAGAGACATAGTAGACATAGACCTGGCGGACTTCCTTTTGTCGATGCCGTACAAGCTGACGCTGGCTGTAGTTCAGCTGCCCCAGAAGAAGACACTCTATTTGGGGTTTCAACAAGGACTTTCCTACTCTCTCATGAAAGAGGTTTTTCCCCTCAGCGCAGTAGACCTACCGAAATACGAACACTTATATACCGGAAGAGTCTTGGGCCAAGCTTTTCTGCAGAAGCTAATGATCACACCAGTAGAAGAACCGGAAACGACTAATCTTTCGGACGTTTTTTCTTCTACAATCGGGACGGAAACCCTGCTTGATAAAGACATAGCGCTAATCTTAAGAGAGGATACCCAAGAGGCGAAGATAGCCAACTCCCTACGAGGGTATTACGAAGGGAAGGAAGCTTTTACCGAAAATACGCTAAAGGAAGCATTAAAGACCACGCTATCAGAGATGCTACCTATAGTAAGTTATCTTATGGGATGGAAGACCTCTCCCGACATGGAAAAGATGCCTAAAAACGTCATATATTTAGCCGGTAAAATTTCGCATTACTCTACTCAAGCAACAGAGCAGGATCTAATAATAATGGAAAGTATGGCAGTAGAGATTAACGAAGTGGGGTTTCCTGCTCGTTCCTAACTCTACCACCGCCGGTTAAGATTTGACACTTTTTAGGAGTGCGAAGACGTTGGCCCACCCTCGCGTAATGGGCGCTTTTTTCTCCCAGATCCTCTCCAGCGGCCAGAGAATAGTCGTCGGGGAGGGACAGAACCTCTTCAGCCGAATCAGGCGTAGAACAGACGAGGGTAGAATGTTTCCCTGTAAGCTTCGCAAGCAGAGATTCCTCTTCCATGCGTTTCTGATCATACGTGAAAGAGATGCCAACCGGATAGAAGGAAACAGCGTTCTTTCCATCCGATATTAGCGCTTCTCCGCTCAGAATACTTTGAGCCCAGGAAGACGGGGAGTAGCCAGCCACAGAAGAGGTTACCATGGAAATCACTTCCTTCTCCGAGAAAGGCCGTCCGATGATTGCCTCTCCTGCTCCGCGCATCTTCTTCAGTACGCCCATTATGTAAGTGATCGGCGTGAAAGGGAGCTTCCTTTTCCCAGTGTCGTGGGCCCTAACCACCGTTCTCCATGCCCGTGAATCATACCAGTCTCTGATACGGGAAAGTATCATTTCAAAGTGCTTGAAATTCTGGGCTGAACGCAAACGGCTTATAAGGCCTGATTTTTCTATTGCCGCTGCCGCTGCCGGCTGTAGGTGATGCGCAATCCCGATTAGTGGGTACTTACCGTATCTTTTCATACCCAACTCGAATCCGGCATATCCAAGAAGAAGGCCTACTGCAGCAGTTTGGGCCTGCTGCTGTAGTGCATACAGCGTATCGACGTTCAGAAATCGACTTACGTCTTTCTCTCTGAACATTGCTTTGAGCAGGTCTTCGATTATACCTCTTGAATAGGAGTCTTGCAAAACATCCTTAATAAACGTACGGGTGCATTGCATATACCCAGCAGCAGAAGACCGAACGCCATGAACTGAGCGGACTTTAGTTCTGCCGAAGTACCGACCTCCGCTCTCCTGTAAGGTAATACCTACAAGAGCGGTTACCTTCTCCTTTTTCCCGTCCGTAAATCGGTCGAACCACTCTACTATGTCCTCTATTCCTCTTGCTGGAGCCGCACTATAAATAGATTCTCCTTTACCGTGAGAGGCCGGCGGTCCTTCTTTCGGTTCTATTATACTTTTCCCAGTATAGTCTCCTCCTGAAGTAAAGTCATAAGGAAATTCCAAATACTTAAATCCCATAGCTTTTGCCTAATTAACGAAGATGTTAGGACTCCCCCCCACAACAGTTCCACCGCCACACTTCACGTGCATGGTAGCATCTCCAAGTCGGGCCACAGCTCTACCGTTAGCAAATACGTTAGGACTACCTTGCACTATCCTCCCTGGGGAGGGGTGCGGCTTACCGGGAACTGCACAGCAGACACCATCCCCTACGCGTGCTACAGGCCTACCGTTCGCAAATACGTTATCACTTCCGCTCGTAATGTGGCATGCGTGGCTTTCGGCATCGTTTAACCTACTGAGGGACGGCATCCTCTCCGCCTCCTTGCGGTTCTCCGTCCGGTACGGTGCCGTCAGCAGATGGCACCGTACTCGGCGGGTTCAAGTGAATAGTAGCTCCCTGTATTTGTACGTTTCCTGCAGCCTTCACGTATATATTCCCTCCTGCAGTAATTCTGATATCCCCTGATGCATATATATCCAGATGCCCAGCTTGGCCCTTTATCTTCACGGCTCCACTACCATGGGAATACGTTATAAACCTGTCCGGAGTGAAGACTGCGGCTGCTGACTTCCCGTCGGATGCTGCGGCGTATATTCTGGAATAGGTAGGTTGCAGACGGAGTTCTCCGATGTCAAGGCCGTTATTTGTAGCGTAAATAGAGGCCGCGTAAAGCTCTTGCGGTTTCCACCCCGCAACCGTTCTTCTGGCCCACCGAAGATTCTCCATCTCCTTTTCCGCAATAGCCGTCTTTTTTATCCAAAAAGCATCCCCGGAATGGTAGAGAAACAGATCATATACTTCAAGCCGATTCCACCGAAGGTTATTGCTGGAGGCTATCCTCCATGCAGGAGCTCCTTCCCCTTCGTAGGTACAGTCTAAATTGAAAGAATCAGTATCCAGCTTCAGCACACGACAGGTAGCGCGGATGGCGTCGTCGATCCACGATACGGTTATTCCGGCAAAGTCCCCGCTGTCAATCTCCACACCGGCGTCGGAAACCAGCACTTTTGAGCGGCCCGCTTCCAAGGAAGCCGTTCCGCTTATAGGTGCACCCGTCCTGTCAGAAACGACTATCGGCAGGAGGGCCACCTTCCTGTCTACCAGGAAGACCTGCATGCCGATTTCTACGTATTGGCCCCCCGCAAGAACCACTCCGCGGTATATCCGACCGTCGGCGGTCTCCACGTCCCCGTAGAGGACGCCCTCGTCGGAAGTGTAGTAAGTTAGGAGTCTGCCGGCTTCTACGTTCATTCAAGCTCCAAGATTCTCAGTTCGACGTCTGCCGTAGAGACTGCAAACAGCTGGGCAGGCACACCTTTCTCTTTGTAGAGAACCATCGTCTGGCCCGGCTGCAAAGGAAAGCCCGTCGACGTCGTGACGGCGCTACTTCCCAGGTAGACCGTAGTATCAGCACTGGTGTTTGCAATGAGAGCTATTTCCGTATTATTCAGAAATTCAAGCGCCGTAGGAGTAGTAGAGGCTGCCGAAACGGTAACTGCCTGCTCCCTGACTACGCCCTTAAATCTGGGAGGAACCTCAGGGAAGTTAATCATCAGACTGCCTCCACTCCAAGCTGTCCATTGCTGACGTAGAGCCTATACAGCGCCCCGGTCGCACGGTCCTTCAGCTGCAGTTCCCCGTTGGCATTCTCCCTCAAAGGCACCGGCTGAGAAGGATCTACGGAAGCATAGAGCCATCCTGTATTTAGCTTCCCGTTGGTATCGCTCAGGGGAATGCTGTTCGGTGCGGGCGTCTGGGATACTCCGTAAAGCGCTTGCGGGTCAGGTTTTTCCGCGATGCCGTTTACGAAGATATTTGCCGGAGAGGAGATGGCCGCCGTGCTTACTATGAGGGATTCCCCGTCTCCCAACACCAAGCGGTCTATCGTAAACGGTGATACGCCTGACAGTAAGGTTACTCCTGTCAGGAAGTAGGCCGTCGTTCCGTCCGCCTTTTTGATTCCAAAGTCGGCGATAGCGGGCTCCGTTCCTGCGCTCTCCGCCACCACTCTTACTACGGCAAACTGCCCGACAGGAACCGTGTAGACGACAAAGTCTTGCTGGTTTGCCTGAACTTGCACTACCTCGTTTATAGCACCTACTATAGCCATCTCTACCTCCGCTTCTATCCTATCACAACGGGCGTGTCCCAGTCAATCTTTCTTTGCATGAGGGCTTCCTTGAACTCTTCGTACGTGCGGAACCGCACGGGCTTACCACGCGGGATAGAGGCCAAGTTCAATCCTATCAGCGCTTCGTGGCTGATGTTGTATATCAAGTCATCTCTGCGGCGCAGGTGCGGGGCTATTCTGGAAGGAAACATCCGCTTCGCATCTTCCACGGCTTGAGGAGTAATCGGTACGTGCACGTTTACGGTATCCCCGTCAAGGTCTCCCGCAAGGCCTTTAGCGATAAGCATGTTTATCGAGACGGCCTTTTCTTTGTCGCTTACCTTTCTGGGCCACAGGGCCACCAAGTTGTACTTCCATAGGGAAGGCGCGCGATTGATGATGATAGGCACTTCCTTAGTGAGCTTGTCCAGCACTTCCTGCGCACGGGGGTCCTTCTCTTCGACCATCTTCTTTGCCTGGTGAACGGGAAATCCTCTGCGACGAAGCTCGCGGATAATGTGCGGGTGGTAGAGCTTCCAGAGCATGCTCTCCGGAACGGCCGCTTCGTCGATGTGAAGGTCGTCCCGCGTAGAAAGCGTGGCCCTCGCGGCAGGGGCCTGCAGCTTCTTCACCACCTTGGACTGGAAGTAGGACTCCTTCGGAGTTTTACCTTGCCCCACCACATGGGCAATGAGGCCTTTGATGCCGCGCGCCTTTCCGTAAGGAGAACGTGGGTCGGCAAGCCCGAACAGGGCCTTTACCGACTCGTAGAGGGCCTCCCGTTCTTCTTGCATCAGCTCGTCCGGAAGGCCTTCCTTCTTGAGGTCGCGCAAGGCTTCGTTTGCGAGTAGGACGTCTGTGTAGAGGTAGTTGGCGTCGTGCACCAGAAGAGAACCGTCGGGGCGGGGAATAATGGGCCTGTATCTGGGCGGAATGACGGGTATGCGGCGCAGGACGTAAGCGTCTGCAAGCGTCTTGAAGCCGTGTTGCTTCAGGGAACGCAGGATGCGCTTCTTGTTCGGATCCTCCTCTTTCTGGAGTAGCTCGTCGACTTTCATAGAGCGTAGTTGCTCTTCTACTTTGCGGAAAGGCATCTTCTTGAAGCCCGGCACGAACTGCTCCACGACGTCCTCAAATACGGGATTTACAATGGGCTCTTCCAGTTCGATGTGGGCCCAGCGCTCTCCACTAAGCCCTCCCGTAATGGCAGGGTCAAAGAGACCTCCCTTTTCAGGCGTCAGGTCGAATCTCAACTTGGAGGCCCGCTCAACTTTGCCGCGAGAAATGCTCAGAACGTCTTTGTCAGTCAAGGGTAGCAGTTGAAGTTCGTCGCCTTTTTTCTCCACGTTGATGCCCGCTCCTTTTAGCATTGCGTAGAACTTCTCCGTGGCGAAGGGGGGCTTCAACGCGGGCAAGGGCTTGCCCAAGTAGAGGGCCTTCCAGAAGTCCTCCGACTTGGTGGCCTTAAAGGTGGCCATCTCCCTCAGCAGATCCCGCACGTTGTGAGAAACCAGGGCATAGAACTCCATAGAGCCTATTGCCTTGGCCCCTTCTTCTCCGCCTTTTGCGGGCCGCAGGTCTACGTCGTATTCTCCCTCTTCGGAGCGGGCGGAGAAGTTGAAGTCGGTAAGTTTGTTAAGCTTGAGAACGTAAAGGGGGCCTACCAGAACCTCCTTTTCCCGCCCGTCGTCAGGATCGTAAATCTTTTCCGTATCCTTAACGCCGTAGCGCTCCATAAAGTCCTTTTTGACTTTTTCCCACGTGTTTTCGTTCAGATAGCCGAAGGCAGGAATCTTCACGGGCTTGCCGCGCTTTTGGGCCGCCTTCGCGGCCATCATCTCGTATATCTGGCCCAGGTTGATTCTGGAAGGAATACTGAGCGGGGTGAAAATAGCATCCACGGGCTTTCCGTCTTTCGTTTTGGGCATCTGATCGTCAGGAAGGACCTTAGTGATAGTTCCTTTGCCGCCGTGCGTGATGGTGAGCTTGTCGCCCTTCTTAGCCGGCTCCTCCGTAAAGATTACCACGCGAAGGTTTTTGCCGTCGAAGAAGACCTCACGCACTTCGCCTTCTACGTCTTTCTCCCAAGTTTCGTATTCGGCGTCAAAGCCCTTCACCAGCGACTTGGAGAGACGGCCTAAGATAACGTCTTCGGGCTTCGGAGAGGCCTTTTTGAGGGCCACAAAGATAGGATCTCCCTTCTTAAGTCTGACGCCCTTCTTTACGATGCCGTTGGAGTCTAACTTTTCCAACTGCTCGGAAGTAAAAAGCGTAGGGAAGTAGGACTTGAACTTCTCCTTGCCTACTACGTGCTGTTTGTCGTCAAAGTCGAAGTCCACTCTGTAAGAGTGCAGGGAGGTTAGCTTCTTTGCGGCAGATTCCGATATAACGAAGCCGTCTTCGTTGTTCAGCCCGTGGTAGGGCATAATGGCCACGCGCAAGTTGACTCCCAAAGCAGGTTCCCCGTCCGGCGTAGCAAAGTTGGAGTAGGCAATAAGATCTCCCGCTTTGAGCTTTTGCCCCTTCTTTACCGCAGGCTCGTAGTGCAGAAAGGTCTTGCGGGCCAGAGGGAATTCCTTAAACAGAGGAATCTTCTTTTTCTTCCCGCTTTTCGTCTTGAGCGTAATGTGTGAATCCGTCACGGCCACCACTTCCGCGTCCTCTTCGGCGCGGATAGACAGCAGGTGATTCTTGACAAGCTCGTAGGGCGTAGAGATGGGCATTCCCGTCGCCGTTTCTTCGGGCCTTACGAGCGGGGCCTCACGGTATTTGAGCGGGACGGCCTGCGTGAACATCTTAGCGGCCATCTGGGCCCTGTTGCCGTGATCGGTATTGAGGAAAGGAATGAGACCGGTGGTGATGGTGTACTGCATTATAGGGTCAGGGAGGTAGTAGTCAGGCTTCCCCTTTACCAGCTTCCCGCGGTGAACTACGACTTTGCTGTCTTTGCGGAAGCCCACCTTCTTGTCCCACAAGTCCAGCGGGCTTTTGAGTTCAGGCTTTCCGGTTTTGGCATTGATGAAGTAGTTGCGCGGATAGCCGTCCTCTCCAAAGAAAGTAGTATAGGATAACCTCAGGTCCACGCCCGCTTTTTCCGATTCAGACGTGCGGATGGGATCGATAAAACCCAAGTAAGTGGGTGACACGTCCCTGATTTCTTCGGGGATTCCGTGCACGCTTCCTATTCCTCCTTCTCCCATGAAGGTTATCTTTGTGAGCGTTTCCGCCAGCTCTACCGGGTTGTTGTACTCCGGATTGGACGTTAGAGAGGAGGTCGTCACGAAGTCCTCTACGGCCCTCGTCAGGTTGAAACCTCCGCCGAACTTCCTATTTCGAATTGCCTTGCGGAACATTTGTCTGCTCCGCTTCTCTAAAGCTTCTGCCAGAAGTTTCTCCGCAGGAATTACCTCCTTAAAGACGAGGGCGTTCCTATCGTCTTCCTCCACTTCTCCGCGGGAAAGAGCGAGCAGCTTCTTGACCGCGAGTTTGATAGTCTCAGGCTCCACCTTCTCAAAGGGCTTGCCCAGGGTGATGCGCGTAGTGTTAGGATCCAGCTTCGTATCGGCGAGGCCCTCAACGAAGTCGGAAAAGTCTTTCTTGAACCTGTCGGCTTTAGCGAAGTTCTTTTCAGCTATCTCTCTGCCGAGAAGCGTAGAAATCTCCGAATCGGAAAGACCCAAGGCCCTCAAGACGGAGACGATGGGGATGCGACCGCCTTTCTTGCGCACCACGTAGATTTCCTGTTTAGCGGGGTCCAACTCAATGGAGAAGTTCTCTCCCTTCGCCAAGTTGAACTGAACTTCGGGCTCCCCGCTCCTTTTGAACCGGGCGTAGACGCCCGGGCGCATCCGCGCTTGGTTGAAGACCGTGTACTCCGTCCCGTCCACCACCATCGTCATAGTAGGAGTAAAGACGGGAAGCCTCAGGATTACTCCCTTTTTCTCGTCTATTACTTTACCCCGCTTGGTATCCACCAGCTGAAGAGTCCCGCGGAAGGGGACGGAAATAGTCTTCTTTTGAAGCACGGCCTTCTTGAGCTCAAGCGGCGTAATCTCCGGCGCTTCAGGGACTTTCAGCTCTTTCAGGCGGATTTCGTAGTCGCCTTCCCGATAAGGAAACATCCCTTGGAGCTTACTTTTTATTGCATCTATAAGGGACGTATTTACAGAATCTACTCCTTCAATTGCCGCGCGACGGACTTCCATCAATCAGGAATGTTGGGGATTACTTTACCGTGCGTGCTGCAATTCCTCACTCACCTCCTTCAGGTAGTTAAGCCTTGATGCCGGAAGTTCTGCCAGTCTATGCCATCCAAACAACCGTCCGGCCTTCTTCAACGAAGCGTCGTCGGAAAATCCTTTCTGGACAAGTAGAAAGTGCACTTGAGAAAGCAGAGCTAAATCGCAAGGTCGGATCACGTTTCTCTGCTTGAGAAGCTTGACGTTTTTTTCTATGCGGGAGACAACGTGTCTTTCCTCCTCCTTCAGATCTGTCTGGACGTCTAACAGGGAAGAGGTGCATTCCAGCAGCGCAAGTTGTACGTCTTCACTGTAAGGCCCACACAGAAACGGCACGTAGTACTTCTTCCTTTCCTCTTCACTCAGGGAAAAGTAGATCACTTTCTGCACAGTGGTCTTGCTACGAGAGTTGAAACCGGCTTCCTTCAGACGATGTAGCGTGAAGGACACCAATCGAACGAACTTCATAGCTCTCCTCTCTGAGAAATCAGTCTATATACACCCGTAGCGAGAAGGCGCATCTCCACCTGGGCGTGCGCTTCCATCCGCAAGCTCAGGAAGTTCATAAGAGACAGCCTTGGAACCGTCCAGAAAAATTCGGTCATAGTGCCAAGGGGGTAGTAAGCCCGTGCAATTTCTCGCCGCACGCCCAGTTCCTTCAGCACGTCCAATACGGAATAGAGAGCACGTAGGTAGTCAGAAGCCTTCCGGCGGAGAGCGTCGTAGTCGCCCCTCTTGAGCTTGGCGGATTCGGGCCCGTAGAAGTCCTCCGCAGCGGCCGGGAGGAAAATCTGATCCGGATCAACATACCGCATAGACCGCTCGTTGAAGGCCCCGAAGCGGTGGCGCATCCACTGTCTGGCTAAAAAAATAGGAGCGCGCACATAGAAGGTAAAGTAGTCAAGGTCGTGCTTTTGGGCGTCTGCTGTCTGGGCTACTAATTGTACCGAACCGAACGGGAAGGAAACGGAAGGACCCTCCGTATAGTCGTCCCGCGTCATCCTATCCGGAGACGGCTCCTTCCCTACCAAAAGGTCGTAAACAGCGGGAAATCTCTCCTGCAGAACGTCTTCGTAGTATTCCACCAACTGAGGAAATTCAACGAGCTGGCGTAAGGAGATAGCACTCCTCCCGTCCGACCAGTACCACAGGAGATTGGGCCTATAGTGACGGAAAAACTTCTCGGCCCACTCTTCCTTAGACTCTTCCCGCACTATCACGCAGTGTTCAAAAGGAGACAAGTGTTTGCGGCTAAAAAGAAACCGGAGCAGCTTAAGCTGCCGCTCCGCAGGAAATTCCTCGTCGTGGCGCGCGTAGGAAATACGCGCCACTCTTACTACTCTTTCGTCCGAGCCGAGGATTCTGATCGTCATCTCTACTTCCTTTTCTTTTTGAGATTTGCTTCAATGCATTCGTTGAAGATTTCCTCCGACGAGACGCTGGGCAGAATACATATTCCGGTACAAGCAACGGCTGCGTCCACGGCTAACTCTTTAGGAAAGCCGTGAAGAAGAAATTCAAGCGTCAATAGCTTTCCGTACGTTATACACGAGTTGAACTTTCCAATCGTCACTCCTGCTCGCGTAAGGTCTTCAAGACAAACCGCTCGGAATTCGTCACTCGCTACAAAGGCGCATCGCTCGACCGGATCGCTCGGATCCAGTGATAAAGAGAAGGAAAAGATTAAAAGAAGCAAGAGAAATTTTCTCATTTCTCACCTCCTTCAGTTTATTTTAACCGATGTATGGTTGAAAGCTAAAAAATGGCCGCGCCGGCCCTTGGGAGCCCTTTCGGGCTCCCGCACCCTCCCGCCGCGAAGGCGGGAGGGTGGCCCCTTCCGGGACGCCCACCCTCCGCCCGTCACCGCGGGCCGGGCCGGCACAGCCCGCGGCG
>JAADCS010000157.1 GCA_013154295.1 Thermotogae bacterium
CGAACCCCTTAATCAGGAAGTCCCTGCTCTGCTCCCGCGTGAACCTTGAGAGTGTAACCTCGTGGAAGTACCTGCCGTAGAGGGGCGCCTTGGGGTCGTCCACGCCGAGGTAGTCGTGGAGCAGGCCAACTTCGGAGCCGGTCATGACGATTCTCAGGTTCGAATAGTCGTAGAGGTGAGCGATTAGGCCTGCGAACTCGCTCCCGACGGGGCCCCTTAAATACTGCACCTCATCGAAGGCCAGAACGACGTCGTGCTTCTCAAGCTCCCGGAACAGGGCTATCAGGTCCGTTTTCTCCTCGCGCCATGAAAGGTTGACGCCGAAGCTCAGAACTCGAAGGCCCGTTATTGTCTTGAGGTTTTCCCTGAGTTCCTCCCATAGGGTACGGTTCTCGCGGAAGAAGAGGTTTAGGGCACTTTCTATCCGTTTGTAGACGTCCATTCTGGAGTTCGGGTTCACCCCCCGGAAGTCCACGAGGACGTGAGGGACGCCGAGTTCGTTCAGCCCCACGAGGAGGAGGGAAGTTTTCCCCAACCTTCTGATTCCCGTGATGACCGTGAGGGGATTGTTTGAGCGGAGGGAGTTTTCAAAGTCGCTCAGCTCTACCTCTCGGTCGTACAAATCCTCGCGCTTCCTCTTCGGTCGAGTATCGAAGTACGTAACTACCACCCCAGTAGTTAGCTACTGGGGCAGAAGTTATAAGGGTTTGGTTTTTAAGCCGCGGGGAGGAGTTATGAAGGCGATGACGAGCCTCACGGTAGCTGAAGAATGATGAGGGGTATACTGACGGAGCCGTTAGGCTTTTATCCTTCCCTTCTTGAAAGAAACCGAGCGATGACGACCTCTAGGGTATCTGAGTCCGTGTTTACACGGCAAAAATGATGAGAGCCAAGGGGCCGAGCTCACTCCTCTATCTCTTCAATCTCCTCGAGGATTTCCTCGAACTTTTTGAAGTCCTCGGTTTGCGCCAAGAGAGTTATGAAGTCGTCTATCTCCTTCTTTTCGAGGAACGCCCCGGCAAGGAGCTTTCCGGTGTAGCGGTTGTTCTTGATCTCCCAGAACATGTAGAACTCCGGGAAGTTCTCCTTTATCTTCCGGTAGGCGACGCCGTACTTGGAGTCCTTGAGCGGGTTCTGTTCGAGGTAGAAGTGCCCGGGTTCGAGCTCAATCATGTGGAGAATCGCTCCCCTCTTTGTCTTGACCAGCTTCACCTTAACGTTCCATTCCTTCAGGACCTTCATGGGGACCACCGGGAAGAATAGGCAGGAAGATACTTAACGGTTGCGGAGGGCAAAAATCATCAATAATATCGGTTCAGGAGTGCATGGTAATCCCTTTAAACTGTTGCAGAAAGGAATTCAAAGGTCTCCATCGCCTATGAAAAGGGGAAACCATAAAATACCCGTTGACTATTTCTTTGGAATGAGTTGGAGGTGTTTTAATTCCAAAGGTTCTCTGAGAATGCCAATTATTTGCGCCCCTTTGAATGCTAAGCCAACAACGAAGAGGGCGGTAGCAAATACTAATCTCGCCTCAGCTAAGCCCAATTTATCAACTATGAATCCGTATAGCCCGTAGAAGAGTGCCATTATCAATGAAGATACCATTGAGTAAAGTGAAACTATGGTTGCCCTCTTTTCACTTGGAATCCTCACCTGTAATTCAACACCGAAGTTGAAAGCGAAAGCCGTATTAATTATGGTTGCCATGACCCCCAGAGCAACTATCCAGAGAGGATTTTTGTAGACTACTGATAACGCCGTTAGCAGGGGAATGCTTACAGGGGCTATTGAATAAGCGAGGGCACTCCATTTTTCTTTGAGCCGTACACCAACTATCTTTGGAATAACTTTCACCATCGCCTCAATAATCCCAAGAACGCCGAGTGTTCCCATTATGGTAGTCTTTAGGCTTTGGGACAGGATATTGCCCAAATACGGCTCGAAGTATTCTCGGAATTGGTTGACTGACATGGTTACGATTATTGCCACGATAATTAGCCAAAACAGGTTTGGTTTCGTGAGTTCTCCCAATGAGCGCAGGACATGGACATGATGAGGCTCTTCAGACTTCTCAAACTCGTATTCGGGAATACTGAGAGCCACAATGAGCATCGCCATTTGAGGGATTAATGTCAGGATTAACGGTAACCTGAAACCGTATTCTTGGGCCAAAAAACTTCCGATTATAATCGTTGCTGCAGACAAGGGCAGGGTTATGGTTTTTATCTCCTTCATGAGTTCCCGGTATTTTCTTTCTTCGCCCGTGTGTTTGAGGTTGTCATATAACCATGCCTGTAAGCTTCCGCTGATGAATGTTACGCTGAGAGAAGTTATTATTGAGTAAGCTATGAGCATGAGGAAGCTTTTTAGAAAGATTAACACTGTCGTGCCGAGGGGAAAGAGCGCTAAGCCTATCAGAACGCTTTTCTTCCGACTTATTTTGTCCCCTATCACTCCCGTTGGGATTTCGAATAGGAAGAAGCCGATGGTTGATATCGCAGTTGCTATCCCGATTTGAGCGTATGTTAAGCCTTTTGTAAGGTAGTAGATGACGAGTATCCCACTGACAAAGCTCGTGTTCATCAATGTGTAGAGTATCTTGTACTTTTTGATTAAATCCGCCACTTCAAATTCCTCCTTTCTAACTGATTTGGTTTTGATTAAAAATAAAATGTAAGGAGAGAAAGCCTTTGGAGGGCTCCCTGCCTGCTATTCTATGCAGTCAGAGGATTTCGTGTATCTTCTCACAGAGGACGTCGCCTATGGAGTTGCACTTGTAGAGCTGGGTTACGGTTGGGGTTCTTCTGGTCAGGACTCTCATTTTTCTCACCTCCTTCCAGTTTTTAAGGGGAAAGCTTAAGTTTTTGAGCTATGGGGTAGGTAACTCACCTGATTACTCGCTGTTTCGGGCACGTTAATACTCCTTTCAAGATACTCCTCAAATTTTTCTTTATATTCATCAAAGAGCCTTGAATAAAGCCAAAGCCCGATTTTGAACTTTTCTTTTGCGTAATAGCAGGATAGTTCAGACGGAGCCATGATTTTGCCTGTGTAAATCATGTTATCATAGTAACAAAAGTTACGGCAATAGTATCTGAGCCAACATGATTTACATGGTTCATGATTAAATGGAGTGTATTTCTGTCCTTCAAACTTTGAGAGGTCTTTCAGGGAGAAAGAGTCTATATCGGCAAGTTTGAATTCCTTGAAGGATATAAATCTTTGACAGGGGTAAATCTGCCCATCTACGTCTATTGCTATGCTACCGAACCCAGCACCACAATGTTGGGCTTTAATTTGCCCACCATAAATATCTCTCAAGTGCAATAAGAAGTCCCCAAAGAGCACTCTGTTAAGCTTCCCAAAGCTATTTAATTCGTCAATAGATATCTTTTGGAGTTCCTTTAAGTATATGTCTATATGCTTTTTGGTTATGACGGCATTAGAGAGTGTAGCAAAGCCTATTGCTATTATTGGAGGGCCGAACTCTCCTTTTATGTGCCTATAGACTTTATAAGTTTCTTGAACTTGATTGGGCATTAAAGTGGCTTTTATTGATATTCCCGTGAACCTGCCCAGCTCTTTAGCCCTCCTTAGGGTGTATTTAATGTTGTTTGCCACAACATCGTAAGTCGGACTACCATTTGCAAGAAGTCTATTTTTGTTGTGTATTTCTCTGTATCCGTCAAGGCTTATGTTTATGTCAAAATCGTTTTCTAATAGGAAATTAGCGATTTTTGGTGTTAGTAGGTAACCGTTTGTGGTTACTGTAAAGGCTACCTCCTTATTAAGTTCTTTAGCCCTCTTTTTAGCGTATTCAACGGCTTCTTTTATTACTTCGAAGTTTAACAAAGGCTCGCCACCGAAAAAAGTT
>JAADCS010000043.1 GCA_013154295.1 Thermotogae bacterium
ATAGTTCGCCGCTATGAACGACATTACCCCTATCGTCAATAACAGCCCCACAAACGGTATTACCGTCCATAGGGGTAGATTGAGAGCAGCGTGATGTGAGGAGCTGGAGAGCAGGGTCTGAAATAGCATAGCGGGTATTATAACCCTGTGAGTTATGGGTGGGAGCCTCTGTTAATCGCTTTGTGGTCAAAAAATTCCTTTCTAAAGGGAATCCAGGGGAATGTGCAACTTTTGGAATGCGACCTTCAGATGGTAACTTTCCCCTTGAATCAACTGTAGAATAAACATCCTATGGTATGGTTTCTGGTCGTAGCGGGTAACAGCACCCTTGACAAGAACATAGATGCGATTGAGAGAGGTGGGGAATACAAGAAAAACCCCACCTTGGCAGATAGTCTTGCGAGCCTTCACCTCAAAAGATGTGAAGCCCGCTCCTCCGTAAAGGACTGTGATAGAGCTTTAGAGCTTTACAACACGTACGTTAAAGACTCACACAACAAGCAGCTCAAGGCCATAATGACTAAGGGACGAGTTCATACACGTGAGGGGAATTACGAGGCTGCCCTTACCACCTACAGAGAAGCTATAGGTCGCATAGGAAAGCAAACCGACTGGGAAAAGGGAGGCATAGTTGAACTTACCACGAATGTGAATCTTCTTCTAGCTGCTCTAGGAGATTATTACCTGGTAAGTGGCCTGATGGACTTACAGAAGGGTAACTACGAGGCTGCGGCTGTTAAACTAACGTCCGCCATAAAGTATCTACGGAAGGCAGGCGATTATGATTACGACTTGGCCAAAGCGTTGCACTCTCGCGGAATTGCATATTGCCATTCCGGGAAGATCGAAGAGGCTATAAAGGATCTAACCGAAGCTGTTGAAATCCTCAACGATCTTTTAAAGTCAGAACCTCGTAATGAAGCTGTTGCCTATGAGTTGGGTATGGCACTCTATCATCTTGGAAACGCCTATGTTAAGAAGGGGAACCACGAGAAAGCTGCCGAACTTTATGCCCAAGCTTCCGACGCTTTCATGGGGATAGGAGCTTGGGACAAGAGCGCCAAAATCGTTCTGGCGGTAGGCAGATCCAAGGTTAAAAGAGGAGAAGCACTTCACAGGGCCAAGAAGTTCAAAGAGGCTCTCACTTATTACAAAGAGGGTATCAAGCATTTAAAGAAGGCCGAGAAGCTATGCAAAAAAGACAGGAGACACTGTCCCTTCAAAGGAGAGATCAAGAAGGCTGAACAACGTTTAAATCAGGCTAAGAAGAAGAAGGAGTTACAGTAGCTAAAGTTATGCCTTCATTTCCTCTACTGTAAAATGTTTGCTATGGCAGTTTTGGGGACGTTTTTGCAAATGGATCCTTTCTTCCTACCTTGCACTGGTGTCTGCTCTTTAGGAGCCGATCCTGAGACTGGAATAACCTTAGGAGCAGCCTTGTACAGTCGTAACACCCCTGTAAGCGGATACGTTGAATTCACACCTTACCTGGACATATTCAAAAGATACGGAAAAGTAAGTCTAAACATTTTTGTAAGCCTAAGCACCTTTAATGGGAGATCCCAGGCCGTTGCGCAAGCTGTCTGGAGTCCCTATAGGGAATATCGCCTGGAAGTGGTGGATTGGGAAGCTGAACCTGTGATAGGTAAAAAACCACTTTTTGAGGCTCTTCAGTACAAAGCCTATGCACAGGCCCATCTTCTGAATTTGAGCTTAAAAACCGGGAGAGATAACGTTAAAGTGGGTAGAGCCTTAAGGTACCCTCTCTTCCTATCTGGAACATCCTATCCTTTGGATTGGATATATCTGCTTGAGGGGGACTTCGGAATCTTGAAGGGATACGCGGGTTTTTCCAGAATATGTGATACCTTACCAAATCGTCGTCTATCCTTTCAAAGGCTTGAGTTAGAGGCGGGACCTTTGAGTTTAGCCATCACCGAAGCGGTAGTGTATGCACGAAGTGATTCGTGGAAGTATGCAAATCCCTTTGTCCTATATTATGTAGTTCAGCGGATTGAGACTCCTGATAACGATGATAATCTATTTTTACATCTGGATGCTTCCTTAAGGATCAAAGATTTTGAGATATACGGTGAGTTCATGGGGGATGATCCCTCCTTCTTCCATGGAGAAGGTCAGGCTCCATTGTGGGGAGCCACCGCAGGTATCCGTTACGATGGAAAACTATTCGTCATGTTGGAGTTTTCAACCGTTTCTCCTTTCACTTATGCGCACTACACCCGAATAAACAACCTCTCCGTCTTAGGTTTACCTTTGGCAAACTATTTGGGACAGGATTACAGAGCAACCTACGTTAGAGTAGGCAAAGGGAAGATATTTGGGGAATACGAATACATCCTCCATGGCTCCACTCCCTTCGGTTTGGCCTACGAGAACTCCGGCCTTCCTCCAGATAGACCCTTCCCCACAGCCCCTACGAACACATGGCATAGGTTGGGGATTGGCTTTATCGGTGAACGTGGTACCCAACTGAAGAGATGGGAGTTGAACGGAAAGGTGGGCCTAAGAGTAGGTTTTGATATTATAGATGGGAAGTTCCATCCATCCTACACTCTACTGTGGGGAGGAGCCTTTCAAATGCATCACCCATGAAGGGGGAGAAGTTCCCACGCAAGGCCTTCCGTAACCCGAAGGGGGAAACGGCGCGTAGATTAGGTGTTTTAGCTGCCAAGGTTTTGAATGTGGAAACCATGTTTGAAGCTTTCGCTGGAGGTGGAAGCCGCACACTCCTATATGCGAGCCATCTCTGGCCGAAGTTAAAGCTTTTACATGCCAACGAAGGGAACAGAGGATTTCTCTGCGAACTCCTTTACGATTATTTGAGTAAAGGGTTACCCACCCATATACTCCGTTTGAGTGTCAGGGACTTTGCAACCGATTGGAGTTTCTTCGTGTGCAATCATGAACCTTATGACTGGGTGGATCTGGATCCGTTCGGCAGTCCCTCTCCCTTCCTGATCGGCGCCTTAAGCTTGACCAAAGTAAACGGCTATCTTTACATAACCGCAACCGATACACCCACGCTGGCAGGGAGACGCCCCGGAGATTCCGTTCGTCTGTATAACATTCATATTCCCCCTTGGGATACATACGGGGAGGTAGGAGCTAGAGCTTTGACCTACTACGTTTGGAGTATAGCCAACTCATTCGGAAAACATATAACTCCGCTTTTCCTTTACTATGAAAAATACGCCTATCGTCTTCTGATACGCCTTGGGGATAAACGTGATGCCAGAAATATCGGTTATATCCAGAGATGTAAAGAGTGCGGTCAGTACCTTAAATCTTCAAAACCTCTGGCTGTGTGTCTTAAATGTGGCGGCGAAAATGAAATCTTCGGACCTACGTGGGTGGGACCTTTAAAAAAGAAAGAAGTCTTAACGATCATGGAGGAAGAAGCCCACATCATAGGGTGGAATGAAGTTGCCAGAACCTTAAGATGGTTACGACAAGAAATAGACGTACCCATGTTCTACTCTCTAAGTTCTCTCAAACTCCACAGGATGCCTTCCGTAAGGGAGGTGGTCAGAATTTTGAGGGAAGCCGGATTTGAAGCGAGCCGAACCCAGTTCGATCCTACGGGTATTAAAACTGATGCTTCCCCTTTGGAGTTTCTGCCTCTCTTATTCTAAAGTTGTAGCATTTGCGCACTTTTGAGTTATCAGTAGTTGCGTACTTCCGTGTCGCAAGTTTGGTTTGAGCAGTAGTTGCGCACTTTCGTGCCACAAGTTTAGTAATTGAGTAATTTAATATTGAACAAGGATAAAACAGGAATCACAAAAAGCCCCTACCCCACCCATATTTCAGGGTGAGAAT
>JAADCS010000048.1 GCA_013154295.1 Thermotogae bacterium
CCATGATCAGTTGTCCTTACACTCTTTAACCCATTTACGTCCATCACACAAGCAATAAACCCCCATAAGATAAAAAGCTATAGCAAGGAAGGAAAAATAGTCAAAGAGAGCAGAAAAGAGCCATAGAGGATGCTAAGGAAGGTGAAGAGGTATTATAATACAGAGACTATAAATAGGTAGAATGGTATAAGAAAAGTTTTGTGATCCCCGTGAGCAGAAGAGATAGAGAGATGTTAAGGAAGATGGCGGATATACTCCGATGCGGAGAAGTATCATATATTCCCGTCCTCTTCCCTATGACCCAATAGCAAGGCCTACTTCTTCTTGTGAATCTCCTCTATCTTCTCCATTATAGAACGCCTTATACAGCTCTCCCGGGCTATTTTCAACGCTTTATAATAGTACTCAAGAGCCTTATCGTGGTCACCCTTGCCGGCGTAGGCACTACCCAAGCCGAAGAATATATAAGCGACTTCTGGATGCTCTGGGCCCAAGGTCTTAAGAACTATCTTTAGAGCTTTGTTATAGTATTCAATGGCTTTGTCGTAGTCGCTTTTGAAATTGTACGCATGGCTCAGGTTAGCGTACGTATTGGCGACATCTGGGTGCTCTGGGCCTAAGGTCTTGAGGTAGATCTCTAGAGCCTTATTGTAGTATTCAATGGCCCTGTCGTAGTCGCCTTTACCGGTGTAGATGTTGCCCAAGTTGTTGTAGGTAGTAGCGACATATGAATGCTCTGGACCTAAGGTTTGAAAATAGATCTTCAACGCCTTGTCGAAATACTCGATGGCTTTGTCGTAGTTTTCTTTAAAGTAATATACAGCCCCCAAGTTGTTGTAAGTAGTAGCGACTTCTGGATGCTCTGGGCCCAAGGTCTTGAGAACTATCTTCAGAGCTTTGTTATAGTATTCAATGGCTTTGTCGTAGTCACCTTTGTTTCTATATGCAATACCCAAGCCGTTGTACGTATTGGCGACATACGGATGCTCTGGGCCCAAGGTCTTGAGAACTATCTTTAGAGCTTTGTTATAGTATTCAATGGCTTTGTCGTAGTCACCTTTACTGGTGTAGATGTTGCCCAAGCCTATATATACGTCTGCGTACAAAAGTTTCAAAGTGTCATCATCGTACGTTCCTCTGTCTATCCTGTCTAACGCCTTCAAGATCTTCTCCCATACCTCCAAGGATCTCTTTATATCTCCTGTGTCAAAGAGAGTTTTTCCGTAGATAAAACAACCTGCTGCTTCCAGCTCTGCCACACCGCTCTTCTTTCCCAGCTCGCAAGCTCCCTCAAAGTCCCCCGTCATCACTTTAGTTGAAAACTCCTCACCCAAGTCCTGTGGGGCCTTTTCAATCCCTCTTTCGGTGATCAAACCCCACCTGTTCCACGCATCCATATCGCTATCTTCGGTTGCTCCATAGAGGTGGCCGGTTACCAAAAGGAAAACACCCATTATAAGCAGTAAGGCAAGGTTCTTCGTCCTCATAGTCCGTATTTTACAGGTTGAGAAAAAAGATTGCAAGTGGGATTTACCCTTCGGGTGTAGAATTGCCTCGTGCTCCCACTGATAAGAAACTTCACCATAATAGCCCACATAGACCATGGAAAATCTACCTTAGCCGACCGCCTTATAGAGCGCTCTGGAATCTTGCGGGCCTCCAAGATGACCGAGCAACTCTTGGACAGTATGGACCTCGAGCGAGAGAAAGGAATAACCATAAAGATGCACCCGGTGCGACTTCCAATGAAGGTTCAAGGCGAAGATTACATCTTCCACATCATAGATACGCCGGGACACGTGGATTTCACCTATGAAGTTTCTCGTAGTTTAGCCGCGGTGGAAGGTGCCTTGCTTCTGGTGGATGCGACCCAAGGGGTTGAGGCTCAAACCGTATCAAATCTCTATTTGGCGTTGGAGCAGGACTTAGAGATCATACCTGTTATAAACAAGATCGACCTACCGAATGCGGATATAGAAGCCACATACGAAGAAATAGTAGATCTCTTAGGAGACGTAGAACCGGTTCTCATATCCGCTAAGTTAGGTACCGGCATAGATGAATTACTAAAGAGGATAATTAAGGATATTCCACCTCCGGAAAGCAGGAGCAAAGAGTTGGTAGCCTTGGTTTTTGATGCGGTGTGGAACGATCACAGAGGAGCCGTACCTTTTGTAAGGATCTTCGGTGGAGAAGTAAAACGTGGTGATAGGATAGAGTTCGTCTCCTCCGGTGAGGAGTACGAGGTGGTGGAGGTGGGGCATATATATCCACCGAGAAGGTTCGTGGCGGCAGAGAGGTTAAAAACCGGAGAGGTGGGCTACATTATGGCTAACATACGAGACATCAGGAGCGCCCGTGTAGGGGATACTATACGTCTCAAGGGGAGTAAAGTTATACCTGTTCCTGGCTATAAGGAACCTAAACCCATGGTTTGGGCTAGTATTTTCCCCGTTGATCCCGGAGATTATCCAGAGTTGGTGAAAGCCGTTGAAAAACTACGATTGAACGACGCCGCCATCCGGATTCAGAGGCAGTACTCACCGGCGTTGGGATCGGGGTTTAAATGTGGTTTTTTAGGTCTTTTACATCTTGAGATTTTTAAGGAACGGTTACGTCGTGAGTACGGTATAGAGGTGATAGTAACGCAACCTACAGTTGAGTATAGGGTAAGATTAAAGGACGAAAGCGAAAAGATAATAACCTCCCCCACGGATTTTCCCGACACCTACGAGAAAGCCTACGAACCCTACGTTAGGCTCCAGATACTCACACCCGACGAGTACGTGGGAGCGGTGATGCAGCTAACCATAGGACGTAGAGGGCAACAGAGGGGCTTTCATTACATAGGTCATAAGGTAGCCGTTTTAGAGTACGATATACCACTTTCGGAGATCCTCTACGATTTCTTTGATCATCTCAAATCGGTTAGCCGAGGTTACGCCTCCATGGATTACGAGCCGACGGGGTGGAAAGAAGCGGACTTGGTACGCTTAGATATACTCATAAACGGCGAAAGAGTAGACGCCTTCGCCGTGGTTGTCCCTCGTGAAAAAGCCTACTACGTAGGTAGGGAGCTGGTTCAAAAACTCCGAAAGGTCATACCCCGTCAGCTGTTCGAGGTGAACATACAGGCTGCTATAGGTAAGAAAGTGATAGCCAAAGAACGGATACCACCCATCCGCAAGGACGTTACGGCCAAATGTTACGGCGGTGATATAACCCGCAAGCGTAAGCTCCTTGAGAAGCAAAAGAAGGGGAAAAAACGCCTCAAAAAGATCGGAAAGATAGAAGTTCCACAGGAGGCTTTCCTGGTGCTCATGGGTACGGGCAAAGGAGAGAAAGGATGAGGGTTTTAGTGATAAACTGGCAAGACTGGAAACATCCCTTGGCAGGCGGCGCCGAGGTACATTTAAAGGAAATCTTTTCCCGTCTGGCTAACATGGGCCTAGAGATCCACGTTCTGTCCTGTGGTTTTAAGGGAAGTAAGAGGTACGAGATCATAGAGGGGATACATATCCACCGTGTAGCTTCACGACCTATCTTCAACTTTGCCGTCCCCTTCAAATTACGGGAGATGGAAAGCCGATGGAGATTCGATATATTGATAGAGGATCTCAACAAGTTACCTTTCTATACAAAACTTTATTCAAAATCTCCCAGGAAGTTGGCAATCCTACATCATCTCTTCGGTAAGACCATATATGAGGAGACGAATCCCATAGCGGCTACATACGTATATTTCCAGGAAAGACTCATACCATACTTTTACAAAGATTGGCCTTTCGTTGTCGTATCGGAGAGTACTAAGGAAGAACTCGTCCGTTTGGGAGTTCCCGAAAGTAACGTGAAAGTCATCTACAACGGCATAGACACCGTATTTTTCCACCCCAGAGAGAAGTACGTACAACCGACTGTCCTTTATATAAACCGTTTCCGCCGATACAAACGACCCGATCTGGCTGTGGAGATCTTCGCCCGTATCAAAAAAAGGATGCCGGAAGTTAGGTTTTTGATGGCCGGTAAAGGGCCCTACTTAGAAAAGGTAAGAAGTCTATCCCATAAGTTAAATGTGGAAGTAGATTTTCTGGGTTTCATCTCGGAGAAAGAGAAATCGGAAGTGTTGGCGCGCTCTTGGGTGGTTCTCAACACATCGTCCAAGGAAGGCTGGGGGCTGGTCAACATGGAAGCTTTTGCCAGTGGAACACCGGTTGTGGGGTTTAAAGTGCCGGGCATGAAGGATTCGGTTAAAGATGGATATAACGGTTTTTTGGTTGAATACGGAAATGTAGAGGAGGCGGCCAAAAAGGTCATGCTCATCCTGGAAGATACCGAGTTGCGTACCAAACTATCACGAAACGCCAGAAAGTTCGCCGAAAGTTTTACCTGGGACAAAGCCGCTCAGCTAACTTACGAAATTTTAAGTAACCTCTAATTTCACGAGCGTTCACCCTAAGGGTCAAACTCGCACACGGTATTCTTTTGCTGCAATCTCGATGCTATTCCGCACCAAAACCTATCTGTATCCAGATTTTGGTTTCCGGCAATGAATCGTAAAAGGAACGGTGAAGGATGTGCAGAGATCTTCCTATGCAAAGTAGGGTATTATCCTCTTGCATCCCAAATTTCTACCCTCTTTCAATCATCCATTTGGAACATCGTTCCGACGAAACAGTGTAAGATGTGATAATAACAGAAGAACGTGGTATAAAGTTATTGCTAAAAACAGGAAGCTACGTTGATTCCCGCTCCATCTTCGATGGAGGTACCAAATGGATCAGAACATCTTCACCTACCTTTTCAACATCCTCCACCAAAAACTCCATAGGTGAGGAAACAGGCAAGATCTTTTTAAAAGGACCGGACTTCCCACCTAAAAATTTGGGGGCCATAAAGAGGTATATACGGTCTACTACGCTCTCAAGAAAAACGGTGAAAATCTCCCCACCCCCCTCAACCAACAACGAGGTTATGCCTCTTCTATATAGGGCCTTTAGAATCCCCCACACATCCCCGGAGAATCGCTCGACTTCCACACCTTCCGGAAAATCACATGGAACGTTCCCAACGCTCAAGAGAAGGGTGGGAACATCACCAGAAAAAATGCGAGCGTTACAGGGAATCTTTCCGGAACGGCTCACAACCACGCGCAGAGGTTGCCGTTCGGTAAAAACGAGGCGTACTGTGAGAAGAGGATCATCAGCCCTAACGGTACCGGCTCCAACCAGGATAGCATCATGATAGGAGCGAAGAATATGCACCTTTCTCCGAGCTTCGGGACCGGTTATCCAGCGGGAGTGGCCGTGGGTGTCAGCCAACCTACCATCAGCACTCAAGGCCATCTTAAGAGCGACGAAAGGCCTGCCCTTCTCATGAAATGTGAAGAAACTTTCGTTCTGCTTTCTCACCTCCTCCCTTAAAACTCCCACCACCACCTCTATCCCGGCTTCCTTTAACCGCCTCACCCCTCTCCCTTTAACTTTGGGGTTAGGATCCAGCTCCCCCACGATGACCTTTTTTATACCTGCACGTATTATAGCTTCGGTGCAAGGCGGTTGATGACCATGAAAATTGTGGGGTTCGAGGGTCACATACATCGTCCCCCCTCTAGCGGATTCTCCCGCATCCTCCAAAGCCCTAACCTCTGCATGCTTGTCGCCGTAGCGACGGTGGTAACCCACTCCCACTATCCTTTCCCCCTGTGCTATAACCGCACCTACCAATGGGTTTGGAGATACATACCCCCTACCCAACTCCGCCATCTTCAGAGCCATCCGCATGAAACGTTCCATAGGGCTAAATTTTACCACCGTATCGCCACTATAGAATCTCCCCTTGAAGATCGACAGAGAGATCCTTCGTAGGCAACAGCTCAAGCTAGCACAGTTAGTAAAATTAGAAGATAAGGTTCCCGTTGAGAGGGTGAGATACGTGGCGGGAGGTGATCTTACCTTCCTAAACATTCGGAAAACACCAACTGTAGGTATTGGAGCTTTCGTAGTTCTGGATCTGGAAAGTGGGAAGGTGGTCGCTAAATCCGTCGCCGAAGGGGAGGTCAAGTTCCCTTATATACCTACCTTTTTGGCCTATAGGGAACTTCCTCTTCTGGTCAAGGCCTTTGAACTCTTAAATTTCAAACCCGATGTGATTCTAATCGATGGTCAGGGTATAGCCCATCCGAGGGGACTCGGTATAGCCTCACATTTCGGAGTTTACTACGACCTCCCCGCTGTGGGTGTCGCCAAGTCCAGATTGGTGGGTGAGTACGACGAACCTCCACCCTACGGGATTTCGCCTCTAAAGTTTAGGGGCAAGCATATAGGATGGGTGCTTCGCAAGGGTAAAAGTAAAAAATTGCTCTTTATAACCCCAGGACATAGAGTCTCGGTTCCATCTTCGCTGACGCTCGTAAGAAGAATTCTCAATAGGGGTCTTAAACTTCCCACAAAACTGGCTCACGACCTACTCCAACGAGAGAGAAAAAGACGCCTTTGAAACGCCACCTTAAAATACGAAGTGCGAAAGATAGCCGTCTACGATTTTGGTTCCCAGTACAGTCAGCTGATCGTCAGGCGTTTTAGAGAGCTGGGATACTACGCTGAACTACTTCCTCCTTCGGCTCCGTTCCCTTCCGACGGGGTCGCTGCGGTTCTATCCGGAGGTCCCGCCAGCGTATACGATGAAAGTGCTCCCTTCCCCCATTCCTCACTATTTGAAAGTGATATTCCAATCTTAGGTATATGCTACGGACTACAGCTTATAACCTATCTGTTAGGTGGTAAGGTGGCCCCCTCTACGAGAAAGGAATACGGTCCTGCAGATTTGAAGGTGCTGGAGGAGAACCACCTCTTTAGAGGGCTTCCCAAGAGGTTCAGAGTTTGGATGAGCCATGGGGATAGGGTGGAAGTTCTGCCGAATGGCTTTGAAGTTTTAGCCCACACCGAGGGTTCTCCTTACGCCGCCATACACGGTAGAGGAAGGTTCTTCGGCGTTCAGTTTCATCCGGAAGTTTCCCATACCGAATACGGCAGAGAGATTCTCAAGAATTTTGCTGATTTTTCTGGGTTACAGAGGTTTTGGACACCGCAGAATGTGGTGAATATGTTAGAAAAAGAGATAAAGCGTAAGGTGGGTGAAGATAGAGTATTGCTAGCCCTGTCCGGAGGTGTAGATTCCACAGTCCTGGGTTATCTTTTAAAGAGAGCCATCCCAGGCCAAGCCGTCTTCGTTTTCGTAGATACCGGTCTTCTCCGCTGGGGTGAGAGGGAGAGGGTAAAACGGCTCTTCCCAGAGGTAAGGATTTTGGACGCTAGGGAAAGATTCTTGAAAGCCCTTAGAGGGGTAATCCATCCTGAAGAAAAGCGTAAAACTATAGGCCGTATCTTCGTTGAAGTGTTTAGTGAGTTCGCAGAATCACTCCAACCCAAACCCAGGTTTCTGGCGCAGGGTACTCTCTATCCGGATGTGATCGAGTCTGTCTCGGTGGTAGGGCCTTCGGCCATCATAAAAACGCATCACAACGTGGGAGGGCTTCCGGAGGATCTCGGATTTGAACTTTTGGAACCTTTCAGGTACCTCTTCAAGGATGAGGTTAGAGCTGTAGGAAGGAGTATGGGATTGCCGAACGAAATTATAGAACGACATCCATTTCCGGGTCCGGGCTTGGCCGTACGAATAATAGGAGAGGTAACGCCCAAAAGGTTGAAGAGAGTACGTTTAGCTGACCGAATAGTAGAAGAGGAGGTAAGAAAATCAGGGTTATACGACAAGGTTTGGCAGGCTTTCGCCGTACTCGTACCCGTTCGTACCGTAGGCGTACAGGGGGATTACAGGACCGAAGGTGAGGTAATAGCGGTGCGTATCGTTGAGAGTTTAGACGGGATGACAGCTGATTGGAGCCGGATCCCCCACGACGTTCTAAGACGTATAAGCGAACGGATAACGGGTGAAGTTCCTGGCATAAACCGTGTAGTGTATGATATAACTTCCAAACCTCCAGGAACCATAGAGTGGGAATAGCCACACTTTCACTCCTTTTGGCCTCGTTACTTTGGGGAACCTCCTTCCCAGCCACAGAGAAGGCTTTGGGGGGGTTCTCGCCGGGCCTTATAGTATTTTTTAGATTTTTCTTTAGTACGTTGATCCTTGCGGCTACGGCGTCTTGCTTCTTTAACTTTTCGTTTAAGAGAATGGTAACCTCCTTTAACCTCTCCCTCCTGTTGGCCGGTGTCCTAAACGCCTTGGCCTTCGCCTTTCAGTTCTTCGGCCAGGCTTATACCACAGCTTCAAAAGTCGCAATAATTTCCAATACTTTCCCGATATATACCGCCTTAGTTTCCCCATTTCTCCTGGGGGAGAGGATACCCTTTAGAACCTTTTTCGCTTTGTTCTTAGCTATGATAGGGGTTGCGGCTGTAGGGGAGGTCTGGAACTTCAAGAGTATAAACCGAGGGGACGTTATGAACTTTATCGCCTCAATTCTGTACGCCTTCTACGTTATAAACTCCAAAAAGGCGTTAGAGCGGATGACCAGCTGGGAGTTCGTCGTAGGCACAGGCGTTATTTCCACGTTCCTCTCCCTACTGTTTCTGCCTATAGGCTTCAAGTTCTCCCCTACTCCCTCGGCCATCCTCGCCATCGTTTGGTTGGTAATCTTCCCCAGTGCTTTGGGTTATCTACTTTATGCTTACGGTATAAGCCGCAGAGGAGCCGTCTCCTCATCAATCTTGATGTTAGCTACGGTGCTATTTGGGGCTTTCACCTCTATGCTGTACCTGGGTGATAGATTAAGCTGGGCAGCCTGGATGGGTCTTTTGGCTATAGGCCTAGCCCTGGTTATGGTATCGCGAGAGGGCATCTGAAATACTGCCTTAGAATAGAGTAATGCTCTTGGTACTGGTGGGTGAGTTGTTCGCCAAGGAGGTAAAACTGTCGGATGGAAGTACCGCCACTTTCCGAGTTCAACTTCCTCCGGGAGTTTCCTATTCGGTTAGATGTGATGCGTGTTCCTATGAAGAAAAATGGGCCGAAGGTGTTCGGTACCTTGATTTTGTTGTGAGTCGAAGTGACAGGGTGGAAGTGGAATTTCCTACTCCTTCCTATACCGGACGGGTACGTATAAACACCCGTCTTCATGCCCTTCTGTCCTCCATGGAGAATCCACATCCGGAATGGGTGAAAAGACCCCATTACGTTCTATCCTCAAGCGACCCCTTCTCCAAATCGGAGGTTTGGGTAAAGATAAAGATAATCCGTTCGGGAATATATGAAATCCCATACGATCTTCTCAGATCCTTAGGTGTGGATCCCTCCCTGTATCCGATCTCCACCTACAAGATGATCGCCATGTTGGATACTTTCCCAACGGATGTAGACTCGGCGACGGTATGGGGAAGAGATGTGGCCATATGGGTGGATACGGCAGGTAGGAGAATCCTCTTTTGGGGTGAAGCGGCCTCCGGTTATCGGATAAGGGATACGATCCTCTACTACTTCCGTCATCCCTACACCGACACCACCTATTACTTCTTGGGCCTTGGAGGTGAGGGGGGGCAGAGAATCCGGGTGGTTTCCTATCCATCCGGGGATCCGGTCAGACCCTTAAGTGCCTACAGACACGAACAAGAGTTGGTGAATCTTGGCAAAAAAGCGAGGGTTTGGTTCGGGGAGGAGATGGTGCGTTTGGCCACGGATCCGGATCGAAGTTACGACTTCACCTTCAGGCTGGAGGATCTGGATGAGGATAGGGGAGCTCTGCTTCTTAGATCCGGTTTAGCCAACGGTGAGTTTTCCGAAAGCGCCTACGTCGTGTTGAGTGTAAATGAGTATCCCTGCGACAGCGCGCGCATGTCTCCGGCTTCCTATTCTCTACTTTCATGTCGACCTGTGGTTGTAAACGGCGATAACTCGTTGAGTTTTACCCTAAGAGTCAGTGAAGGATCGCAGGCGGTCTACCTAGATTACTACGAGATAATCTACCACTCCATAGGTATCTACTCCAACGGCCGAACGTTCTACGTACAAGCCAACGGTAGGTTTTCGCTGACACTGCGAGGAAACAGACCGGTGTTCGTGTGGGATGTCTCCGATCCTTACGCTCCGAATATAGTGGAGAGTTACACCTATACAGATGGCATCCTTCTCATAAACGACAGCACTGAAGGATGGGCCAGGATATACGTTTCCAACTTCGCCCGTCGGCCCTTTTCACTTGAACTCTATACTCCGAAGGGTTTAAGAGAACTGAAGGTGGACTACGTAGCTCTCGGCCATAGTAGTTTCGCGTCCGTATTCACAGATTTTCTTAACTACCGTAAGAACCGAATACCCCGATTTTCGGGAAGACGATGGAACTACACGTCCGGAAGTACAGTTTGGGTCAATCTACAGGATATTTATGATGAGTTCGGATTAGGTAACCCGGACCCAACAGCTATTCGCAACTTCCTCTATAATATGAACCTTCTATCAGTCGGTGAGAAGCCACTCTACGTGGTTTTGGTGGGTGACGGTGATTACGACTACAGAAACGTATCCTCATACCACTTCTCCGAGGGCGTCCCCCCGTACTATCCGAGGGATATGAGCCTCTCGGTAAACAACGAGCTCCTGGGGGCATACGATGACTATTACGTTGACTTTGACGGTGATTCATACGGGAACGTGGGAATAGGCAGGATACCAGTAAGGGATGCCTCCGAACTCCGTGAATACCTACAAAAGGTAAAGGAGTACGAATCCTTCAAACACGATGGACTCTGGAGATTCAGGGTCCTCTTAGTGGCGGATGACGAATACGGTACATCCACCTGTGAAACCATGCACACCACCGATTTACTCTTTAGAGTGGCACCCGAAGTTCCCAACTGGATGATAATCCGTCCCTTCTTGCTTGAGAAGTACCCCTTCGAGGGACCGACCAAACCGTCAGCCACGGCTGATCTAAAGAGGCTATTTCAACGGGGCTATCTTATGGTTAGCTTTTTCATTCATGGAAACCCTACGGTTCTAGCCCACGAGCAACTTTTGACCATGTCGGACCTATCGGATATAAACACTGAAGGGAAAGAACCCTTCATAACTGTACTTTCGTGTAAGGTGGGTGCATTCGATCGTCTTGATCCCCCTCACGTTATGGGTGAAGAATTCATGATACGTAGGAATAGAAGCATCGCCGTTCTTTCCTCCACAGCCCTTTCCTACGCTTCTTCTAACGCCTTCTACGCCTCGGCCATATACAGATATATTGACTCCTACGGACACGCTCCCTTCGGTTACCTGGCTCTCCAGGGAAAGAACCAACGCTACTACGTACTTTTGGGTGATCCGGCAACCATACTGGCTCTACCCGACCCCGTATTACCGGTCGTCGGAATGGGCAAAAGAGCTTCCGTAGAGCTGAATGCATTGGCTCCCGTGTTATCCGACACCCTGATACGGGGGGATATAAACTGGGCCATAGGTGGGGGCAAGGGTTGGTTCGCAGCGACCGACCTACCGGATCTTGACACTGTTTCCTTCACCTGTTCTCCATCGGTTTATGAATTTCACACGGAAAGACCCGTGGTATTCGTAGGAGAGGTTGATAGGGATTCGGTCCGGTTTTGGATCCCACTTAGGGGTAAGCTAAGTGATACCACCACCGATACCGTGATACAGAAATCCCTACTACTTTGGTGGAACGGATGGAACGCCAGAGGAGGGTTTTATCCTATCCTTCACGTTAATCCCTCCTTGGGAACTGAAAAACCCAGAGTGAAGGGCTACTATGCCGGCGATGAACTACACGATGGATTTCGTCTTCCCACCACAGTCCGTTTGACCTTCAAATTTTACAGTAACGAGGGGTTTGACATAAGAACGACCGGAAAAGACGCTTCACCTCCACGGATACTCTTGGATAACAGATACTCTGATGTGCTGCAGGTTAAAATAACCGGCGACACCACGGCGATAGCATCCTATCTGATAGACTACAGCAGTGACCCCGGTACCCATCAAGTGGCCGTTTCCATAAACAGCGCCCGCGGGATAAAGGGGTACAGTCTCTGGGATTTGAACTTCGTTGAAAATTCTCTAACCGTGAGAGATCTCCTTCCCTATCCCAACCCCTACAGGGGAGGGCCGTTCTATATGACCTTCAAGCTGTCGCGCGATGCAAACGTCAAAATGCGTCTCTATACTACTACGGGTCGTCTCATAAGAAGCTACGATTTGGGCAACCACACGGCGGGGTTCAACTCGGTGAGGGTGGATCTCCCGGATCTGGCCAACGGGATATATGTGGTCGTGTTCGAGGCCAATGATGAAACCTCAACCGTCCGCACTTTCACCCGCGTACTCATCATGCGGTAGGCCAGCGTAGAATCTCGCCATGGCGCTTAGAAAGGTTGGCATACTAACTTCCGGTGGAGATTGCCCCGGTCTCAATGCAGCGATACGTTCTTTCGTGAAAAGAGCTTTACGGGAGGGGGTTGAGGTTTTGGGATTTTTGAACGGTTGGGAAGGCGTGGTCCGTGGCGAGTATAAGGTGTTGGCACCCAAGGATGTAAGCGGCATTCTACCTTTGGGAGGCACGATCTTGGGAACATCCCGCTACAACCCTCTTAGGTCCCGCAGGGAAATCGAAAAAACTTTAACCGCTTTGGAAAACTTGGATGCCCTTGTGGTCATAGGAGGCAACGGTTCAATCCACATAGCCTACGCCTTTTGGAAGATGTGGGGTAAGATCATCTTCATTCCAAAGACTATAGATAACGATATTTGGGGGACCGAAAGCATAGGTTTCAACACGGCCGTTCAGGTTGCAGCTTCGTTGATAGATAGGTTGCATTCTACCGCCGAGTCCCATAGGAGGGTGTTCGTAGTTCAGCTCATGGGAAGGCACACCGGTTGGATAACGCTCTATGCGGGTATGGCCTCCGGAGCTGACGTTATAGTGATACCGGAGTTCCCCTTAAGTGAAAACGAGATCATGGATTACATACTCCATAGAAAGAAGATAGGGAAGAGCTTCAGTATAGTGGCAGTGGCCGAGGGGGTGAGGTATGCTCGCCAGAAGGAAGAGAATGTGGGAATATATTTGCGTCGCTTCATAGAAAGAGAGCTGGAGATAGAAACCCGCTTCGTCGAAATTGGCTACGTTCTAAGGGGTGGGACACCCTCCGCCTACGATCGTCTCATAGCTCACGAGATGGGCCATTCCGCCTTTGAACTGGCACAGGAGGGTAAGTTCGGTTTGGTAACCGCCTACAACTCCTTCAAAAAGGCAGCCGTGCCCATAGAGAGAGTAGTCGGTCGTTTAAAGAGCGTACCATCTCAAGAGTACTTTGCGGCGGTACCTTACTTTGGATAGTTCCTTTCGGGCCTATAATCTCCAGTCTAACGGTTTTGTAAAGGAGGTGAAAATGATAGCGTTAATCGTAGCATCGGGATTTAGGCTTTCGTTCGGTACGCAAAGTTTTGCAATAGGGGGAGTGAACTATACCCTGGTCAGCGACTACTCCGCCATATACTGGAATCCAGCTCTTCTGGCCGATCAACGAAACTCCGCGGGGGTCGATCTTTTGACTATAGCTCCCATAGCCTCATACCAGATGAACACCAACCTTTTGGGATATGACGGAGGCTATCCGAGGCTCAAGGACAATAGAGCTTACAGCGAATCCCCTCCGTTTTTGATACCTTCCTTCGGTGCCGTCTTTTACGGTGAAAGTTCCACGTGGGGTTTTGCGGTTTTTGCACCCTTTGGAATGGGAACCAAGTGGGATCTTTACGATCCACCCATCAACTACTACAACGCCTACGACAGCACGTGGGAGGCTCCCTCTTATCCCAAGTACGATTGGGAATCCGACTTTAAATCGGTGGCTATATGGTTCGGATTTGGTCGTGAGTTGGGTCCCTTCCGTATAGGTCTAGCGACTGGCCCTATTTTTATGTCGGTTCTGGTTAGGAAGGTAACTCTGTTGGACCCAGCTACCATAGACGAGGCAGCCGCCGGAGCCCCCATAGAGTATCGTTTATGGCCGATAGATACCAAGCTAAAGGCCTACGGTATATCCTACGGCGTAGCCGCTGGCTTAACGTGGTACATGGGGGAGGCTCTCTCCTTATCTTTTACGGGACGGTACTACGAGGCAGCCCATCTTCACAGTCAAATAAAACTACAGCTTTTTACCCCGCGTAACGATTACATAGTGGAACATGCCCCGGATCTGGCCATGCTCTTCAGTGGCTATATCTTCCAAGGGAGTGGCGAAGGTTCCACCAAGCTACCCTTGCCTCCGGATATAGGCCTGGGTCTCTCCTTCAGACCTGTGAAGATTTTCACACTCTCTTTGGGATTCAACTACGTATTTTGGAGCGTACTTAAGGATGTCAGTGTGGATTTTGACGACCTTACATTGCTCTACCAACAGATAAAGAGTGATACCCTCCACTTCAATTGGCATAACGTGTTTGAAGTGGGTGTGGGAACCAAGTTGGATCTAACCGAGTGGCTCTCTTTGAGGTTTGGCTTTGCGTACGACCAGTCCCCCATACCCGATAGCACCTTCAACCCCCTCATACCCGACGTCGGCAACCGTATAGGGTTCTCCGGCGGCTTGAGTTTCACTCCAGGTGACTTTTGGACCTACAATCTGTCCTACACCTATACCCGTACCCCCGAAAGGGAGATCTCAAACGATGGTTACTCTTACAACGCCCCCTACATGCCCGGTAAGTACTCGTTTAGCGCTCACTTGCTCAGTTTCGGTGTGACCTATAGGTGGTAGAATAGCTACCGACCTTAGAATCCTACATCTTGAAGAGACTACTTATAACGGTAGGGATAGTTTTGGCAACGTGTAGGTATCCCTACCCACCGGAGGGCAGGGTAGGGACCTACGTGTGGTCCTCGGAGATGTGGGCGGATACTTTAGACTCCTGCGTATCCTACATAGATTCGGTCTATAAGGGGACCGATAAACTGGGTCCAGGGGTTAAAAGCGGGGTCGTGTGGTTGGTGAGAGGAGATGTTAGTGATACCGCTTGCCTACGTTTTGGAGACGATCCCGATGTCTTTTTCTTCAAAAGGGACGATCGTTTAGATGCTCTTTATCGCAGGCTTTTTTTCAACTACGATACCGCCTCCGGTGAGCCCATAGTGGGGCCTGGTGATGAATATTCGTTGTGCGCCGCCATAATAATAAACGCCGAGTTTCGTAAGAGATGGTCATTGCCTTTGATCATGCCGTACCCCCCTGATAGTCAGTTTCTGGATTCCATACCTGACACCCTACACGTGGGAGGTACCCATACCATACGATGGGCTTCAGAACCCACGGCCAACTCTTATATGTTGAGACTCATAGGTTATGATGATCTCGGATATTACTGCTATGTAGAGATCATAACTGACACACCGGAGGTCAGTTTCCAACTTTTGCCTTACGTCCCCGGCTATTGCATACTTGACGGAAGGGATAGCTTGAGAGTGGATCTGGTCAATCTATACCTCCTAAAGTACGACGAGGGAGATATGTTCGGTGAGACTCGGAGTATGGGGAGGATAACCAAGTGGGTAAGACTAAACTGGGAGTAGGCCTACTAATGGTGTCGGTTCTACTCTCTTGTATAGAAAGGTTTGAGATCGTAGAGGATGCTCCCCCCTCCTTAGATGGTACAAAGGCCGGAGTTTGGATCCTAACGACCCTTTCTCCCGAAGTCTGGTACGCTTCAGATTCCGCTTCCAGAGTTTTTATGGCCGGTATGTGGGCCAACGATCTGAACCTGGTGGGTGATACGCTGTTTATAACCAACTCCGGCGATAATAGCATACTAAAGTACGTCTTAACCGAAGGAACCGTGGATACTATGTACGTGGGTACAGGTAGAAACCCATGGGCCACAGCCTATGATCCCCGAACTGATCGTCTGTTCGTTAGTAACCTTCTAACCAGCACCGTAAGCGTGTTTTCTGGTACCGATTTCGTAGAGGAGATAGCTGTGGGTAAAAATCCAGAGGGTATGGTGGTTGTGGGAGATCTCCTCTATGTGGCGTGTAGTGCCTACCAAGATGGTTATAGGAGCACGTTGTACGTTTTAAAGATCGACAGCTTGAACGTGACGGATTCGTTGCGATTTGGAACCAACCTACAGGTAGTGGTAGCGGATCCAGAGGGAGATGTGTACGCTCTGGCTACCGGCGATTATTCATCTGTGGAGGGTTGGCTTTTCCGTCTAAGGGACGGTCGGTTAATAGACAGCACTTTCATCGGTGGAAACCCTGGTGCGGCTTGTCTATCAAAGAGGGGACAACTTTTCCTGGTAGGATGGGAGGGGAAGATAACTGTCTACGACTGGGCAACCGAAAGGATTACACAGGTAGACACTTTAAATCTGAACCTATCAGCCTGTGGATTTAAAGGGGACACTTTGGTTGTAGCAGATTTTTCCAACGATCGCATTCTCCTGCTTCAGGGGGATGAGATTTTGAACACTTACCACGTGGGTGATGGCCCCATATCCCTCGCTCCAGATACGGATCTTTAGTACATATTCTTCATGATCTCGTTACCTCCCTGGCAGGCTGGATAGTGGTTTCACTTGGAGGCTATTTAGCCGCAGAGTGATACCAGTTCGGATACTGCTGCCCTCTCTACTCCAAAAATGAAGCGAGCGATGATCAGGAGAGGCAAAGATACTATCCTTTATGCCTCAAGCCTCCTCACTATCCGGTCTACACCTAAGGTAATTCTTTCTTAATCACTAGAGGTTCCAGTGAAGCAGTATTTAGGCCAGCGGTAACGTGGCAGCTATAAAACACCCTGGTACCCTCTGACATTTATATCTACAATTCCGTGTCCGGCCGAGTGATTGCATTATAAATACTGCGGAATTATAATACAATTTAATGGATACCGCTTCTTCAATTGCGTAACATCATACCAG
>JAADCS010000144.1 GCA_013154295.1 Thermotogae bacterium
AATTAAACCACATGCTCCACCGCTTGTGCGGGCCCCCGTCAATTCATTTGAGTTTTAACCTTGCGGCCGTACTCCCCAGGCGGTCTACTTAGTGCGTTAGCTGCGCCACTAAGACTTCAAGAGTCCCAACGGCTAGTAGACATCGTTTACGGCGTGGACTACCAGGGTATCTAATCCTGTTTGCTCCCACGCTTTCGCACCTCAGTGTCAGTATTGGTCCAGAGTGCCGCCTTCGCCACTGGTGTTCCTTCCTATATCTACGCATTTCACCGCTACACAGGAAATTCCACACTCCTCTACCATACTCTAGCCTGACAGTTCGAAATGCCGTTCCCAGGTTAAGCCCGGGGCTTTCACATCTCGCTTATCAAACCACCTACGCGCGCTTTACGCCCAGTAATTCCGATTAACGCTTGCACCCTCCGTATTACCGCGGCTGCTGGCACGGAGTTAGCCGGTGCTTCTTCTGTGAGTAACGTCAAGGCTGGCCGGTATTAACGACCAACTTTTCCTCCTCACTGAAAGTGCTTTACAACCCGAAAGCCTTCTTCACACACGCGGCATGGCTGGATCAGGGTTGCCCCCATTGTCCAATATTCCCCACTGCTGCCTCCCGTAGGAGTTCGGGCCGTGTCTCAGTCCCGATGTGGCTGATCATCCTCTCAGACCAGCTACGGATCGTCGCCTTGGTAGGCCTTTACCCCACCAACTAGCTAATCCGACATAGGCACATCCAATAGCGCAAGGTCCGAAGATCCCCTGCTTTCCCCCGAAGGGCGTACGCGGTATTAATCCGGGTTTCCCCGGGCTATCCCCCACTACTGGGCAGTTTCCTATGCATTACTCACCCGTCCGCCGCTCGTCAGCGGGGTGCAAGCACCCCCTGTTACCGCTCGACTTGCATGTGTTAAGCCTGCCGCCAGCGTTCAATCTGAGCCATGATCAAACTCTAATCGTCGAACGGCAGGCGTGCAAACTTGGCGTAATCATGGTCATAGCTGTTTCCTGTGTGAAATTGTTATCCGCTCACAATTCCACACAACATACGAGCCGGAAGCATAAAGTGTAAAGCCTGGGGTGCCTAATGAGTGAGCTAACTCACATTAATTGCGTTGCGCTCACTGCCCGCTTTCCAGTCGGGAAACCTGTCGTGCCAGCTGCATTAATGAATCGGCCAACGCGCGGGGAGAGGCGGTTTGCGTATTGGGCGCTCTTCCGCTTCCTCGCTCACTGACTCGCTGCGCTCGGTCGTTCGGCTGCGGCGAGCGGTATCAGCTCACTCAAAGGCGGTAATACGGTTATCCACAGAATCAGGGGATAACGCAGGAAAGAACATGTGAGCAAAAGGCCAGCAAAAGGCCAGGAACCGTAAAAAGGCCGCGTTGCTGGCGTTTTTCCATAGGCTCCGCCCCCCTGACGAGCATCACAAAAATCGACGCTCAAGTCAGAGGTGGCGAAACCCGACAGGACTATAAAGATACCAGGCGTTTCCCCCTGGAAGCTCCCTCGTGCGCTCTCCTGTTCCGACCCTGCCGCTTACCGGATACCTGTCCGCCTTTCTCCCTTCGGGAAGCGTGGCGCTTTCTCATAGCTCACGCTGTAGGTATCTCAGTTCGGTGTAGGTCGTTCGCTCCAAGCTGGGCTGTGTGCACGAACCCCCCGTTCAGCCCGACCGCTGCGCCTTATCCGGTAACTATCGTCTTGAGTCCAACCCGGTAAGACACGACTTATCGCCACTGGCAGCAGCCACTGGTAACAGGATTAGCAGAGCGAGGTATGTAGGCGGTGCTACAGAGTTCTTGAAGTGGTGGCCTAACTACGGCTACACTAGAAGAACAGTATTTGGTATCTGCGCTCTGCTGAAGCCAGTTACCTTCGGAAAAAGAGTTGGTAGCTCTTGATCCGGCAAACAAACCACCGCTGGTAGCGGTGGTTTTTTTGTTTGCAAGCAGCAGATTACGCGCAGAAAAAAAGGATCTCAAGAAGATCCTTTGATCTTTTCTACGGGGTCTGACGCTCAGTGGAACGAAAACTCACGTTAAGGGATTTTGGTCATGAGATTATCAAAAAGGATCTTCACCTAGATCCTTTTAAATTAAAAATGAAGTTTTAAATCAATCTAAAGTATATATGAGTAAACTTGGTCTGACAGTTACCAATGCTTAATCAGTGAGGCACCTATCTCAGCGATCTGTCTATTTCGTTCATCCATAGTTGCCTGACTCCCCGTCGTGTAGATAACTACGATACGGGAGGGCTTACCATCTGGCCCCAGTGCTGCAATGATACCGCGAGACCCACGCTCACCGGCTCCAGATTTATCAGCAATAAACCAGCCAGCCGGAAGGGCCGAGCGCAGAAGTGGTCCTGCAACTTTATCCGCCTCCATCCAGTCTATTAATTGTTGCCGGGAAGCTAGAGTAAGTAGTTCGCCAGTTAATAGTTTGCGCAACGTTGTTGCCATTGCTACAGGCATCGTGGTGTCACGCTCGTCGTTTGGTATGGCTTCATTCAGCTCCGGTTCCCAACGATCAAGGCGAGTTACATGATCCCCCATGTTGTGCAAAAAAGCGGTTAGCTCCTTCGGTCCTCCGATCGTTGTCAGAAGTAAGTTGGCCGCAGTGTTATCACTCATGGTTATGGCAGCACTGCATAATTCTCTTACTGTCATGCCATCCGTAAGATGCTTTTCTGTGACTGGTGAGTACTCAACCAAGTCATTCTGAGAATAGTGTATGCGGCGACCGAGTTGCTCTTGCCCGGCGTCAATACGGGATAATACCGCGCCACATAGCAGAACTTTAAAAGTGCTCATCATTGGAAAACGTTCTTCGGGGCGAAAACTCTCAAGGATCTTACCGCTGTTGAGATCCAGTTCGATGTAACCCACTCGTGCACCCAACTGATCTTCAGCATCTTTTACTTTCACCAGCGTTTCTGGGTGAGCAAAAACAGGAAGGCAAAATGCCGCAAAAAAGGGAATAAGGGCGACACGGAAATGTTGAATACTCATACTCTTCCTTTTTCAATATTATTGAAGCATTTATCAGGGTTATTGTCTCATGAGCGGATACATATTTGAATGTATTTAGAAAAATAAACAAATGGGGGTTCCGCGCACATTTCCCCGAAAAGTGCCACCTGACGTCTAAGAAACCATTATTATCATGACATTAACCTATAAAAATAGGCGTATCACGAGGCCCTTTCGTCTCGCGCGTTTCGGTGATGACGGTGAAAACCTCTGACACATGCAGCTCCCGGAGACGGTCACAGCTTGTCTGTAAGCGGATGCCGGGAGCAGACAAGCCCGTCAGGGCGCGTCAGCGGGTGTTGGCGGGTGTCGGGGCTGGCTTAACTATGCGGCATCAGAGCAGATTGTACTGAGAGTGCACCATATGCGGTGTGAAATACCGCACAGATGCGTAAGGAGAAAATACCGCATCAGGCGCCATTCGCCATTCAGGCTGCGCAACTGTTGGGAAGGGCGATCGGTGCGGGCCTCTTCGCTATTACGCCAGCTGGCGAAAGGGGGATGTGCTGCAAGGCGATTAAGTTGGGTAACGCCAGGGTTTTCCCAGTCACGACGTTGTAAAACGACGGCCAGTGAATTAGAACTCGGTACGCGCGGATCTTCCAGAGATTGGTTACCTTGTTACGACTTCACCCCAGTCATGAATCACAAAGTGGTAAGCGCCCTCCCGAAGGTTAAGCTACCTACTTCTTTTGCAACCCACTCCCATGGTGTGACGGGCGGTGTGTACAAGGCCCGGGAACGTATTCACCGTGGCATTCTGATCCACGATTACTAGCGATTCCGACT
>JAADCS010000169.1 GCA_013154295.1 Thermotogae bacterium
AACGCAAACCGAAACTTTTCACTTTTCGTTTTTCGTTTTTCACTCTTCGGCGTCAGCCGAAAACTCTACCTACTCTTTTTCAAAAGGAACATCTCATGTTGCTTTTGAAAAACCTATCGGTTAACTACGGCAAGATTGAAGCCCTGCGCTCTATCGACCTGGAAGTGGCCGAGGGGGAGTTCCTGGCCCTTATCGGTGCCAACGGTGCGGGCAAAAGTACACTACTTAAGACCATCAGCGGTCTGATCCGTCCCAAGGAGGGCTCGATCCGATACCGGGGGGAAGAAATCACCCGCTGGGGCTCTGATCTGAGGGTCAGGGAGGGGATCGCCCAGGTCCCTGAGGGACGGGGACTCTTCGGGATCCTCAGCGTCGAGGACAATCTCCTTCTGGGGGCCTACACCCGCAGGGACAAAAAAAAGATCGAAAAAGATCTTCAGAAGGTGTACGAGCGCTTCCCGATCCTCTACGAGAAGCGCCGGGATTACGCCGGGACCCTCAGCGGCGGCCAGCAGCAGATGGTGGCCGTAGGCCGCGCACTGATGAGCCGCCCAAAACTCCTGCTCCTAGATGAGCCGGGGATGGGCCTGGCTCCCGTCATCGTCGAAGAGATCTTCGGGGTACTGAGCGAGCTCTCCCAAGAGGGGGTGACCATCTTCCTGGTGGAGCAAAACGCCCACCTGGCCCTGAACCACTCCCACCGGGCCTACGTCCTGGAAAACGGCCGTATCGTCCGGGAAGGCCCCTCCCGCGAGCTCCTCCACGACGAGAAGGTCAAAGAGGCTTATTTGGGAGGTTAGACGTTTTTTATTCCCTATAACCCACCTCTGGACAATGTATCCAAGTAGTGATCCCTTCTGTCACTTCACTGCGTGTTCGATAGAGATAGGTGATCTCTCCTTCGTTTTCTTGAATGACCATCTTATCTTTGGTCACTTCAATGACACGATGAAACTCCTCATGCGTTCCATCCGAACTCATAGTCACTATACCGTGACGAAGCGCATCGACTCGATACTTCCCTACCTCAAACTTCTCTTTTTTTCCACTCCAAGGGTTATACCATTCAAAAGATAGTTTTCCATCTTTCTCAAAATTGAGCTGAAGAATATCTACACCTTCATCCGTCGCTTCTTTGACATAGAGGCTTTTACCTACTAAAAATCTTTTTATCTTACTGGCACTTACCCCTTCAACCGCCTGTGCTTTGAAAGCTTGGGCTAGTTCTTCATCTCGATAAAGGCGATAGTGTCGGACCCGTTCATCCTCATAGATAGTTAGCGTACCATCCTCCAAAACAAACTTTACATAGCGATAGGTGTCTGCCACCGGCAAGACTAAATCCAAGCTATTACCCTCAGTGACTCTCCACCAACCTTTCAAAGATCCATCCCCTAGCACTTCCCCTTTTTTTGTGAGGGCAAACTGTATCCCTTCAAGCTCAAGCCCTTTTTTGATAAAGGTATTGGCAAGTTTATTCGCGTCATCACCGAGCTTGGATACTTTACGTCCATAGTTGGCTTTGAACCATTGGTTCATCTTGTACTCTTGAGGCTCTCCTACCCCTGTCACTGCCACTTGGAGATAATCAGATGTACGTTCTTCTACATATGCATATACATACTCATCATCTGCCACCTCTACCACAAGACGATTTGCAAGTCCGTCACTCTCTAAATAAAAGTCATACCATTGACTCTCATCATCAAAGCCGGAGAGAAGGAGGTTTCCGCCTTCGAAAACCACTCTCATAGTCTCCAAACTGGTTTCGTCTACTATATAATACATAGTATTATCTATATCACTCTCAAGAAAATTCGTGCGAGCCTTCATCTCTTCATAGGCATCAATCGCTACATCTTTTTTCTTGTAGAGACGGCTAATCGATACATCTTCAAACTGAAGATACTTTGATCTCTCCAGAGTCAAGAACGAAGTGAGCTTATCTTCTTCTGTAAACTTCACCCCATTATAAACAGGCCGAACTTTGAAGGTCTCCTTCCATCTAGGCTTTGAAAGAATTTTAAGATCCAGCTTGGTTACCTTGGAGTTGAACTTTACTTTGCCCCACTCATACTCACCGACCCATATATTTCCCTCTTCGTTACAATGCCCGTTTTGGTGCACGATATAAAAACTCTTACCTGCTAGAGTTTTCTTGATTTTTGTCTTAGAGACAGCAGAGAGCTCTTTTTTCATTTCTGTACTTTCTTTTACTACAGGATGCTCAACCCATTGCCCGCAATGGACAAAGCTAGCTCCGAAGACTATAGAAAGTAATACTTTCATCCCCTTTGCCATAATATCCCTCCTTACTTAGTAATTCTTGATTTTTTAATTGATATAAATTTTATTTTACTGAAATCTATCTTTATGGAGCAAGAGGATCTTCTCCCTGAGAGAACTCCTCTTTGTCATCCACTCCGTCACCGTCGGTATCGGCTTTGTCCGGGTCGGTCCCGATCATATACTCCTGCGTCGCACTCAGCCCATCCCCATCTGCGTCACTATCGGGCTCTACCTCCAGGGCCGTAATATCCACCGATCCGGGATAGCTGCTATCTAGCTTGAGATAGTAAACATTATCTACCGCCGCATCGAAAGTAATACTATAGCCTGTTCCATCCTCTCTCTCATACGCCGTTACTGACGAAAGTGTCGATCCATCCCCCTTCTGGTAAAGATAGATATTCATTCCGCGATACTCTTTCCCCAGGTGGGGTCTAAAGGTAAGGGTATAGCTCTGTCCTGCTTTTCCTTCAAAGCGCAGCCAATTATCCCGGCCGCTCCCCTCCACAGCTACTTGACCGCTATGGAGATAGTGGGCTTGATAGCTATCCCCATTATAAGAGACCTCTTCATCGCTATAACCGATATTCCAATAGGCCGGATAAACGCTAAGATGGTAATTCCCACTCAACGCCCCTCTTCGTGTCACATTGATGTAGTAATACCCACTCGTCGCTGCTGTCAAACGAAGCTTACCCATCTCCCCATCATAAATACTATAGTCGTAAGTAATACGTGTTGAACCATCCGGTTCATAGAGATACACTCCCATCGTACCATCATTGATATGGGGCTCCAACACTATGGTATACCCCTCACCGCGCTTCAAATACACCTTATACCACTGCTGCTCGTTGACGATTGACGAACTTACCCTCTTATTGATCTCGGTTATCTCTACCGCCTCGGAAAGGTTTTCGGGAAGTACAGTCACTATAATACTTTTAGTATTCATTCCACCACGATTATCCGTAACCGTCAATTCTATACGATGAGTTCCGGCTCGGAGTTGATCCGTCACAAAGCTCGAACTCTCGGAAAGAATCGTATCTCCGTCTCTCCACAAAAAACCAACAATCTCACCATCGCTATCTACACTTTTTGTCCCGTCAAAAGTCACCTCTTCTCCTTCTACAAGAGTGGTCACAGAGACTTGAGGTATTGCTTGAGGGAGAATGTTCTCTTTGGGAATATCCTCAGAATCAAGTGGATCGCTACCCGCTTGGAACTCTTCAAGGTTGGAATAGCTATCTTTATCATTATCCTGAGAAGCATCACCGGGATTTAGTGGATCCAATTGATAGCTCACCTCCCAGCCATCATCCATCCCATCTCCGTCACTGTCGGGATCTTCCATATCTGTGCCGTAGAGATACTCCTGAAGGTTGCTTAAGTCATCGTGATCACGATCTGCCGCCCCGTCGGCACAATCAGATGAGTCTAGCCCTTTGTCATCTTCCCAACGATCAGGCAACCCATCTCCGTCACTGTCTTG
>JAADCS010000167.1 GCA_013154295.1 Thermotogae bacterium
GCAGGGGATCTCGCAGTGGGCCGAAAGGACCCCCATCCCCAGGAGCAGACCCGCAACTACCGCTATGCCTCTCATGGCTCACCTCCTTTTCTGACAATTTTAATAGATTTTCTAATTTTACACTCCGATCAAACTCCCCAAACCAGCAACAACGCATCCCAGGTAAGGTGAGATATTACTGGAGTAAGGAGGTTCCTCCTCCATAAAAGTAGCAAAGTCCAGTAGATTCCCGCCACCAGCGCCCCCACCAGAAGCACAATCATACCTGTAAATACATGGCCCATAGCATAGAGAAGTATCGCCAAAGGTATCCCCAAATTTCCTATCTTCCTGTAGAGCCGAAGGAGCATGAAACCCCTCCAGAACAACTCCTCCACCACAGCAACTGCCAAGGTGACAGGAGCGTAGACATAGGCGGGGGCAAGATCCCTGAATGATTCCAGAACTTCTACACCCGATATCAAAGGGGATAGAGGGAGAAGGCGTATCGAGAGCACCACCAGCAGGTAGAAGATCACACCAGATATTATTCCAATCACACCATCCCGTATACTGGGCTCGAAGTATCTTAAAACCATGTCTTCGGAAAGGGCTATGGAAAGCAGAACGGCCCCCGCAAAGTAAATCCTATACCAGAAATCCACAGGACTGGAGAAGGCAAACCACCAGACATAAACAGCAACGAGGAAGGAAAGGGCTTCCCTCACGGTATAAGTTTAACGATGGAACAGCAGGAGAGATTATAATTGTCAGCATTCATGTGGCTATTCCTGACAGCGCAGGTCATCGGTAACGTCCAGGTGGAGGGATTGAAATACAGACCTGCCGAAACCGCCAAGAGCTATCTAAAGGCGTATCCGGGACGCCCTTTTTCTCCCCTAATGTTCAAAACCCACGTATACAATTTCTATAAGGCTGGATTCCTCGACACCCTGCTCATATACTCGAGTCAGAGAAAGGACACTGTAGATCTATTGATAAAAGCGGTGGACGTCCCGACGATAGTGGGATTCGAATTCAAGATACCAAAGGTTAACTCGAAGGAATTAAACGACAGCCTGCTCAAGTTTTATAAAGGCCTGCCTGCCACCGATTACAATCTATTTAAACTCAAGCGGGAACTGATCAAATTCTATGAAAAGGCTGGCTATGTCAATACCCAGATCCAGTTGAAGACTGTCCATACCGGGGCAGCCGGCGTAAAGGTGGTGGTGGACGGAAACCTCGGCCAAAAATATCGTATCAAGAAGATAGTATTTCATGGTAATAAAGGAATCCCAGACCATACTCTCAAAGTAATAATGCAAAATAAAGAACTCAACTTCTGGCGAAAGCTCATTAGAGGTGGCTGGCTATCCATGAAAAAATTGCGGGAGGATATAAAGCGAATAGAAGAATTCTATCACGACAATGGCTATCCAGATGCCAAGGTGGACAGCTTCAAGATCAAGTACGATAATGCGGAGTACTTTGCAATAATTGACATTTTCATCACCGAAGGACAGAAGAAATACTTCGGTAATGTGGCCTTCGAGGGAAATGAGAAGTTTTCCGATTCTACCCTATTTGAGCTCATAACCTTCCACAAACCACCCGATATCCTGACAAAAACCAAATATAAGCTGATTTATAAATTCCCTTACGATCCCAAAGCCTATTCCCAGAAGAAGCTCACCGAATCCATCCAGAACATTTCCGGCCTTTACGCTGACAGCGGATACCTCTATGTCCAGGTAAATCCAAAAGAAACAGTTCGGGATTCCCTGATTGACATAACCTTTTTCATCAAAGAGAACTGGAAAGTCAAGGTTCGCAAGATCACTATTCTAAACAACCAGCGTACATGGGAAGAGGTAATAAGGAGGGAGCTGTTCATATTTCCCGGCGATTACTTCAACAGGAGCCGATTGATGCTTTCATACCGAAATCTATATTACCTCAACTACTTCCAGAATATCGGCATAGACTTTAAGCCCGTCCCGGAAGACTCCACATTGATAGATCTGGTGATCAAAGTGGAAGAGAAGCCCACCGGGCAATTCGGCGGCGGTGCCAGCTATAGCCAGCTGGAAGGCTTTTTTGTTAACGCATCCGTAAGGCAGCCCAACTTTATGGGAAGGGGATGGAATCTATCCTTGCTGGTAGAATATGGAATCTACCGCAAGAATTTCAGCCTATCCTTTACAGATCCATGGTTCGGTGGAGAGCCCACTGTCCTCGGAGGTAGCATCTACAGTACCTCCCGATACCTCTATACGTTCAGTCAGAGGAATACCGGTCTCTCCATCACATACGGCAAGAGGCTCTGGAATGTTTTCTCCAAACTCACCTTCCGATATGCCCTCGAATACATTGGAGTCTCCAATATCAGTCCCCTATATGAAGGTACTCCTTTCTATGACTTCTGGACCACTCATGAGAAGATACTTCTCAGTTCCGTCACCACCACATTCACTTACGACACCAGGAACCGCATATTCAACGCCAGTAAAGGATTTAAAGTAGAAATACCCTGGAAGGTGGCCGGCGGACCCCTGGGGGGAGATATCGGATATACGAAGATCCTTCCCGAATTCCAGATCTATATCCCCCAATATAAAGAGAAATTGGTGGCCTGGACTCGACTCAACTGGGGAAGTATATTCTCTATCCTGTACCCGCAGCAGATCCCTCCGGATGAGTATTTCGCACTGGGAGACGTGGGGTACTTCGGGCTCAGGGGTTACGATCTCAGAAGCATAGGAACGAGGGTGGGGAAAACTGTTCTCGGAGGGAGGCACTTCTTCCGCTTCACCTTCGAGGAACATTTCCGTGTGAACGATCAGCTTTATCTTCTGGCCTTTTATGAAGCTGGAAATGCCTGGTGGTCTTTGAAGACGATCGACTTTACCAAGTTCTACGATGCTGTGGGCGTAGGCTTCAGGGTAGAGGTTCCCATGCTGGGTGTTCTCGGATTCGACTTTGCATACAGCTTAAAGAACCGGGAATGGAAGACCCACTTCCAGATGGGCTATTATTGATAACCTACCTCCCCTTAACGCCACCGGCAGTGTCGGAAGGGGGTATGTAGTCCGGATTCCTGATAAAGAGCCTTTTACTGGTAGAATTATCGTAGATATCTGCTGCCTCCACCCGCAATGCGCTTCCCTTCCATACACTATCGTCGGGGCTGTAATCGAAGAGGGTGTCGAGAACGAAAACCAGAGTGGTCTCCCTCACCATGGGATAGACTTCCTCGTATCTTCTCCCATCAGAAGCTGAAAGCCTCACATACCTCACCGGACTCTCGTCCACCACCCGCACCCCAATATTGATAGGGAATCCCGTGAACACAGAATCATATCTGACACTAAGGATGGGGGGATTCATCTCGGGTTTTCCGGGAGGAGGGGCCACCTTGGCACAGGCCCACAGAAGAAGAGAAATTCCCACCAATAAGGTGATCCGCATTTGGAAAAGTTTAACGGGCTTCCCCTTAACATTTTCCCATGAGGAAGGCCACCCTTTCCATGGCGCTCGTACTCCTTATCTCCTCGTGTGCTATCCCCGACCTGGGAAGCAACTGGTCTCAGGGACCCGATCTCCCCTTTCCACTGGCCAACTTCGCAACAGCAGGAAGGTATTTAATTGGAGGAGACTCCACCTCCATCGACTACCTGAACACCAACCTGTACTTCGATGGGACAGCATACGTATCGAGGACGCCTCTGGAGATAGACGGCATACCAATACCTCTGAAGAATGCCTGTGCTGCCTTCGATGGAAGCATCGTGTATGTTTTCGG
>JAADCS010000155.1 GCA_013154295.1 Thermotogae bacterium
CAGTGGATGCACTCAAGGTTGCAGCGCCTGGTGATTTCCCAAGCTATCCACTTGGGGAGGAACTCCTCTTTTTTAGCCTGTGCCATGGGCAAACTCCTTAAAAGGGGGATTTTAGGAGAAATTATAGATAAAAAGATTGGAATTCAAGAAACTTTTAAAAGGGGGCGGGAGAGCCCCGCCCTTTAGAGAACAGCTACTTTGAGGAGGTTTTAAGCTGGTGGAGTTCCCTCATTTCTTTTGCTTTTTCAAGGATTTCCACCACGGTCTCCTTAAGGGGAGCCCAGCCGTACCAATGGCTGTAGTCGTTGCTTATGTGGAAGGCACCTTGGAAGGCCCTTTGCCTGTACTCAAGGAAGATGAGGTAGAGCTTCTGCTCAACTGAGGTTGGGTTGTCGTAGAACTGGAGGATGTCAGGGGCGTACTTCCAGCCCGGGGGCTTTTGGAGAATTCCGTCCCTGTAGAGGTCCTGAACGGCCCTTATTGCCTTGGCAAACTCGTGGTCTGCGGCCTTGATGATTTCGTCTGCGGCCCTAAACTGCTTGTCTATGTAGGGCTTGGAGTGGCAGGTGTAGCACCTCTTTTTCATTGCAATTCTGAGCTTGTTAAACTCCTCCGGCCCTCTTACTACCCTTGCCTTTAACACTACTTCTAACCTTTCGGTTGGCTGAAACTTTTCGTCTAAAACGCCAATTCCCTGAAGGATTATCGCCCTGTCAAGAGTCCACTGTGGGTCGTCGTCAAGGTCAACGTAGTGGCCCGAGGGGAGCTTCTCTGCAAGGGAGCGGAGCTCCTTCTCAAGCTGGGGAGCTACCTTGATGAGGGCGAGGACGTTCTCCTTCGTCGGAAGCCTTAAGGCCAAGAAGCCCCAAGGAGTTACTACCGTGTGGGTTCCCTCTGGCATGTGGCAGTACTGGCAGGTGGGAGCTCTGCCGTTTGGTTTCTCCCCGTCAATTGCCCAGATAATTCCGTGCTTAGCAGACATGTACATCTCCCATTGGGGATGGTCAAAGCCCATGTGGCAGTTGGAGCACGCCCTTGGTGAGAGGGCCTCTGCCTTGCTGAAGGCGTGGCGGGTGTGGCAGGCGTCGCATTGGGCGTTTCCGTAGCGGTAGTGGGCCATCTCTTCGGGAGGCTTTTTGCCGATTTTGTGGCATCCTGAACATCCCTTGTAGCCGTCTCCCACAATTGCCTTTGGCTGGTGGGATACCATCGGCATTGCCTTAAAGGCTATCCAGCCGAGGTCGTGCTTTCCGGCTCTAAACTGCTCAACCTGAACCGGGTGGCACTTCTTGCAGGTGTCGGGGGTGGGCATCTTTGCCTTTGAGTAGTCGGTCATGGTGGTGTGGTCGCTGCCGTGGCAGGCGGAGCAGTCTATTCCGGCCTTACCCATCTTTCCGGACAAAAACTGTTCCACTATGCCGGGAGTTACCTTTTTGTGGCAGCCTATACAGGCGCTTTCTGCGTGGGCACTACCCTGAAAGGCAAGGAGTCCCCCTAGGATCGTTAGGGTCGTTAGGAGTTTTCTAAGCATAAAACCCCCTCCTTATTAAGGTTCACTTCCATTTTCCTACGGCAGGAGGGGGTTTTTATATGATCTATGTCTATGACTTACGTCAAATTGGCCTTTTCTATTCTTCCTTCGCTAAAGCCTCTATCTTCTTCTCCTGCTCGGCGGCAGCTAGTGCGTCAATCATCTGGTCAAGCTCGCCGTCAAGAAACTCCTGAAGGTTGTAGAGGGTTAGCTTAATCCTGTGGTCGGTTACCCTTCCCTCGGGAAAGTTGTAGGTTCTGATTTTCTCGCTCCTGTCGCCCGTTCCGACTTGGCTCCTTCTTGCCGAGTCTAACTTTTCTTTTTGCTCCCTTTCGTAGAGCTCCTTCAGCCTCGCTCTCAAAATCTTCATTGCCTTAATTCTGTTCTGTATCTGGGAGCGCTCGTTGGAGCAGGTTACCACAAGCCCCGTTGGAATGTGGGTAATCCTAACGGCAGAGTCGGTGGTGTTAACGTGCTGTCCTCCTGCGCCGGAGGAGCGGTAGGTGTCAATCTTTAAGTCCTTCTCGTTTATCTCTACGTCAACCTCTTCTGCCTCTGGAAGGATTGCTACCGTTGCCGTTGATGTGTGAATTCTTCCTCCAGACTCTGTAACGGGAATTCTCTGAACCCTGTGGACTCCAGACTCGTACTTGAGCCTTGAGTAAGCCCCCTTACCAGAGATCATTGCTATTACTTCCTTAACTCCTCCAAGTCCCGTTTCGCTCATAGAGAGGACTTCAACCTTCCACCCCTTCTTCTCTGCGTAGCGGGAGTACATTCTAAAGAGTTCCTGGGCAAAGAGGGCCGCCTCTTCACCTCCAGCTCCAGCCCTTATTTCAAGTATTACGTTCTTTTCGTCGTTGGGGTCTTTGGGAATTAAGAGCTTCTTAAGCTCCCCCTCAAGCTCCTCAGCCCTTCTTTCAAGCTCCTTCTTCTCCTCCTTTGCAAGCTCAACGAACTCTTCGTCCTCGGCAGTTTCAATAATCTCAATCGCCTCCTCTATTCCCTTTTTTGCCTTTTTGTACTCGGCGTAGGCGTCGTAGATGGGCTGGAGCTCCTTGTGCTCCCTTGCAAGGGCCTGAAACTTTTTTTGGTCGGCTATTACCTCGGGCTTTCCCAAGCTCTCCTCTATCTCTTTAAACTTTTGGGCTATCTTCTCCAGCCTCTTTTCAATTGCCTTCTCCATTTGCCATACCCCGATAGATTTTGTTAAATAAGTTTAGCCGCTACTGCTGCCATTTCAAGTTGGGGGAAAGGGCTATGCTGAAGAGGTTTTTTGTGGGATTTCTCCTCGTTTTGACGGCCGGCTGCGGGGGGCCTGAATTTTCCGTCTCTTACAGGTTCGTCCCGCCGCCGGGTGGAAAGGAGTGTTTAAGAAAGTGTGACGAAAAGCTGACCCGTTGCAGGACTGAGTGCCAGAAGAAGAGGGAGGAGTGCCTTGAAAAGGTGAGGGAAGACGCAAGGAGAATTTACGCAAAAGAGCTTGAGGCCTACAACAGAGCCCTTGAAGCCTATCAGAGGGCCTATACGGCCTACCAGAGAGAACTCCTTGAGTGGAACAGGAATTACAGGGAGCTCTACAACGACTACCTCTACTTTAAGAGGAGGTGCAAGAAAACGAAGGATTACTTTGTCTGCAAGAGGGCCGACGACCTTGAGGAGGCCCTTGAAACCTTAAGCGAAACAAAACCTCAACCTCCAGAAAAACCTGCTAAGCCAAGTCTTTCTGAAATTGTTAGGGAACTCTCCCTCTCCTGCCCCTCCGACTGCGGCTGCAAAGAAGAGTACAACGCCTGCTTTACCTCCTGCGGAGGGAAGATAGTTCCTGAGAGGATTTGCGTTAAGAACTGCAATTAGGAGGAGGAAGTGGAGGTTAAAACCCACCTAAAGATTGACAGAAGTCTCTCTGGCGAGCCCGTTTCCCTCTCTGGAGGAAAGGCGGTGGTGAGGCTCAAAACCCTTCCAGTAATGGCCGCCGACGATAAAGGCTTAGTCCACGGTGGCTTTATTTTCAGCGCCGCCGACTACTGCGCGATGCTGGCGGTAAACCACCCCAACGTGGTTTTGGGCTCTGCTTCGGTTAAGTTTTTAAGGCCCGTAAAGGTTGGGGAAACCGTTGAGTTTGAGGGGGAGGTGGTTAAAGAGGAGGGGAAAAAGAGGATAGTTGAGGTTTCGGGAAGGAGAGATGGAGAGGAGGTCTTTAAGGGAGAGTTCGTCTGCTTCGTCCTCCCTACCCACGTCCTTG
>JAADCS010000066.1 GCA_013154295.1 Thermotogae bacterium
AGTAACGACCTTAACGATGGTAACGATTATAAGATCAAGGTTAGCGATGTGAATAATTCTAATATCTATGCTTATTCCGGTACTTTCGAAATAAGGAGTTCTTCTAATGAATGTGATACCATGCTGGTTGTAAATAGTTATATCACGTTATATGCGGGTTGTATCCAGAACGATCCTTCGGGAGGGTATTATGTCCTGGCGGGTAATCCAAATGTGAATCATATCTTGTATTTTACCGATACGATTTACTATGATGGTTCTGTGTTATGGGGAGACTCGGATGCTCGTATAGGCGATGTATATATTAATTTCCCGGAGGGAGGCTTCAGATTAGAATACTCTGGAGATACCTTGAGTTTTGCTCATGATTCTGGAAATATATGGCTTGCAGGGTGTATCGTGCATATATCCAAATTCAAAATCAGTCATGACTATGTTGAAGTTATGGGTTCTTTATTTTTGCCATTTACCAGTGTATATGTGGATTCTTTAATAGTAGATAAAGATGAAGGCATCACTTTGGACATCAGGTTAACGGGATATTATGTCCATGAAGGATGGAAACTAGCTAACATAGAGTTGTATTATTCACAACCCACGAACAGTTTTATCGGTGGAATGGAATTAAGTATCCCATTATTTATTTCTATAAGTTCGGGCTTGAAGATAATTGAGGGTGAAATAGATAGTATATATTTTGGACTTGGGGGATTGAAAGTGCCTATTGATCTTACAGGGTTATTCCTTACAGATATTGGAGGTGGTATTTCTAATATAAGAAAAGGTCCATGGCGAATGATCGTATGTGGAGGTATCACGGGAGGTCCAGAAGTCGCCGAGATTTCCATTATAAAAGCTGAGGGCTGTTTTATAAGTGCACCATTTTCATTTTTTAAAGCTACAGAATTGACCTTGAAGCTATTGGAAACATATGACCTTGCATCGGCCTATCTCGTATATGATTTGCGTGCCTTAGATCTCGAATTCGCCATGAATCTATTTGTTGTGGGAGGAGAGTTCGAAGCAAGTATGCAGAGCACTATCATAAATGGGCAATTCGAGGGACATATAGGATTGGATTCTGCGAGAATAGTGGCCTGGCCAATCATTTTGTTTATTCCCAGTATAAAAATCGCTGGGGTAAATGGAACCTTTACTAATAACACCATACAGGGAATGTTCGTCTATACTCCTTACAATCTTGGCTTTTATAGAGATATTACCCTTGCTTATCGAGTAGAATTTTATCCCGGAAATATAGATCTTTACGTTGGTACAAACTATGATAATTTGATACAGGTTACCAAGACGGCTGATTCTGTGGTATATTTCAATGTAGATGCTTATACTCCCCGGATTCTGGTGTTCGTGGGAGATATAGGTAATAGAGAAGTGCCTATCAGCAGGGTGATTTCTCCCAGCGGTCAGGTTTATGATTCTTCGTATCAGTATTATGCGGAGAAGGATGGGCTGGGAATATATATCATAGATGCTCCCGAATATGGAAGGTGGAGAGTGGAAGTGGAGGAAGGAACCAACTATAACGTATACACGCTGGCAGAAAGACCTCCTCTTCTGGTAGATTTCGTGGATACCTCATCCGGCGTTATAGATGCAGGTAATCCTATCGAGATTTGGGCTCCTAAAGACAGTACCTGTATAAACCTGTACCTGGCCGAGGATAAGGAAGATCTGGGAACCTTCGTTGGTTCGACATGTCTGGACAAAGGAGTTAATCGAGTAAATATTCCTCTTTTTGAAAGTGGCGAGTATTATGTACGTGCTCAAACCACAACTGATCCATATGCATTTTCAGTGTACTCACCTTTTAGGTTGAGATTCAGTCAGGAGGATCCCACTCCTTGTCCTGGTTCCATAACAGTGGAGTCTCAAGATAGCGGTATTCTGGTAATGTGGGATACCAGTGGTATTGATACTTCAGAGATATTAGGTTATAGCGTGTATTTCAAGTCTTCGAGGGACAAATACTGGACCTCTTACGGTGTATCCAGAGATAGTAATAAGGTATTTCTTACAGATCTGCGAGGGGGAAGAAATTATGTATTTAAAGTTGGGACATACGATGTGGTTGGGAACAAGAGTCCTGAAACCTGTATGCCTGTGGATTCAATTATATATTCGCAGAGCACCAATAATCCTCCGTACATTGCAGATTATCCGAAAAAGATCAGGGCTCAGGTGGGTAGCACTTATCAGTATGATTTAACTGTTGGTGATATAGATGGGGATGCCTTCAGTCTGTATCTCATGCACGCTCCTGTGGGAATGTATACCTATGGAAATAAACTGATGTGGAATGTACCTGATTCTATTATGTCTGGCAGGGTTCTCCTGATTGCCCATGATGAGAATGGGGCAGAGGATTCCGTGGAGATTTTCTATAGTACGGTGGATACTGCCATATTTAAACCCAGACTCCTTCTGGATAGGAATGTATATGATACCTATGATTCGAAGGCCGTAATTCAGTATGTCCATTTCTCCAAGACGATCGAAAATACTAAGAAAACCAAAACATATCTTATTGAGGATACCATCCTTCTGCGGGTCTATTCCAAATCCGATCCAACGGGCTTGAATGTACCGCTGTATGAAGTTTCTCCCGGCTCCGGATTGTATAAGGCTGTTATTGGATTTACATCGGATCCCAGTTCTGGAACGAATCTGCATGTAGAGGGCAATGACACTATTTTCGTCAGATATGAGACTTTGGAGGCCAGAGCAATATTCACTGAAGATCCCCTTACACCGGTTGATTATGGAGAAAAGCCTGCACCGGGTTCTGAGAAGATCGTATTTGGCTTTGAACTCGTGGATCTTGAGCGGGGCAAAGAACTCGTGGCAAGGTTGTCTATGCCTGAGAAGGAAAAGATAAAGATAGAGATTTATAGCATCAATGGAAGGAAGATCCTGACACCCGTTGATGGAATATACGATAGGGGGCTTCATATAATTCGGATGGATGTTTCCAGCTTGACAACAGGGGTTTATGTGTTGCGTGTGTATACAGAATCCGGAGAGAGTGTTTACAGAAAGTTCATAATGCTGAGATAAACCTTAATGGAGGGGGATCCCCCTCCATCTTTAATAATTCATAAATTCGTGAAACTTAGAGCAGATCCCGGTAAAATGGGAAGGCTTCCACCAGCTGCCTTACCTCGCCCCTTGCCCAGTCCTTCGTTTCATCAGTTGGATTCTTGAGGACTCTGGCTATTATCTGTCCAACACGGCGCATTTCGTCTTCCTTCATACCCCTCGTGGTCAGGATGGGGGTACCGATGCGGATTCCGCTGGTTACGGTGGGCTTCTCCGGGTCGAAGGGGATGGTGTTCTTGTTGACGGTTATGCCCACCTCTTCGAGGATTTTCTCAGCCTCGTTTCCCTTCATGCCGATGGATCTCAGGTCCACGAGCATCAGATGATTGTCCGTCCCGCCGGATACCAGACGCAGCCCCTGTCTCATAAGCTCTTCCGCAAGGGCTTTCGCATTGTTTACCACCTGCCGGGCGTAATCCCTGAACTGGGGGGAAAGGGCTTCTTTGAATGCCACCGCCTTGGCGGCTATGACGTGCATCAGCGGACCCCCCTGAATGCCGGGGAATACGGTCTTGTCTATCTTCTTGGCGATATCCTCGTGGTCCGTCATAACCATACCGCCCCTCGGTCCCCTGAGGGTCTTGTGGGTGGTGGTCGTGGTGGCATGCACGTACGGGATGGGGGATGGATGGACTCCTCCCGCCACCAGCC
>JAADCS010000150.1 GCA_013154295.1 Thermotogae bacterium
ATCGTCACCAGCAGCACCTTGGTGGTGTAGTGGTTGCTGTGGATCAGAACGGCAAGCTCATACAGACTCAAGGTCTGCAATCCCCAGAACAAGTAGCCGACAGGCATCCATTTTTTGGAAAAGAATCCCATCTTGGCCAGGGTGATAATCGCCGCATATCCTACTCCAAAGACCAATACCAGCGTCGCAATGATAAAGATCGGGAGAAACTGATCGGGCGCTATCTCCGGCCAACCGATGAAATTTTCCATAAAATGGACCTCCTTTAGGCTTATGCTGCTACGAGCATAGGCTATTATCTCAATTTTTAAAGCCGGGGGGATTGATATGGGTCAATGGGAAAGAGTTTTCCGAAAGAGAGAGAGGATAGGTTATTTTACAATACACCGGGCTAGATGAAACGGTCGAGTGTAGCTGGGGGAAACAAAATAGTCTTCCTGAATTTGCCAACCGGCCACCCCTTTTTTAATCTCAATAGATTGAGCCATTTTTCGAAGCATCCGACTCTCACACAAAACCGCTTTGCCCTCTTGAAAAGCACGACGAACCTCCGCCATTCGTGTCGTGGTGATCCAGAAGTGGGCTCCAATAAAAAGCGCCAAGACAATCCCCACGCCTACTATACCTTTGCGAGGGGCTGAAGGGGACATAAAAGGTCGCGTAGTCACAAACAGGGTTACAAGCAGTATAATTCCCGCCAATATCAAATAAGCCCCTTCTAAATAGAAAAACTTAGCCAGCATTCCCTCTCCTTGACCTGAAGTGTCCGAAGTGTACCACGAACCTTTATCTCGACTCCTTGATAGCTGTCAACCACCTCTAATCGAGGAGACTCTATACTTTGCCACGCCAACTCAATAAAGGAGTACGGGATGTTTAGTAGAAAGTTGGGATTTGCGTTAGGAGCTGTGATGGCCTTCTTGGCAGCAGTTGCTTTTATTATCGGCCGACCACCTCATCGTGATCCTAGAATTTATCCTCTCGTACGGGAGTACGCCCCTTTTAAAATAGAAAAGGCTCTCGGAGGGCTTAAAATTCTCCGTAAAGACAATCCCGATTTCAAGGAGGAACCTGATGCCGTCAACTTCTATCCAAGACTCCAAGAGTTAGAACGTCAATGGGCCCGTACCCATCTAAAGTTGGAAGAGCATACCCTCAAAATTCTTGACGATCAGGGGAATATCCGCAAAGAAATTCCTCTCAAAAACGATTCGGAAGTCCAATTCATCCATAGTTATTACGGAGTGAAGTAATGAATTCAATGGACATCGTTTTGACTCTGGTATTTAGCCTAGTGATGCTGCTGTTTATGAGTGTTCCTGCTATGCGTGTCACTCACTATCTTCAAGAGAACTGGGGGTTGCCCAGCCGATGGCACACCCCCACTGTTCTGATCCTTACCGCTTTTTTTTCTCTTCTAATCGGACTTTTTCTTCGTTTCGCCTGATTCTTACAACTGTAAACGAAACGTGTACTCTCCCTCTTCTACAAACACCTGAGGGATATGCCGAGTACGATTAAATAGGTCATATCCTTGCTTGAGATTTTCCCAAAAAAGGTACCACTCTTCTCCTAAATGATTACGGAGTGTCTCTATACTCAAATGAAAAGGAAAGCTGTGAACCGGTACGATCGTCTCACCTCGAGAAAAGGCCTCACGTACAAGGGTATGAAGTATCTCCATTACCTCCGACGATACTCCAACCCCTTCATTTCCCACACAAGAACCTATGATCTTGACCCTCTCTCCGGTTCGATCGTAATAACGATCATAGCTATTGGGGTAGCTGAGTTCAAAATAGCGGTAAGGTAAAGGGGAGAGGGGACGCTCAAGTGAATTGATCTGATAAAAACCTTCAGGAAACTGCCCATCCTCACTATAGGTTTTCGGCCCCAACTCTCCACTAATATAACATAATTTAAAACGCTCCAGCAGTTCAAAACGTCCCGCAACTTCCATCCATACTTCAAGTTCTTTCTCCTCTTTGAATATTCGAAGAAATACCGGATCTCCTGCCTGTGCTCCTATCCCCTCCAAGAGCCGGGAAAGTTCATCCTTCCATTTATATCCGGTATGATTGCCCTCTTCCGTCCCCTCTTCCTCTTGATGCAACCAAAAAGCAACCCCATATCGATCTGCGGAGCTGCTTGTACTATCTTCTGTTTCATTTGTCTCCTCCTGCCTTTCAGATTCATTCGAATTGTTCAAGTCTATTGATGACTTCTTACTTTGATATTCTGAGGATTTCTGCCCTATTTTTTCACTCTCATTATGTTCATTACCCTCTTCTTTAGAAGTGTGATCTATCCGCTCCGACACCCTCTCTTGGATCCACACTGTATTAATCCGACTCTTTAACGATAGACTGTGATTGAGTTCTTGGAGTTTTAAAAAGAATTTTCCTCTAGGGAGATCATTTGAAGAGCTATCTGTGAATAAAGAGGTTGCACACAGCTCTTCGATGGTATCAATATGAGGCGATGTAGGAGGGTGAAATACGGTGATCGATACGATAGCCGCTACGATTACCACAAAAATATACCCCATAGCCTCCCGCATTCTCTGCTCCCTTTTTTGACGAATGAACAATTATAGTACAATCTCTTCCCATAGAGTTTCAAGGAGTCGCTGTGATATTTGTCGGAACTGACCTGGTGGCTATCGAAAGAATCCAAAAGGCTTTAGAGCGTTTCGGCACTCGGTTTCCAGAACGATTTCTTTCTGTAGAGGAGAGAGAGACCTTAAAAAATACTGTCAATTCTTTGGCCGGATACTGGGCTGCCAAAGAGGCCGTAGCTAAGGCCTTAGGCAGCGGCATCGGCTCAGAACTTGGCTTTTATGATATCTGCCTCACCAAAACCTCTAAAGGCATTCCCACCTTCACCCTCAGTGACAAGGCGCAAAAGCGCTTTCCCATCCGACAAAGCTCCCTCTCTATCAGCCACGACGGCGGATTCGCCATAGCGGTTGTTGTAATAGAGCTGAGAGCTGAGAGCTGAGAGCTGAGAGCTGAGAGCGATTTTGACAGGGACAGGGAATCCTGTCAAGGGTTTACGGGAGCTTTTCCAAAAAAACCTCCTTTTTCTGTCATTCCCGCGAAAGCAGGAATCCATAGCTCAAAGGATCAAAAACTCTCCCTCCGGCAACCGAGAAAGTTCGATAGGCAACAACCCATCTCTTATCCCACTGACACAATCATCCCTGGACCCCGGATCACGTCCGGGGTGACGAACCTGGCTATCTTGTCATTCCCGCGTATGCGGGAATCCACGGCCCAAAACACCAAGAATCTCTCCATCCTAAAATATCCCTCAAAGCGCGCCGCCCCTGGACCCTGAATCACGTCCAGGGTGACAAAACGCCGTGCTTTCTCTAATTTGTTACCTGCTACTTGCTCCTTGTTACTTCTCCCAACACTGACACCCCCACCGACACTCCCTAAAACCGTTTCCAGAACGAGGCGCTCAGGAGCAGATAGACCGTATAGCACTCCAGACGGCCGATGATCATCCCGATCGCCAGGACGATCTTGTCGGTGTCGGTGAAGAAGGCGAAGTTCTCCGCGGGGCCGACTCTGGCGAAGCCGGGGCCGATATTTCCCACGATGGCCAGCGCCCCCGAGAGAGAGGTCATAGCATCATACCCCCGGGCGTAAAGGTAGAGGGCCAAAAGGATGTTGGTAAAGATAAAGAGCAGAAAAAAGCCGAAGACCGAGGAGATCACCGAGGGCTGGACCTTGCGGCCGTCGA
>JAADCS010000074.1 GCA_013154295.1 Thermotogae bacterium
CATAGAGCCCTTCACCAAGACCCTCCCCATGGAGTACGCCGTTGAGCTCAACCGCCTGATAGAGCTGGAGATGGAGGGTAGCGTGGGGTGAATTTCGCCAACGATCTTCTAAGCCTTATAGTACTTAGGTTTATAGTGCAAAATTGGAGAACTTCAGGTATATACTACTCGCCTTATGTTGATACTGGCAATCGTTTCGCAGCAGGTAGATGTAGATACCCAATATGTTTGGAAGGGATCACCCATCTTGGTCATAGGGGATGAAAAAGGGTGGACGACAGAGTTTTCTTACAGTAAAACGTCTCCCTTCCGCACTTTGGAGAAGTTCGGTATAGACATAATCAGAAAGGGACCCGAATTTAGCGCCGATATATACGTCTCCGGATTCAAAGCCCATGATGTTCCCGTTTCAATAGACGGTGAGAGGTTTTACAACGCCTGTCCTAACCGTATGGACGCACCGACGGTGCGCGTGAATCCCCTTGAAGTTTCCATCATGCAGGTAAAGACGGTTTCCTCCTCCAACTTTACCGGTTTAGGTGGTGGCGTGATAGTCAGAAGGCGAATCCCTCCGGTCGATTTTACACCGAGGGGATTTGTCATGGGAGGGTTCCTCTCCGCCACAGCCGTTGACGCTGGCGTATCTTTGGAGGGGTACAACCAAGGTTTCTACGCAAGATTCACCCAAAGCACTCCTTACACGGTAGGTAGTAACTACCGTAGGGAGATGGACACCCTCATTGCCGGTAAGAGCATAACAGAAATATATCCCTACATAGCCGACAGCTTCTCCGGCGCTGGCAACCTCTCCTACAGGGTGGCCGAAATCACTTTCAACGGTAGGGCCATGGAAGGTCTGTTGGGATACGGCCTACTGGCCAACTACTACCAAAAGATCCTGTTCCCCTACCTGATGATGGATGAGATATACAGCAAGCAGTTCGGCGGCCACGTCTCCTTCATGGGCCACAAGTTTTACTTCAACACCCTTGACCACCGCATGGACAACTCCCTGCGTACCACCTATCCCATGATGCGGATGAGCACAGACGCCAAAGTCCTGAACGCCGGCATAACCAACCCCGATTTCGTCCTCTTCTCTTACGAGATCTTCTACCGCAAGTGGTCTGGATATAACGTGATAGAGATGCCCGCCATGAACATGAAGATCAACAACCACATGCTTCCCAACATACAGGTTCTACAGGCGGATCTTGCAAGGAACTTCAACTTTGAGAGCGTTCCCGGTCTCGGAGTCTTCGTCAAGGGAGGACTGGCGTACTACTTTATCTCCCCTGATGACAATTATGATCCCAACGTTTTGATGAAGCTGAAGGCTATCTCTCCTAATGCCAAGGAGAGCAAACCTTATCCTATCTTCAACCTCGCCGCTCGCTATGGGATGGAGGATATAGCGGGCATATTTGAGGTGGCCCTTGAGCCTCCGGATCCGGAGTACGTGTATATAAACGTCAAAAAACCCATGGGTAAACCCTGGTGGATCGGTAATTACGATCTGAAGTGTGGGAAGAAAATAGGTGGGCGTTTTGAGTTTGCACCTAACCTGTCCGAGTACGGCCTCAAAGCCAACGTGGATCTCTATGCGTACTTTGTGAAGGATCAATCCTACCTTGCGAAGAAATCCTTCCAGATGGATACCATGACCCTTATGGCTCAAACCTATAAAAACGTGAACGAGTTTTTAGCTGGCTACCGTTTTACCCTCTTCTGGAACGATCTGGTGGGTTTGACTTCAACCTACACATTCGCCCAGAACCTGACCGATAAGGTACCCTTCGCGGAGACACCCCCTCTGATGGTAGGGATTGAATTGAACACTCCTAGGATCTACGGTTTCAGAGCGGGTATATCCTTTATTTGGAACGACGCTCAGACTCGGGTTGATACCACGCTAAACGAGCGTCCTACCACCTCTTGGTGGAGAAGCGACCTGAGCTTGGAGTACGTTTGGGGTAAAGTTAGCGCCAAGCTGGAGGTGGATAACCTAACGGACAACCTTTACTACCGCCACCTCTCCTACATGCGCAATCCATTCGCCTCCGGTGTTCCCACCTATGAACCTGGTCGTACTTTGAGATTTACAGTTTCCTACGGTCTGTAGAAAAAAAGGATCAGGGTGCGGCCCCGCCGTTGGCGGGGCTTTTTCAATTTTGTAAGAGCTTTCCCCCTTAGGATAGAAAATGTGATAATCCTCATCTTGAGCGAGTTCGAAACCACCCAGGTGGAGCGGATGAGACAGGGACTCGCAAGACTGGATGTCTTATGGCGCAAAGAGATAGTTCCCCCTCCCAACCCAAGTACCATCATGAGCATAAGAAACCCGAACTTCCCGCTTTGGGCCCTAAAACGAGACGGATATGTAGCTGGAAGTGACACTTTGGTTGTGGGGGACGAACCGGCTGAAACTTTGAGGATAAGCGGAAACTGGAACCACAGGGGCCCGATCTTCGTCATAAACGATGGAGTTATCTTAGTTAAAGGCGGGCATATGGTTCTGGAGGGGGACCTGTGGATACTCCAAAATGGTAAGGTGATCATCGATAGCTCCATCTTTGAGGTACCACAGGAATATCCCTATCACCACTCAGCCATCATAGTACACAGCGGTTCCATGATACTGTCCAACAGTACGACCTATTTTTATAACTTCACCTACGGCATAGCCTTAAGTGACTCCGCCATCTTCCATGAGGAGAACGTATCCAACGGAGGTTTCATCACCTTCGCTGCTTTTGGAGAGGCTCCCACGTTCGTTGCGGAGAACACCCGAAGAGTGGGTGAAATAGTGGTCGGACGTACGGGCAGTTACACCGTACGAAATTCCGACACCGTTCTCCTATGGTTGAGATCACCTCCCCGCTGCACCCTTAACCTAAGTCTTCCCACGTCGGATACCGTATTCTCCTTTAGCATGGACTCAACCGCTCCTGGGATGTCGGGTATAGAGTACTCCCTAACTATAGACAGCTCAACGGGGATAGTATGGGGTCTCATGGATGAGGATTCCTCCTACACGATCATATCCTCCTCCAACCTGGCAGCCATCGGGTTATTCTTCGGTGATCATGATTCCATGGAGGTATCCGGTATCGTAGGGAACACCCACTTATCCCATTACGTTTTCCCTCTTTCGGATCGTCACCTTGAGCTTAACGATGTTTATCTACATACGGTAAGTCTCTATGCTCTTGATAGTAGCCATCTACAGGTTGGAGGATCCATACTGGGTGAGGTTTTAAGTATGTACGACTCCCACGTGGAACTTGAAAACACCTTCGTAGATGGATCCGGAGGATATCTGGGTAGTCAAGGGAATTCAATAAACCTCATCTCCTTCTCATCCCTAAACGGCGATCTCAAATCCACAGAAAATTCCATCCTCATATTCGCATACTCCATGCAGGGAGGGTTGGCCTCCGGTGTGGTGGCGGCCGATCGTTCCATCATGATAATAGCACAGAGTGAGCTGCAGGAATATCCAAGACTCTACGATGGAGCTTTCGCGTGGGTCACTACGATACGGTGCGACCGTGTTTTACCTATAGGCACGAACGTCCCTATAGAAGGTGATGCTTACGCCGAGGCTGGTCCACTTGGAAGTTTCCTATCCTTCTCTCATTATAGCTTACATTACCGCTCTTTAGAGGACAGCACGTGGTACTCCATAGCGGAGAACGTACCAGAGAGTGTCAAAGAAGGTATCTTGGGCACATGGAACACGGCCGACCTTCCCCCCGGCAGCTATCTGCTCAAGCTAACTACCTTTTTGAATACAGGAGACAGCCTACCCGTCGTACGTTTGGTGAACCTCGCTCCACTATCCGTGTGGGAAAGGGGGAAATCTCCACCTCCCTTTACTTTAACGGAAGATGGTATCTTTTTAAAATACAGAGGAAAGATATATAATCCGGCGGGCCGAATCGTAGGTGAGGGTAAAGGTCCCATCAAACTTCCACCAGGTGTCTTCATTTTGGAGGTTGAGGGAAAAATCTACAGGATAGCACTACCGAGGTTCTAGATCATTTCAATCTATAAATGGTGAGGTTCTGGCTTCTACCCATCACACCTATCACATCAGGATGTTCATTCCCCGATTTACACAGCTCCATGTAGTAATCGTTAGGACCGGCAGGATCTTGGGTATCGCACACCACATAGCCGAAACCCCTATCTCTGGCTATACTCTCAAACTCATCTAATTGAGAAATTATGTAGTGGGATTTCCAGGCGGGAATCCCAAGAGCTGGTAAATAAGCTGCCACGCTACCGTAAGAAACCAGGTACCATCTATCATCGTCGTGGGGAAGTTCTTTCAAAAGATCCCAATCGTTTCTATTGAGGGAGGCGCTGGCGTGGAGTAGAAAAACTACGGTTGAGACCGCCAAGGGAAGAGGTAAGATCAAATAGCGAAACCTTCTCCAGAGGAAAGCTACCCCGAAGGCTGCGGGGGGCAGAACCAGAACGATCATTCGGGAAAGGTAAAAACTCTTGGGGGCACTCAAGGGAAGATGCATCTTGGCGAAAGCGAAGGACATTAGGCCGGCTATCAACGAGAGCAGGACTCCCCAAACTGGCGTACTTTTACCAACGTATCTATACCCCAGAAAGGCGAGCAAGGACAAAAACGCAAACACCACGAGGGATTTCTTAAAAGTTAGAACCACGAAAGCGTCCACCATCGCCATCTCGCGTGGAGAGAGTGAGCCACCATACTTGAGTATGAGCAGATATTGAGGAGTCAGAAGCAAAAGGAGAAGATAAGGCCAGAACTTCCTCCACTTGTGCCTCCTCTCCACCAAGAAGACCAGGAAGGGAACCAAAGATGGAATGAAGTGGATGGATAAAGCACCCATCCAATGGGGTAGAGCCTCACGTACACCCTTGCGTAAAGCCAAAAGACCGAAAGCCATAGCCCCTACAGTTGGAAACCCCCCCCATCTTAGGAAGCTCATCGGATATAGAAAGGAAAAGAGAGCGATTAAAGCCACCCAGGGGTCCTTAACCCACACGTATACGGCCCAAAAGAGAAGACCCCACATCACGAACACGGTTAGAACGGTCGCATCCATAGCGCTTATGCCAGTTATGATGCTAAACCCAGCTGCCACGTAATGAAAACCCAAATTGAATCCCCCTAAACCTTCCACGCTGAAGGGATAATAGGTAGAACCGTAACCGTTATGCCAAAGTATACTGGCAGTTGTATAGGAATGCATAATGAAGTCCCTCCGATAGGGGTAAAGGAAGGGAAACACCAAAGCGTATCGCAAAATTACAGCAAGTAATGTAAATATCACTGGATAAATTGCAATATTTCTAACGTATATTGGGGATTTGTACCTTTTGATTACAAAAAATTTGAAAATTCTATACATTACCCATAGGGTACCCAAGGCCGAAAGCGCTAAAACTATCTCACCGAAGTGTCCGAAAGAGAACCAGCCCAAAACGCTCCAGAAAACCAAGGAAAGGGCAAGGGATGTACCGAAATCCCGTTTCAGATTGAAAATTCTACCCAATAGATCCCCTACGCCGTACAGGTATCCCGGAATTAAAAAAATCAACATTATGTTCCCCAATCCCTTGGAGCTATGAACTCATAGTTTATACTAACCTGGCCCACCTTCGCTATTATTGGAGGCTTACGTTTAAATTGATTCTTACGCAACAGATGAAATACCCTATCCACCTTTTCCCGCTCGTATTCACCGTAAAGGTCCTCCGGCCTTCGGTGAAGCTCCAAAATGTTGTAGAGTATACGATCAGCCTCGTGGTAGGAGAGCCCTAATTCCCCCTCATCCGTCTGACCGGGCCAAAGATCAGCACTCGGCTTTTTCTTAACTATCTCCTCCGGTACCCCTACGAAGGAGGCCAACTCCCAAACTTGAGTTTTGTAAAGATCGCCTAAAGGATTTATGGCGTGGGCTAGATCTCCCCATAGCGTCCCATACCCTAAGAGGAGTTCCGTTTTGTTAGAAGTGCCTACCACCAAAGCCCCAAGATCAGCGCTTATGTCGTAGAGAACGATCATGCGAACCCTCGCCAAAACGTTCCCGCGTCTGTTTTTATTCTCAATACCCAAGGCGGAGATAATAGGATCCGCCATGGGAGTTATATCTACGAGTTTGGTATCCATTCCAAGGATGCGGGCTACCATCAGGGCATGTTTCACCGAATCTTCGGCAGAAGTCTCATAGGGCATTAGAACCCCCAAAACGTTCTCCGGTCCCAAGGCTTCCACTGTCAGAAACGCGACCAAGGATGAATCCACCCCTCCTGAAAGTCCCAAAACGGCCCTTTTGAAACCAAATCTCCTTATTTCTTCCCTTATGAAAAGGGTCAGCGCTTTCCTTACAACATTTAGGGAACCGAGTTTCACAACGATACTATTTTAAGGGTGGTCCCATCCCTTAGAATCGCTTACGTTGAGTCGTATCTTGGAAGGCAAACCGGTACGAAGGAGCTACCTGAAAGTTTTGAAGACGCTGCGAAAACGTCTAAATCGCACCCCAAAATTGTTTATTCTCTCCGATGGCAGTGAGGATTCACGTATATACGAACGATCCATACGTCGTTTGGCAAGAGAATTGGACGTGGAGATAGTGGGGGATTTGAACGATTGCGACGGTGCCATTCAGTTGGGACGTCCCCAAATAGAGCTACCACCAGAGAAGGATATAGAAGGTATATCCGAGTATCATTTGGGCCGTATAGCCTACGGCAAACCTCTCTTCGTTCCCCCTACACCTATGGCAGCCATACGCCTTCTTGAGTTCTACGGTTATCCCTTAGTCGGTGAGGAGGCCGTGGTAGTGGGGAGGAGTGTGAGAGTTGGAAAACCTCTCGGTCTGCTCCTTTTAAACCGTGATGCCACCCTAACTTTACTCCACAGCAAGAGTCGTAACATCAAAAATCATACTCGACAGGTCCGTTTTGCGTTCTTAGCCGCCGGAGTTGGAGAGTACTTCGGCCGAGACTACTTCTCACCCCATAGCGTTGTGATAGACATAGCCACGGTTCCTAAGGACGGGAGAGTGGTCGGAGATGCCCGTTACGAAGAACTGCTGAACTGGGTCGAGGCCATAACACCAGTTCCCGGTGGGGTGGGTAGTGTAACTCCCCTCGTATTGTTTGAAAACCTCTTTAAAGCCGTATCTCCGAGTTTACGCACCATCGGTAGCAGAATCTTGGATGTGAAAGGTCCCTAAAGCTCCTCCATATCTCTGAACCGGCCTAACTTGTGAATACGGATGGGATTTTTTAGCTTCTCTATGGCGGAGATCTCAAGTTGTCGTACCCTCTCTCTCGTTAACCCCAGTTCTTTCCCTGTTTCCTCCAGGGTTCTGGGTTTTTTACCGTCAAGGCCGTAACGTAACTCTACCACCTTTCTCTCCCTTGGGGAAAGCATGGACAAAGCTTCCTCAAGCTTTTCCCTCAAGGTCATAAGCTTTATTTCCTCCTCAGCCGGAAGTTTCCGTGTATCCGAAAGTATCTCCCCGAAGGAGGCGTCTTCGTCCTTACCTATGGGTTTGTCCATACTTATCGGCTCTTTGGCTACGCTTATCGCTCTCTCCACCTTTTCTATGGGCATCTCCAGGTACTCGGCTATCTCCTCTATGGAAGGTTCGCGCCCCTTCTCCTGGAGTAGAGCCTTTTGGGCTTTGTTGATCTTAGTGATGGTCTCTATCATGTGGATGGGAATACGGATGGTGCGGGAGTGGTCCGCTACGGCTCTCGTTATGGCCTGCCTTATCCACCACGTGGCGTAGGTGGAAAACTTAAAACCTCTCTTCCAGTCATACTTATCTATCGCCTTTAGGAGGCCGAGGTTACCTTCCTGTATCAAGTCACCGAAGTCCAGACCCCTGTTCATGTACCTCTTGGCCTCACTTATGACCAGTCGGACGTTACCTTCGGCCAACTTTTCCCTGGCCCATTGATACCTCCGGTATATCTTCACCAGTTTCTCTGCCGTTTTCCTGGCAGATTCATAACTTTCTCCCAGTTCAGCCTCCGCCTTTTCTATCCTTTCCTTCAAGCTCTCCTCAAGGACTTCGTACTCGGATACGAAGCTCAAGGCTCCCAGGTCTTCAAACATCTTCCTCTCATTGCGTATCCTGTCTAATTCCTCGTAAAGCCTGCCCAACTTCTGAACCTTGTTGTAGTAATCCTTGTAAATATCCACTATCCGATTGAAAATGGGGCCCATGTCCAAGATCTTGTTTACGATCTCCTTGAAGGCTATCTCCGTCTCCCGTAGCTCCTTTTCGTCCAACTTGTCCCTCTCCAAAAAGTACCTGCGGGCTAAAGGCCAGCGGGCCATGAGATATTCTATACCACGTGAAAGCCTCTTGCGTTCCCTTTGGTTTTTTACACGGTTGGTCCAGTAACCAGGATCCACCTGGAAGATCTCTTCCGCTTGCATAAGACCTTTCTGTGCCAGTTGGACCAGGTACATAAAACGGGAAAGGCCGTAGAAGGTGGAAACCAGAGTTCGAGTTAGTTCGGTTCTCGCCTCATCTATAGTTTTGGCCAGCTCCAACTCTTCCTGACGCGACAGCAAGCGCATCTCAGCTACCTGTTTCAGATAGATGCGCACCGGATCGTCCTTATATTCGGAGGCCAGCTTGTCCTCCTCGGCCTGGAGGATACTGTCTATATCCTGCTTGCGCTTACTCTTCTTTCGCCGAGTTGAGTGCTCGGTTAGGTCCTTATCAAACTCAACCCCTCTCTCCATGAGGGCTATGACTATCTGCTCTAAAAGGCTCTCGTTTTGAACGTACTCGGCTGGCAACCTTTTCAGGAGGTCGTCAAAGGTGTATGCCCCCTTTTTCCCCTTAGCTTCCTGGACGATCTCCTCCAGGATCTGCTGTATGTCCTTCCTACGATCCTTTACGCCTTTCATCCGGCTTTTACCTCCGTTTCCTTTATACGACTCGCCCTGCGTCTATAAAGCTCCAACAGGGCATCCTCGTCTCCCGCGTATGCGGTATCCTTCAACTTGAGGTCCTCAAGTTCCGCCGCCAGCTGGGAAAGAGCCTCCTCAACCTTTTCCTTAGGAGGAATTTCCCCGTGCACGATGGCGGCCTCTTCCGGTTTCAGTCCTTCGTAAAATTCTCCGAATTCTTTGCCCTCCTTTAAAGCTTTCAACATCCTCTCCAACAGGAATCCTCTCCTGGGTATACATTCCAATAGATCCAACACCCTATCTTTTAAATCGTAATAGTAACCTAAGAGTAGAACTCGCTCCGCTTGGCTTAAGTTTCCCGTCCTCCTTGGGGTTAGAATCGGATCGGAAACTTCCACTCTGAAACCTGCCCAATCGCTAACCTTCCTCGCGTAATACTCGTAAAGGGCCGTATCGGATCCTCTGAAAGCCCTAAGTATAGGTTTTATCTCCAATAGCCTATCCTTAAGCTGAAGGGGATCCACTGGCCTTTCACCCAAGATGTAATCCACCACATCCATGGGTTGGGGTAACCTATCAGATACCTGTAGATAACTCGCTGGATCCTCCTGATTCGGCAGAACCACAACCTGGGGTATAACTCCGACCGATGCTAAAACCACGGCTGATTTTATAACGGCCTTTCGGCCAGCCTCATCCCCATCGGGGACGATGAAAACCTTAGGAGCGAACCTATAAAGTAGACGGGCATGTTGCGCGCTAAGAGCAGTACCAAGAGGAGCGACGGTAGTATCATAGCCCCTCTGATGCATGATCAGAACGTCGAAGTAACCTTCAACCAGGTAAAAATAACCCCTCTCGCGAGCTCTGTACTTGGCCTTAAAGAGACCGTATAGGATAGCCGACTTTTTGAATATGGGAGTGTCTCTACCGTTCAGATACTTTGGGGCTCTACCATCCAAGCTTCTACCACCGAAGGAAACTACCCGTCCCGTAGTATCGTGGATGGGAAAAACTACCCTACCGGCCATCATGTCTCTCACATCCCCCTCCTTAACGTAGGCCACACCGCTCTCCACCAACTCACGTCTGCTGAAACCCTCCTTGAGTAGAAACCTCACCAAGGAATGGCTGTCGGGTGAATAACCTAACTCCCACTCCGCCACACTCTGGGCTGTCAAGCCTCTGCCCTTGAGATAATCCATAACGCTTCTGCTCCTAAGGAGCTGGGACTTATAAAACTGTTTAGCAACCTCTAATACTCTGTAGAGGTCCTCCCGCCTTTGGGGAAGGTGCAATCTTTCCTCCGGTAATTCCAGATCAAACATCTCAGCCAACCTTCGCAGAGCCTCTCGGCGCGTTATTCCTTCAATCTCCGCCAAAAAGGTTATAGCGTTCCCGGAGGCACCGCATCCGAAGCAGTGATATACCCCCTTCTCCGGATCAACATAGAAGCTGGGCGTTCGTTCGCGATGGAAGGGGCACAACCCTACGTACTCCCGTCCCACCCTCTTAAGACGCGTATAACGACCTATCAGTTCGACGATGTCTATCTTCTCAAACACACTAACCAATAATGGTCACTTTTTTCATTTTGTCAACCGACCGGCGGAGGGGGAAGCCCACCCCCTCCTCACGTCTTCAAGAGCGCTCACCAAGGCGTCTTTTCATATCCACAAGAACTTCGTTGAAAGCGTCTTCAAACTTTAGAAGGTCCTCCTGAAAGACCACCACCCGTGTGCGCTTCACGGATCCATCCTTCAGCCTTCTCTTTTCGGATATGGCCATGTAGAGGTCACCTTTACGGTTCCTCTTTATGTCTATAAAATAGACCCTCTTGCCGGCCTTTACCCTCTTGGTGAAGAGGGAATCATCCATCTGCCCTTCGTCCCTGTACTCATGCTCCATCATGTTTTCCATCATCTTTCCCCTCCTTCTTCGTTCTGTTTGTTCTCTCTTAGACCTAAGACGGAGAGAACCTTGCTCTCTATCTCACGGTAAAGCTCAGAATTCTCCCGCAAGCTTTCGGTAGCCTTCTCCCTACCCTGACCCAACTGGGTACCATCGTAGGAGTACCATGAACCCGACTTCTTTATTATACCATAGGCTACGGCCAGATCAAAAACCTCACCTATACGGTCTATCCCCTTACCATAGATGAGAGGTATAATGGCCTCCTTATAGGGAGGAGCTACCTTATTCTTGACCACTTTTACCTTGAGCATGTGGCCAACGATGTTGTTTTCACGATCACGTATGGTTTCACCACGACGCACCTCAAGTCGCACCGATGAGAAGAACTTCAAAGCCCTACCTCCGGGAGTAGTCTCCGGATTCCCAAACATCACCCCTATCTTCTCACGTACCTGATTGATAAAGATGACGACAGCCCTAGTGCGGGAGACCTCCGCGGCTAACATGCGCAGCGCTTTTGACATGAGACGGGCCTGAAGACCCATCTGTTGATCCTCTACTGTACCTTCTAATTCAGCCTTGGGGACGAGAGCAGCCACGGAATCTATTACCACCAGATCCACCGCTCCCGTCCTTATAAATTGCGATGCTATATCTATGGCTTGTTCTCCGTAGTCGGGCTGACTAACCAGGAAGTTTTCCCTCGTATTTATACCCAAGGCGCGAGCGTATTCCTCGTTGAAAGCGTGTTCAGCATCTATGAAGAGTGCCACCCCACCGAGCTTTTGAGCTTCCGCCACCGCCATCAGAGCCAGAGTGGTCTTACCGGAGGATTCGGCACCGTAAATTTCCACTATACGTCCTCTCGGATATCCTCCGACTCCTATAGCAGCGTCCAAAGTCAAAGAACCGGTAGGTATAGCTTCTATCTGTAGGGCCGAACTATCATCAAGCTTCATCACAGCGCCAGGCCCATACGCCTTTTGAACCCGACGTAGAGTCTCCTCCAAAATCCTCTTACGTACATCTTCCCCACCACTCTCTTTCCGCTTAGCCATTGACACCTCCTAACCTCAAGAGGGTATTTTAAGGTGGAAGTTCAACTTTGCAACTGAAAGTTCAACCAAAGCAAAAACTCGTACACTGCCTGGATAAAGGCCATTGCCGGACTTAGCTTTGATCGCTATCCTCTCTGGAGGAAGACCAAAGAGCCGAGAAAGATTTTCTCGCATCTGTCTTTTGAAGGAACGGAGTTTAGGCCTTTCCAAAACTATGGTTATATCCAATGCGGACACCTCCACACCGCGTTTTTCGGCTTCCTTCAGGGTTATCTCTACGAACCGTGAACTATCGGCATCCTTCCACCGGGGATCGGTATCGGGAAAGACGGTACCTATATCCCCCTCGTCTATAAAACCTAAGATAGCATCACACACGGCATGCAAAACGGCATCTCCATCTGAATGTCCCAAAGCTCCGAATTCGTCGGAAATCTTAACGCCAGCCAGATAGAGGGGGCGTCCTTCCACCAGACGATGAACATCGTATCCGAAGGCGACATGCCGATCCAACTTTAACCTCCTTAAAATTTCGATATCCTCCCGGTAGGTTACCTTGAAGTTCCAGCGCTCTCCCTCAACGATAATCGGGTTTACACCCATCTCCCCCATGAGCAAACTTCCTTCATCCGTATAAATCAAATCCTTCTCCTTAGCTTTACGGTAAGCCTTCAAAAGTAGGGAACGGCGCACCTTTTGGGGGGTTTGAACCAGAAGCACTCTGTCCCTGTCTATGTACCTACCATCGTACATGACGGAATCGGGAGGTCGCACAGCTGGAATTACCAAATCTCCATCCGTTGAGATCAAACGCCGAAGTAGAGATAGGGAGAGGTTAGCACGTGCACTATCATGTACCAAAACGAACTCACCTTTAGCCGCCTTTACACCTTCAAAGACCGAATCCATTCTCTCGGCACCACCAGGAACCGTTTTCACATCTAAGGAAACCTTTTCTCCAGGTGGCAGTACGACCACCACATCTTCAACTCCGACCCGCTTAAAGATCTCAACCGAAAGGTAAAAAAGAGGAATCCCCCCAATCGGTAAGAACTGTTTGAACCCTCCCGCGCGGCGCCCTCTTCCAGCCGCCAGTATCACTCCACTTACCATTCCACACTACTGAAAAGATGTCTTAGAGCTTGTGAATAGAAATCTTCCATAGCTCTTCGTAGAGCCTCCTCTTCACTCTCGTTGTCGGGCATCCAGAGCGTCGTTCCTGTTAGATTGGCAGGAGGCACGAAATCCTCACCGCGTTCCTTGTCTATGAAACGCACCTGCCCACCCAAGCTTATCCTATAACTTAAGACCTTGCCGGCGTTGTCGTAACGGTCGGCCACCTTATTGTAGGATGAGAAACGTGTAGTTAGGATCAACCTCGCATCGGAGCTATCTGTGAGTTTGAGACGGCCATCCGATCGTAGGATCTGCATCCCATATATCATCCCTACATCCTGCACAAGGGGATAACCGGTCCCATTCTCTGGAACTGCAAAAAACACCTTATTATAACCTGCCGGAAGGCGCGTCCCGAAGGTGTATATGCAGCCACTAAATACCCATAGCGCGAAGAGTAGAGATAAACTCTTTCGTATCACGGAGGGCAGTTTCGTAATCAACCTCGTATTCGGCGACTAGATCGCTCGCTATCTGTTCAACGTTGCGACCCGAAACGTAACCCTTATAGATGCGCATACCCGTCTCGTTCAGGACGAGACTGGAACCCCTCTCGGAGGCTGCGAGTTTGCCAAAACTCAAGAGAGCAACTGTACCAACTAAGACCTTAAGGAAGCTTCTCCTCGTCATACGGTGGTTATTATAGGGCCGAAACGGCCCTACATGAGCGACTTTAAAATTTCCCCTTGATAGGACGAATCATCTATAAAAAGGGACCTCATTTGGGCGTTGAGGTGGAAGATAGAACTTATATAGGGTTACCCAAGAAAAGATTGAGGGGAAGGATCTTCGTAGGCGATCTGGTCGAAGCGGAGGTGGTGGATAAAAAGCACGTTAAACTCCTACACCTTCTCCCACGTAAAAACCTGTTACCGAAACCGAAGGTGGCCAACGTGGATCTGGCTGTGGTCGTGTTTGCCCTGAAGCTACCTAATATAGATCCCCTCCATCTGGATTCTATTTTGGCCATCCTTGAAAAACACGGCGTGGAATCCCTGGTGGTTCTTAACAAGGTAGATCTGGCAGAACCCCAGGAGTACGAACAGTGGAGGTTTATCTATGAAAACGCTGGATACAAGGTGGTGGGAACGAGTGTAAAGACAGGTGAAGGATTAGATACGCTGAGAGAGGCGATAAAAGGTAAAACCGTAGTTCTGGCGGGACCATCCGGGGCAGGTAAAACCAGTCTTATAAACGTTCTAACGGGTCTATCTTTGAAAGTAGGCGAAATCGGACGGCACGGGAAAGGCAGACATACCACCACCGATATAACTCTCTTGGAGGCACCTTTCGGGGGATACGTGTGTGATACGCCTGGTTTCGCTAAAGTGGAGATCTCTCACTTCGTTGAAGCCCACGAGCTTCCCAAACTTTATAGGGAATTCTTGAGATTTGGGTGCAGGTTTTCCGATTGTACTCACCTACATGAACCGGGTTGTGGCGTGATCGCTAATATCGGTGAAAAGGCAGGAAAAGTACATCCTGAACGTTACAGGACATACAGACTCCTTATGAAAAAGTTAGGCGTAGGTGTTTAGGCCTTAAAATACTGCCTTGATGTTGGTGTTTCTTGGATACCTTTCGGAGGTATGGTTGCAGGAGGGTACATGTGAGGCGGTACGCCTAAGGAACGAAAACGAGTATGTGGTTCCAGCTTCTACGCTCAAGTCCATGTGGGCGGTCGTACTTCTAAACCGCCTATCGGCCAACTACAGGATACCGACCTACGTGATTACGGGGCGCAACAGCCTGATACTCCGTTTTGAAGGAGATCCTTTCTTACGGTTAAGAGCGTTAGACTCGTTGCTTAGGGAGAAGTTCTCGCAAATGCGGGGCAAAAGCGTGCATGTTCTCATTTCTTTTCCCCGTTGGGGTGAAAGGTACGGTTACGGTTGGGCTTGGGATGATATAAAGTTGCGCAGAGTTTCCCCCATAACACCGCTTTCCATAAACGGGGGAAGGCTACGAGAAGATACATCGCTGGGAATAAAGGTGGTAGATACCCTGCCATTGGATAGCTGCGTTTGGACTGGTATTCACCTTCTCATACCCAAGGATAACTTCAGATACTCCGATCCTTTAAAGGTTATAAAGTTTATAGTAACGAGAGCCGCCCGAAGGGCGGGCAAGAGGGTTAGGATAGAAGTCCTTGAAAGTGACCGTTTTTCTTTCGGGGGCCTTAAGGTTGACACCCTTTGGAGTCCTCCCTTGAATCGTATGCTTAGGCCCATCTTGAAGTACAGCCTCAACTTTCACATGGATATGCTGGTGGCCCATTACTCCGGTGGGATAACGAGAGCAGGCAGAATCTTTAAACGTTTCATGGGGGAGTTAGGCATGGATACGGTAGCTTACGTCTTTGATGGATCGGGCCTTTCGCGTTACAATCTCATAAGGGCCCTGGACGGGGTGTACATGGTATGCGCCGGCTCCAGAACGATAAAGCCATATCTGGACTCCATACTTCCCGCACCTGGCAGCGGGACCTTGAAAAGACGTCTCGTCGAGTTTAAAGATATGCTCCGCGCCAAGACAGGTACTCTCTTTGGAGTATCGGCTCTCTTAGGTTTCTACGAGGGATGTAATGATAGGTACGTTTTCGGCGTGTATCTACAAAACTCGCCTCTGCTTAGAAGCTCAAGAGACTTTATAGACTCCCTGGTTATCTGGAGCAGTGGTGGAAGGAGATGTCTCTTTTCTGAAAAGGAGGAAAGATGATACAGCTTGTAGTTCTCTTTTTAAGTAGGCCGGAGACCTTGGTCTATGAGGCCAAGTTTGGACCTTTCAAAGCAGGGAAGCTGTACCTGATAAGTTCCGGTAGGACAACGTGGAAGGGAAAACCTGTCTATCGTTTCAAGCTCATAGCCACCGGAGGTGTCCCGTTCTTCCGCATAAACGACACCATCTTGAGCATAACCGATACAAATCTGCGGCCTTTGCTTTACAAAAAGGTGCAACACGAGGGCAACTATCACTTCTGGGGATGGATAGCCTATGATCACTACAACGGTGAAGCTCTCTACAGCGATGGTCAGAGGATGAGGATAGAACCGGGCAGTCTTGATCCTCTCTCTCTGGTTTACGTGGTCCGGTTAATGGACTTTGACAGTTCTAAAGAGTACGTTTTCCCCTATCATGTCGATTACGTTAGTGAACGGGTGAAGGTAAAACTGGTGAGTAAAGAGAGAGTGAAAACTCCTTTAGGTACGTACGACTGCTGGGTAGTGAAACCTATAATGAGATCGGGGCGAAACGTCTTCGGAGGAAAGGGGGGTATGAGGATATGGATAGATCGCAAAACCCGCCTCCCCGTTAAGGTGGAGGCCAAGATGATCTTTGGTAACGCTGTCGGAACGTTGATCAAGGTAAAATGAAAAGAGAGGGGCTTAAGCCCCCCTCTTCAAGCAGCATCGGTTTTCTTAGAAGTCTATGTCAGAAGGACCGCTGCCAGGTCCTCCCTCTTTTTTCTCTTTGATCTCCGTGACCACGGCCTCGGTCGTCAGGAGGAGGCTGGAGACGGAGGAGGCGTTCTGAACGGCGGAGCGCACCACCTTGGTCGGGTCTA
>JAADCS010000073.1 GCA_013154295.1 Thermotogae bacterium
AGTTTAAAATTTCAACCTCGGAGACGTCCTCCGGTATGGGAACGAAAAGGTCAAACAGCCTGCCTCCGCCTCTGGCTACGAATCCGCCCTTTAGATCTTCCTCGTCCAAGACGTCCAAAACACTTCGACCTTTTTGCACCTTCTTTTCAACGTTCTTTCCATCCGGTAAAATAAACCTTACTTTTCGCACGGTGTTATTTTACGGATGAACGGTCTACGGCGACCTCAATACTCCTCTTCAACCAACTCCACCAGAAAACCGCCGGTAGCCTTTGGATGTATGAAGGCCACTTCTCCGCCCTTGGCTCCCTCGTAGCCCTTGGAGGCGAAGGTAAAACCTTCGCTTTCAAGACGATCCACCTCTTCGGACACGCTCTCCACCTGCAGAGCTATATGATGCACGGCGTTACCGCGTTTATGCAAAAATTTGTCTATGTCGGATCCCTTGGCCGTAGGGGTTAAAAGCTCTATTGTCGCATTCTCAAGTTTGAACAAAGCTACTCGCAACTTAGCATGTGGCAACTCCTTCTCTTCGGGCTCAACCCTCAGTACCTTCTTCAACCTTTCTTTGACATCCTCATAAGTATCCGGCGACACCGCCAAAGCTACGTGCGACAACCTCACCATAGACGTATTCTAAAGGCGCCTAAAATCTCAATCCTACGCCCACTGAAACCTCATGCCATCCAGTGTATCCATACGAGAAATCCCCTAAGGTTTCGGTGTTGTACTCGGCCAAAAAGTATAGGGGTTTTAGGGCTTCGTAGGACACGAAGAGGCTAAGAAAGGCCGAAGGTGAAAACTTTGGAGGCGCATGACCGCCACCCCCGATGATATTATCACCCGTGGGAGCGTATTCGGTAACCAAACCTAAGGAGAACGTGGCTCCTATAGAGTAGGCCTCTGATTTTCCGGTCTTTATACGTCCCCCAGCGCCAACGTAAAACATATTTCCTGACTTTATGGTGTCTCCGTCTTGGACCTCCCAAACCGGCTCCTTCAAACTGTTCCAGGTGTGATATACTTCAAGCAGAGGGGAGAAGGATTTGATGTTGGACACGCCAGCAGGAAGTAGGTTGGCTATATCCTGTGGGAGGTCAAATCGGAATTCAAAACCGGCTCTTACATGCCCCTGGACGCCGATGTTATGGTTGGTCCTAAAGGCACCGAAAAATGGGAGCCATACACCTCCTGCAACCTCCGTCCAGACACTCCCCAAAACCGGCGTTGCCACGAGGAGTAGCAGGAAAGATAACTTCTTCATAGGGAATTATTCTACGCCTTGGTTACAGGGGTAAGATGTGAGTTTTGCAGGATGATTTGCAAGTTGGGTATTTTTACACGAACGGCAAAAATATCCTCTCAACAAACGCAAAAGTATATCACTAAGCTAGATACGGATCAAATCCGCATGGAAATTTTAGGTAGTGTGAATTTTTCGCCGCAGTTGGCGGAGGTTGTATCCCTCTTGTAGAATAACCGCTTTCAAGGGTATAATGCACAACCGTGGGAAAGGAGGGGATCGTTGAAGAGTAAGGGAAGGATCCTCATAACCGGTGGCCTGGGATTTTTGGGTAGCTGGACGGTTGAGGAGGCGGTAAGGCGAGGTTACAGAGTCCTGGTGGTAGATGCATTAACCTATGCCGCCAATCCAGAGAACCTCAACTCCCTTAAGGTACGATTCGTCACGCCATCGCGGCGAAACGTCTGGACTATGGTGACCTTTGGAAGGAATGGATTGGCCGAACATGTACCGGTGCATCTTCCCCCTTACATAAATCCCGTGGATAACGATTTTCTGGACGAGGTTTTGGAAGGTTTTTTCCACTCCGACGATGAGGTTTTGGTCGTTTTAGCTTCGGTTGAAGATTATCCGTTGATGAAGGTTCTATTGAAGTACGTCGAGGGTGTTATACATCTGGCTGCCGAAACCCATGTGGATCGGTCCATAGAGGACGCTTGGGATTTCGTGAGGGCTGAGATTTTGGGATTTTATAGCACGGTGGATGCTTTCCGGAGAGTAAGGGGTAGGGAGGGAAGGTTCTTACTGGTTTCAACCGACGAAGTTTTAGGGGAGATAATGGAAGGTTCCGCCGACGAGGACTTTCCGCTTAGGCCCCGTAACCCCTACGCGGCCGCCAAGTCCTCACAGGAACATTTTGCTCAAAGTTATATTAACACCTACGGAACCCCGATCATCATAGCCAGACCCACCAACGCCTATGGCCCACGGCAGCACGAGGAGAAGTTCGTACCCAAGATAATAAAAAACGCTCTTTTGGATGAGGCTATACCTGTCTATGGAGATGGAACACAGAGGCGGGTTTGGATATACGCTTCAGACGTGGCCTCTGCCCTTATGGATGTGTATGAAAGGGGCGAGATTTCGGAGATCTATCATATAGGAAGCGAGGATGAGGTTGAGAACTTGGAGCTGGTGCGCACCATCTTGAAGATGATGGGCAAACCGGAGAGTCTGATAAACTTCGTAGAGGATCGCCCAGGGCACGATCGCCGCTATTCGTTGAGATGGGATAAGATAAGGGAGTTGGGTTGGAGGCCTAGCGTGAGCCTTCGAGAAGGTTTGAGACGGACCATAGAGTACTATGCGAAACGATACGCTAAAGGATATTCTGTTCGCCGATAACCCATGGTACCTTGGAGGGGAGGTTCCACCTCCGGGTAGGATACTTCCCATACCGGATAGACCAGGAATACATAGAATCTGGGTGCCGGTTGGTATGATTCCATCGCGGGATCTCAAAGCCATGGCTTACGGCTGGACCCGAAAGTGGGGAAGGTTTTCTGCCCTTTTCGTGGATCTGGACAGGGTGGAGCTACCTATCTCTTATCTTAATCCCCTTTTGAAACTTTACATGGATCGTCTACACGCCTCAAGCGAAAGACATCTGATCCTGGTAAATGCAGCTCACTGGATAGGAGATCATCCCATAGAGGATTCGGTGGACGAGAGCTATACGGTGGTTTTGGTATATAACGTGAAGCCTTCTCAGGAGCACCGTGTTATCTTCCCATACTTCCCGGAGACGCCTTCTCCTGGAGAGGTGAAAGAGACTTTTTGGGCGGGAGATGTGGGAAGAGCGTTGAGCATGTTGCGCTCCTATGGGGAACCTTTAAAAAGAGAGTTAAGTGGGTACATGTGGAAATATGTGATAGGTTTCCCACCCCAAGAGGATCTTTACGAGGTTGCCCGCCGTATGTACTCTCTTATACACGAGTTTTATGAGATCAGGGATAAAGAGGTTATAAGGAAGGTGCTGGCCCGGCTTCTGAGTGAGATGGGTAGAAAGTTTAGGACCAGAGAGTTTATGGCGGCTTTGAATTTGCATTTTGAGACCCTCCGATCCTCCCTTGAGTACCTTCTGAACGTCGGGCTGATACAGGAGATCCAAAACCCCGGAAGAGAAGGGGGCAGGGCCTCACGTATATACCTACCAGCCAGTGGTCAGATGTACCATCTCCTTAAACATACAGACCCAAGGGATATCCTCGTCTTGGACGAGGAGAGTGATGAGGTCCTACCTTTCGTTTTGGCCTTCATCGTGGCCAGAGCCTCCGAAAGGGGCTTCGTCGTCTCCTTCGCCGACGATGGCGGAAAGTTGCTCGTCTTTGAAGGAAAAGGGAGATTCATCGTGCGCCTCGGTGAAGATCTCACCTACACGGAGATGGTGGGCTTGGTATGAGGTACGAAGACGCTGGGGTTTCATTCCGTAGAGCCGAGAAACTGGTCGCATGGTTGAGAGCCTCCTTGAAAGACAACGCCGGGAGGTTTGCAGCACGGGTGAAGTTGGGCCGAACCACCCTTCTCCTAGCCACCGACGGTGTGGGTACCAAGATCCTCTTAGCCTTGGATTACTTCAAAAGAACGGGCAAAGAGGAGGTTTTAAAGTGGGTAGGTCAGGACTTAGTAGCTATGGTCTCCAACGACATCTTAGCCGAGGGGGGACGTACCCTTTACTTCCTTGATTATTATGCTACAGGTCGGTTGAACGACCACATATCCAAACTCCTCATAGAGGGTGTGTTAAGGGCATGCTCAAAGGTGGGTGCCAGGTTGGTGGGTGGAGAAACAGCGGAGCTTCCGGGGATGTTAGCGGAAAACGTTTTTGACATAGCGGGTTTCGGTGTAGGTATCCCTCTCTTAAAGAGGCAGCGTATTCCGAAACCGGGTGATGTTCTGGTGGCTCTTCCTTCATCTGGTTTCCACTCTAACGGTTACTCGCTCATTCGGAAAATCTTAGCTGAAAGGCAATTAGACATAACCGCAGCCTACCCGCAAACGGGTAGTCGCAAACCTTTAGGAGAGCTCCTTCTAAGACCAACTAAACTGTACTGGAGGATAGGTAGGGAGATGTTTCTAAGGTACGGAGCTAAATCGGGGGCGCATATAACCGGTGGAGGAGTTCCGGAAAACCTACCGAGGGCCTTAAACGATCTAAAGGTGGAGCTATATTGGGACAGGATAAAACTTCCCAAGTTTTACCGGTTCATATTGGAGATGGGTAAGATACCACCGGATGAGTCCCGAAGGGTTTTCAATATGGGGGTGGGATTCGTGTTTGTGGTCCCAGAAAAGAACGTTAAGCGTATTCTCTCCCGTTTTAAGGAAGCTTTCGTTTTTGGACGGGTTCTTTGAACTAGGGTACAATTCCAGGCGTGGATAGAAAGACTCTTTTGAGAAACGCTCTCAAAGTCCTCTTCACTCTATTGGCCCTACTCTGGATATTCCACACGACCGATGTCAAAGCCGTCCTATCCTTAATAGGGAAGGTGAACGTGAGAACGCTCTTTCTGGGTTTTCTTTTCATCTTTTTGGGTCTCTCCCTTTCCGGTTTCAGATGGTGGATCTTCCTACCCGACAGAAAGAGAATATCTCCTCAAAGAGCCGTCTTCATAACCCTCGGTGCGCTCTTTTATGGTATGTTTTTACCTGCCGGTGCCGGTGTAGATGCCCTTAGAGGATACTATGCGGGGCTTGAACTGAACTCCCACTCCGTGAGTTTCGCCTCCGTATTCACGGATCGTTTGGTGGGTTTTCTAGCTCTTACGACCATAGCCGTTGTGGGAGTCGCACTTGGAAGTGAACCTTTAAAGGTGATGGCACCGTTCATCTTTTTGGCTTTTGCTTTAACCTTGGGAGGTGTATTTGTAATATTCAGTCGTCGCTTGCGTTATCCCTTGGCCCGCTTCGTGGGGCGTTTGGGTGGATTGGGTAAGAAGTTGGCGAGTTTTCTAATGGCATTTGATCATTACAGGGAAAACCCCAGCAAGGTAATCCTTGGATTTTTCATCTCTTTTCTCATGCAATTTTTACTTGGAGTGGGAGCGTATTTCATCGGCAAAAGTCTTCATCTGAACCCCCCCTTCGTCAAAACGGTCGTATATACACCCCTGGTCAATCTGATAACCATGCTTCCGGTGACCATAGGAGGTGTAGGGCTCAGGGAAGGTGGTTTTATGTACCTACTCTCCTACGCTGTGGGCAAAGAGGGAGCAGTTTCCATATCTCTTCTGTACTACTTGGGCAACATAGTGGCATCCTCACCGGGAGTTCTCTTTATATACTTCGCAGGCCGTAGGAGGTAAGGGCTGCCGTATAATAAGCGGATGCTACTTCTAATAGGCCTTTTACAATGGGAGGATATGCGGGTGGTGGTCGAGGTTCTCTCATCCGACTCCCTGGAGGGGCGTTTTACCGGTAGCGAAGGCGAGAGAAAGGCGCGATCCTATATTTTGTACAAACTGAAGGAGTACGGTTACGAGCCTAAAGTGCAGGTTTTTAAAGCTCTGGTGGGTCTTGAACCGGTTGAGTACGAGAGAAGGTTCTTCATTTTCAAAAAGCCTCTTACCTATCTCCAAGTAGGCGGAGAGTCCTACAGGCTCGGCATCGATTTCTTGCCGTTGAGCTTTTCCGAGGACGGGAAGGTCGAAGGTGAGGTCGTTTTTGTAGGTTGGGGCATAGCAGACAGTAGCCACAATGAATATGCTCCTGTAGATGTTCGGGGCAAAGTGGTTATGGTTCTAAGATACGTCCCCGACAGCGGCGACTATGAGGATTATGCCCCGATCCCAACCAAACTCCGCATAGCGAGAGAAAAAGGGGCTAAAGCCGTCTTGATACTCAATCCTCCGGATTACGAGGATGAACTTAGACCTCTAAAGGCCAGGGAGGTTATGAACTCCGGGATAGTGGCTACGATGATAAAGAGGCGGGTTGCCGAAGATATACTCGGAAAGTCCTTGGACTCTATATACAAACGACTCTCGGCTGGTGAGATACTCTCCTTTAACACGGGCAAGAAGGTTAAGGTGGGCGTAAAACTCAAGCGTAAGTACGTGAAGACGGCCAACGTGTTAGCTATCCTTCCTGGAGAGAGCAAAAGATGGATAGGTGTGGGAGCACACTACGACCATCTGGGTTGGGGAGGACCTGGCAGCGGATCCCTGGTTCCCCAGCTCCATGCCATCCATCACGGAGCGGACGACAACGCTTCCGGTGTAGCCGCGGTGCTGGAGTTGGCCAGGCTTTGGGCCGTCAAGCGTCCAAAGAGAACACTGGTGTTTTCCTTCTGGAGCGGTGAGGAAATAGGACTTCTGGGTTCCAGATACTTCGTTGAACATCCTCCCCTACCTATGGACAGCGCCTACGCCTATCTCAACTACGATATGGTCGGCCGCATGCGGGACTCCAGCTTCTCGGTTTTGGGGGCCTACAGTGGAAAGGGACTTGACAGTTTGATAGGTAGGATGGTGCAGAGACACGGTTACAAGCTCAACGTGGGTACCGGGGCCGTGGGTCCCAGTGATCATACCTCATTCTACCTAAAGAGAGTACCCGTGGCACACTTTTTCACGGGTGCCCATGAGGACTACCACAAACCCTCTGACACACCCGATAAGATAAACTACGACGGTCTGCGCGCTATCGTGGAAATAAGCTATGAGCTCTTGGACAGTCTCATGGGACTTCCTAAATTGGAGTACGTCAAAGTGAAAGAGGAGGCCCCAAAGGGTGGTCGTATGGGTAAGCTAAAGGTAAAGTTAGGTATTATACCCGCTTACGCCTCCCGGATAAAGGGTGTGAAGGTGGAAGGTGTAGTTCCCGGCAAGCCGGCCGAGCTTGCTGGCATTAGAGCCGGCGACATCATAGTGGCCATAGGTGGTAAACCGATAAACAACCTGTACGATTACATGGATGCCCTGATGAAGTATCGCCCCGGAGATAGGACTGTCGTAACCGTTAAGAGGAGTGGGGAACTTTTGGAATTGGAGGTAGCTTTTCCCAAATAATTATGGCCCGCAGAACCAAGAAAAAGGACACCCCACTTTTAGAACAGTACAAACGCATAAAGGCGGAACATCCTGAAGAGATTCTTCTCTTTCACCTTGGGGATTTTTACGAGACCTTCTTCGAAGATGCCGAGAAGGTATCCAAAGCCCTGGGAATAGTTCTAACAAGTCGACCTATGGGCAAGGGCATAAGGGTGCCGATGGCCGGAATACCGGTGAGGGCGGCCGATACCTACATAAACCGTCTTCTGAAAGCCGGATATAAAGTGGCCATATGTGAGCAGACGGACGAAAAGGAGGGAAGAACTCTCTTAAAGAGAGTCGTTACCGAAGTCATAACTCCAGGTACGGTTCTCTCGGAAGGGATACTGCCCGAAGACTCGCATAACTTTCTGGTGGCGTACGTCTCAGCCTTGGGTGAGGCTGCAGCCGCCTTGGCCGACCTTTCCACTGGAGACGTTTTTTACCTTTACGGCAATGGGGAGGACGTTGTCGAGGAGCTAAAGAGGATAAACGTGGGCGAGATAATAGTGCCCGAAGGAAAGGATTCCCCGCTCAATATAAAAGCTATAACCGAAAGGGGAAGGGATGTTTTTTCCTCCAAGTTGGGTAGAGAACTACTCGAAGGGATTTACGGTGAAGATTACGACCTTCCACCCCTGGTGATGTCAGCCTTCGCAGCCCTCTTTTCGTATCTGAAGGAAAAGCGACCTGGAGCCATAGGCCATCTCCAAAAGCCTATGCGCTACAGTATCGGAAGGTACATGCCTTTGGACTTCCGCACCATGGACACTTTAGATCTGTTCGGAGGACGATCTCTCTATGCTCTTTTAAATAGGTGTCGCACACCCATGGGTAAGAGAACCCTAAGGTTTTCCATCTCACATCCCTATCGTAACCTTCCTGACATCCTTTCCCGCCAGCGGAGGGTTGAGATCTTCTTCAAAAACAGGGATTTGGCAGCGAAGCTGGCGAAGCTTTTAAAGGGTGTCAGGGATCTGGAGAGGGATCTGGCCCGTGCTTCATCTCACAAGCTCTCACCCCGCAACTTGCTTAGGTTTTCCAACTCCTTGGACGCTGCCCTCCATGTGGCCGAAACGCTCAAAGCCATACCGTCGGTGGACATTGATTCTTTAAGGAGTTTGGTAGAGAAGATAAGGGAAAGGTTAAGTGACACTCCACCGTCGGATACTTCTTCCGGCGGGATAATTCGCGAGGGTGTGGATCCGAATCTGGATGAGCTTAGGAGAATACAGGAGGAAGGGGACAGACTCCTACAGGAGTTGGAGGAGAAGGAACGTAATCGCACTGGCATAACCTCTTTAAAAGTGGGCTACGTCTCTGCCTTCGGATACTTTTACGAGGTTCCCCGCAGTCAAAGGAAGAAGGTCCCGGAGAATTTCGTACCCATACAATCGTTAAAAAATTCCGAAAGGTACAAAACGGCTGAGCTTCAGGCTCTGGAGATGAAGATCCTCTCGGCTAAAGAGAGATCCGTAGCTCTGGAGAGGGAACTTTACAGGGAACTTTTAAGTGAGGTGGTTTCCTACGCCTCCGAGATAAAGGCCTTAAGTAGAGCTATAGCAGAGATAGACGTGGCCCTATCTTTGGCTGATGTCGCCTACGATTACGACTACACCAAGCCAGAAATTCACGCTGGGTACGATCTGGAGATCCGCAAAGGGAGACATCCCATGGTTGAAGCCTTTTTGGACAAACCCTTCGTACCCAATGACACCCACCTAAGCAAAGGCAAATTCTTCGCCTTGATAACCGGCCCCAACATGGGTGGTAAATCTACCTACCTTAGACAGGTCGGTCTCATCGTGCTTTTGGCCCACATAGGCTCTTTCGTTCCCGCCTCTCGCGCCAAGGTACCTCTAACTGACAGGATATTCACCCGCATAGGAGCCTCCGATGATCTGTCGCGGGGTATATCTACCTTTATGGCCGAGATGAACGAGGTAGCCCATATCCTAAGGTACGCTACACCCCGTAGCCTGCTCCTTCTTGATGAGATAGGTAGAGGAACCAGTACCCACGATGGTCTGGCCATAGCTTGGGCCGTCTCCGAATACATAGCTCAAAACATCAAGGCCAAGGCCCTATTTGCCACCCACTACCATGAACTCTCCCGCTTGGCCTCCGAGCATGAGGGAATCTTTAACCTGCAAGTTGCCGTTAAAGAGGAGGAGAACCGGGTGATATTTCTCTACAAGGTGGTACCGGGAAGCGCCGATAGAAGCTATGGTATATATGTAGCCCGGCTTGCTGGTCTGCCTAAAGAGGTTATAGAGAAGGCCGAACAGCTACAGGAGAAGTTTTTAAGGGAGTTTCTTTTGAGAACCTCGGCTGAAGGAGAGGAAATAGTGGAGTTTTTGCGTACTCTCAAGGTAGATTCCCTTTCACCGAGGGATGCCCTTAACATCCTATACGAACTGAAAGAGAGGGTCAAAGAACGATAACTTTCCGCTATCAACCGTACAATCTACGCCATGAAAAGGTACCTCGTAACGAGCGCTCTTCCTTATGCTAACGGCCCCATTCACATAGGGCATCTGGCGGGGGCCTACCTGCCGGCGGACATTTTTACCCGACACCTTCGTCTTCGTGGGGAGGATGTTCTACACATATGTGGTACCGACGAACACGGTGTAGCAATAACCCTGAAAGCCCTGCAAGAAGGGATTAGTCCCAAAGAGCTGGTGGATAAATACTACGAAAGAATAAAGTCCGATTTTGAGAAATTTGGCATAGATTTTGATCACTTTTCCAGGACAAGTCGCCCTCTGCATCATAAAAATGCCCAAAGCTTTTTCCTAAAACTCCATGAAAAGGGCCACCTCTACAAGAACGTGATGCGTCAATACTACGATCCTAAGATAGGTAAGTTCTTGCCCGATCGGTACGTGGTTGGGATCTGCCCCTACTGCGGCCATACGGATGCCAAAGGGGATCAGTGCGAAAAGTGCGGTCGCCAGATAGAACCGGGGGAGCTGGTAGATCCTAAGTCAGCCTTGACCGGTGAGGCGGTCGTTCTTAAAGAAACCGTACATTGGTTTTTCAGGCTTTCCCAACTAAAGGATAGGTTGCGTGAGTACGTAGGAAGTAAAAACTGGAAGCCCTTTGTGAAGGAGTTCGCTCTCTCTTGGGTGGAGGAGCTAAGGGACAGAGCTATAACGAGGGATCTGGACTGGGGTGTTCCTGTGCCATTGGATGATCCCGATGCTAAGGGAAAGGTTCTATACGTATGGTTCGATGCGCCTATAGGCTATATCTCCGCCACTATGGAATGGGCGGAGAAGGTCAAGGGAGATATGGAGGCTTGGAAACCCTATTGGTTGGATCCGGATACGCGTTTGGTACATTTCATCGGAAAGGACAACATCGTTTTCCACACCATAGTATGGCCCGCGATGCTGATGGCCCATGGGGACTATATCCTACCTACCGATATACCAGCCAACGCTTTCCTGAATCTTCAAGGGCGCAAGCTCTCCACCTCCAAAGGTTACGCAATATGGGCTGACGAGTTGGTTGAGTCGTTGGGGCAAGACTTAGCGCGCTATTCTGTGGCACTTTACATACCCGAAAAGAATGACAGTGACTTCAACGTCCGTGAGGCCTTCACCCGCACTAACGCCGAGCTGGTGGATAATTTCGGTAACTTTGCCCAGAGGGTCCTCTCCTTTATAAACCGTTATATGGGAGGGGTCGTTCCCATAGCAAAGGAATTTGAAGCAGCAGACAGAGACCTTATGACGAAGGCCAAGGAGACGGTAAATAGGTATCTTAAACTCATGAACAACTACGATATACGTCTGGCTCTACGTGAGACTATCAACCTCTCCGCCGAGGCGAACAGATACTACGAGCACCAGGCCCCGTGGCGTTTGAGGAAAGAAAACCCCGAAAGAGCCAAAACGGTCCTGCATGTGGCCTACCATATCCTTAAAGTCCTCTCTGCTCTTCTTTATCCCTATGTCCCCAAATCGATTGAGATCCTTTGGAACTACATGAATCTTCCAAAAACCGACTTTAACTTCCTGACCTCCTATGAGCCCGATATAGGAGGCATGCCTATAAAAGAGAGCAAACCCCTCTATCGCAAGGTGGAGGAGAAAACGGTACGGGCATGGGAGAAAGAGCTGAACCGTAGGGCCAAGGCCATAGAGACTACGACTAAAGAGGATGAACCACGGATAAAGTACGAAGACTTCGCCAGAGTAAAGCTGAAGGTGGCGAAGATTCTGGAGGCCGAAAGGATACCCAAAACGGACAAGCTTTTAAAACTAACCATAGATCTGGGAGATGAAAGGCGTACGTTAGTCGCCGGTTTGGGTCACGTCTATGAGCCGAAAGACTTGGTAGGTAAACTCATCGTAGTGGTAGCCAACCTACAGAGGAAAAAACTAAGAGGTGTGGTCTCGGACGGTATGCTCTTAGCAGCCCACGACGAGAAGGGTAGGCCCGTTCTCTTGACGGTTGAAAGAGAGGTGCCACCCGGAAGTGACATAAGTTAGGTGGAGGTAGAATAGCGGCCATGAGAATAGCCGAAGTTAGAGATAGTAAGGAGGGGGCGGAGGTATCCTTCCGAGCTATCGTTTTAAGGAAAAAGGGGAACTACCGGTACAGGGTGTTTGATCGCACCGGAGAGATATGGATAGACAGTGACCTCCCCCTAAGCGAAGGGGTGCCCTACGAGTTTTTCGGAAGGTACAAGGGGGGTGTGGTGGTGATTGAGAAAGCCGAAAGATTAGAGGAGTTTGACCTAAAGGATTTTTTGCCTTTCTCCGATAGTATAGAGGAGGATGAGAGAAGATTCTGGCACCTGGTAGATAGCATTTCCGACCCCTTCCTAAGGGAGTTTGTTCGGTTTGTGTTTGAACCTATATGGGAGGATTTTAGAAAAGCGGTAGCCGCCAAGAAGTATCACCACGCGTACGTAGGGGGGCTTTTGGAACACACGGCCAACGTGGGAGAAATAGTCGCAAACGTCGTTCCCCTCTATGCTCGTTGGGGTATAAGGTCCGATCTAGCTCTGGCTGGCGCTCTCTTTCACGACGTGGGTAAGATATGGGAACTGAAGATTTACCCCAAGTTTGAGTACGACGAGGAGTACGGAAAACTGGGTCACATCTTTTTGGGTGCCACCCTCATAAGGGAGAAGGGTAGGGAATTCGGTTTGCCGATGGAGATGACACGAGATCTTGCGCATATAATCTTGGCCCACCATGGTGACTATTCGCGAGGCAGTCCGGTTACTCCCAAGATTCCGGAGGCTTTGCTCGTGCATCTGGCCGACAACCTAGATGCCCAAATGAATCACGTACTTCGTAGCGAGGAGAACGCTTAGCATGGAACGGCCTTAGAATCAGGTATGCCCCTTTTCACGTGGGTGATAATTCTGGGGGGAAATTACGAAGGAGGGTTATCACCGTGGGTTGTGGCCAACGGTGGTGGTCCGACAACCTGGACGTTAGGGGTCTATGGGGAACGAGGCTACGAGCCACCGACTGATGGGTCCAACTACGCTGTGTGTGATGCCTCCAGCGATGAAATTTACTCCGACACCCTCCTTTCACCGGTTCTACCCGTAGCCGGGTATGACAGTTTAATTTTGGTTTTCTCTTACGCTTTCAATAAGGAAAGTTATCTGTCGGGAGATGGAGCACAGGTTCTGGTACGCTACCACGATGGTATCGTCTGGAATTCCTGGATTATCTTGAGAAATTATGCCACGACTTCCCGTGGCATTGATACACTCGTACTTGATGCCGGATACGATAGTCTTCAGATAGCCTTCCTGTACTCATCACCGGATAGAGCCTACTGGTTTGCAGTTGACGGAGTTAAAGTGTTGGGACTTAGAAGATTTTCCTACGATATGGCAGCGGATTCTATACTGGTACCCGCAGGTATTCACTATGTGGGTCAGTTCATAGCTCCGACTGTGACTCTAACCAACTTGGGCGACAGCTCCGTATCGTTGGACTTCTACTTCCTGGTAACCTATCGAGGAGATACCGTGTATCACCAGCTGGGAAACTTTATCGCCGAGAGTGGCAGCTCTTACACTTTAGACATGCCCTGGTTTATACCGGAGAGTTTGGGACTTTACCGCTCAATCCTCGTCGTGATAGCCGATACGGACGAATACCACGGCAACGATACCCTAAAGGACAGTTTTTTGGTCCGTCCCTATCCCACCACCATACTAAGTGTTCCTCACGCACCTCCCATACATTTGGACGGTACGATCCAACCTTCGGAATGGGGAAGCGCCTACAGGTTGGATGTCTCCAACTACTTCGGTGTTCTCTCGGATCCAACGGATACAGGAGTTGTAGTTCTGCTTCTTCAGCATGATGGTTCCAATCTAAATCTAGCCGTTCTGACCGGCGATACTACCCAAGACAGTACCGATGCTCTTTACATCTTTCTCGATGACGATGGAGATAGGATTTGGGAGATAGGAGAAGGTTTAAACCGGATCGATGGTAGGTTCTATATAGGTTGGGCCACCAAAGATGAAGACGGAACGGTTGTCCTCCCACGTAGAGATATGCTCCGGAGGTTCGCTCGTTCTGGTGGAGTCTATGAAATTTCTTTACCTCTGGGCATATTCTCACATGACGATCCTGCCAAGCTTAAGAGGAGGGTTGGCCAGCATTTTGGTATGTTCCTCATCTATAGAGACGGACGTACGGGCAAATTCCTGGCCTGGTGGCCACAGACCATGGAGGGAGGCGATCCGGATACCTTAAGACCAGCCAATACCTATTTGGTTTTGGAGAAACCCACTCCCTGGCATGATATGGGTATAGGTGGTATTATACTTCCCAAGGAAGGATGCCTTTCGGGAAAGCTGTGTAGGTTTGGTGTGTCCATATTTGAAAACGCATCCACCCTCATGGAAGTGGAAACGTTAAAAGTTCTCATCAAAAGGGATGCTACCCCTTTGTATATGGCACAGGCTATTTTAAACACAACACCAAACTCCTTCGATACGCTTTGGTTCAGCTGGATACCACCTGACAGCGGCCTCTACACCGTGGAGGTAACTCTTAGCGAGGATAACTCTCCCGGTAACGATACAGCCTTGGCCGTTCTCAACGCCTTTAGACCTATAACCCCCCCCTACACGCAAGACTTTGAGGGTGTCTGGCCTCCAACCGGATGGTGGGTTGAAGGTAGGGGATGGTTTAAAGGGAACTATTTGGCAGATCATCACGTGGCTCCATCCTTTGGAGCCTCCGGGGAAAACTTCGCGGAGTTCCTCTCTTTCGTCCTTCCCTCGGGTTGGTCGTCGGCTCTACATATCCCTCCCATAGCTCCTGGAGTTTCAGCCCACCTGTCCCTCTGGGTTTGGAACGGTCCCACCTGGTCCGGAAGAGGAAACTACGATCGTCTTGATATATACTACAAAGAAGCCCAATCCGACATTTGGTATCCCCTGGCTAGTATCTTCGGAGATATGGCGGGATGGAAACGTTACACCTTCAACCTTCCTTCAGTTAGTGACACGCTTTACATTAAGCTGGTAGCTCGTAGCGATTACGGTGATACGGACCTATCCATTGACAGGGTTGAGTTACTACCAGGTCTGTCCGTACTTGAAGATCACAGGGAAAAATACTGCCTCTTTGAGGGTAGCACCGTACTCTTTAGGGGACATTTGCGAATATACGGTACCGATGGACGTTTGATTCTATCAGCCAAATCAAGGGAGCCCAAGAGATTGGAACTTCCTTCCTACAGAGGAGTGATGGTTTTGGTGTGCAACAGAGAAGTGATGAAAGCAATTTCTCCTTTAAAATAGGATCTTATGAAACGGCGCGATTTCCTGCGTTCGTCAGCAGCAGCGATTTTTCTAGTGGCTTTGGGTGGCAAGCTGAAGGCCGCCTCTTCCCCCCATTATGTCTTAAACGAAACAGCTGCACGTGTTCTTCAACTTCTTAAGGAGGGTTTCTCCGTTGAAGCCATAGCTCGGAAACTGGTAGAAGAGTATGAGGTGGATTATTCTACCGCCTACGGGGATATCCTCGTCTTTCTCAAGGAGGCTAAAAGGGTAGGTATCGTTTAAACGTGTCCGCCATTCTGCGTTTTGACGGAGTTACAAAACGTTTTGGTGGTAGGGAGGTTTTGAGGGGGGTGGATTTGGAGTTGGAAAAGGGGGGTTTCGTTGTTGTATACGGCGCTGTAGGGGTTGGAAAGAGCACCCTCATAAACCTGGCCCATTTTCAAGAATTTCCAGACGAGGGCAGAGTAGAGGTTTTGGGCGTTTCCGACAGTGAGGTTAGAAGGAGCAAGTCGAAACTCCAAAATGTCAGACGTAAGGTGGGTGTTATAACACAGATACCCGTACACTTAGAGGATGCTACCTGCTACGAGAATGTTAGCTTAGTTCTTGAGAGGTTAGGTTTCAACAAAAACGTGGTAAGGGAAAGAACTGAAAGGGCCCTTGAGAGAGTAGGACTTTGGGAAAGAAGAAACGCCTCCCCCAAGGAACTTTCGGCTGGTCAGAGGCAGAAACTGGCCATAGCGCGGGCTATAGCCAAAGAGCCAGTGATACTTTTGGCGGACGATCCCACGTTGGGTTTAGATGATAATGCGAGTGATGAAATAGAGCAACTTTTTTTGGATATAAATGACTTCGGCACCACTATACTTTGGACATCCAATAGAATACCTAAAATAGCCAAAGGAGAGAGCAATATTACCCTTTATCATCTGGAAGACGGGAAGTTAAAAAAGGTTTTGAATACTTGAAGTTTCTTATGCCTCGCCGTAAAAACCCCCCTGCGTTTAACATGTTTGACGAAGCAAATCGCTTGCGATTCAAAGAATCGGAGGATTTTGAGGGAAATGCTAAATGTTCCAATCACTGCTTCTTTCACTTCCTACGATTACAAACCTTCGTTGGAGACTAAAAGCGCGAACATCGCTTCGGTTTCACTGTGAGGCCAAACAGCCTCCAAGTGAAACCACAGAATGATCCTTTTAATGGGATGTTTGGCGAAAAATGGGGTAAAGATGGAGGCGAAAGGTATATACTCCACGTGCCCACGAACCTGTTTCCCATACTTCTCATTTCTGCTGCATAATCTTGCCTTATGCTGTTCTACTTCCTCTTCAACGTTATCAAAGACGAGGACTGGTATGAGATAGCATAAAGAAGGCCTTGGGAGTGAAGGAGTACGAATACAAAGGATGGTTCATAGTCAACTGGGACACGATACCCGCCAGAGGCATAGTTCCCAAGCCTGACGGGGAGATAGTGAGGGTGGAGGGTGAGCATATAAGCCTGCGGTACCGTT
>JAADCS010000154.1 GCA_013154295.1 Thermotogae bacterium
CTCCTCCCCTTTCGCTCGCCGCTACTCAGGGAATCGATGTCTCTTTCTTTTCCTCCGGGTACTGAGATGTTTCACTTCCCCGGGTGTCGCCCCCCGCCAAAAGCGGGGTGACCCGCGATTAAGCGGGCCGGGTTTCCCCATTCGGGCATCCTGGGATCGTCGCCATATTGCGGCTCCCCCAGGCTTTTCGCAGCTTTACACGCCCTTCATCGCCTCCCTCTGCCGAGGCATCCACCTGTCGCCCTTACTAATTTCGTCGCCTCACTTCCCCGCGCTACCTACGCTGGTTGTCATACCTTAGACGAAGCATAGAATAATGGTGGGAATACCCACATTTGTCAAGTAGGTCTTCCCCCACTCCCTATCTCATACGGATGCACCGGGTATTATAAGGGGGAAAGTAGGGTGTGTGTGAAAGGAGCTTATCTCACCAGCACCTTCTTAACCCTACTTCCAACCTTCACGAAGTAAAGGCCACGCCTTAGTCGCAGGACCTTCCTATCTTTTAATGTAAAGCGCGTAACCAACCGACCGGATACGTCCCATATCTTTACCTCGTTAGAGTCGCCGTTTGAATAAGAGGAGATCTCTATCCCTCCGGGTACGGCTGAAACTTTAATATCCTCTGAAACTTCAATATCCCCCGCTTCCGCGCTATAGTCGGAGTGGGGACGTTTGGATCCACCTGTCGGTACTATACCGCTACTCCTACATCTGCACACGGGAGCACCGTTGGGGGTGCAACCGCATATCACTACACCGTAGCACGAGACGGAGCACGAACCTGCGCTGCATTGGGCAGAGCAGCTGGACTGCTCATAGTTGGGAGTGGTTTTATCCCCCTTAGGTATAGGAAGACCGAACGGTGATGAGCGTTCCAACTCCTTAACGGTCTCGTCCCACAGACGCAGTATTTCCTTCTCCTCCTCGGAGGGAGCCTGAAGGTTCAGAAGGGTATCGGGGAGGAGGTTGCTTAAATCTTCGCTCCTATGAGCGTAGGAATACCTATCCACATTTGCGGCACCGCCACTGTAAGCGGTCCCGACAACTATAATCCACAACATTGACCTACCTCCTTCCCCTTCGCCTTTTACCCTTCGGGTGAAGGGGTTAAGCCCCGAAGGGCCATCACGCTATACCATTTTTGCCACCCCACTTTCCCACTCTACTCACGCCGGTTGTCATACTTAGACGAAGCATGGAATAATTGGGGATGTTTGGGTAAATGTCAAGTGGTCAGAGCACCCACCTAAAGCTCACGCGGGTAAAATCACCGTCCCATCGATAGTTGAGCGTGAAAACATCCCCGACGCGAGGGGTCCAACCCAACGACCAATTGGTACAGGTGAAGGGGTCGCATAGGTCCCGTCCGTTGTGCTGTACTTTCATGTAAAAAAGGAGTAAATCCCCGTCCATACGGCCCACATCTATCTCTTTTGAAAGGTTCAACCCCCTACCAAATCTCCAGTTGGCGACCTCCACCTCCTCACTCTTTGGCTTATCATCCAATGGTACAAGATCCGCCACAATCACCCCCTCCAGGGGACGCAGAACGTCGGGTTTTAAAAGAGGGTCGTTTAGACTTTCCGAATCTATACCCATAACGACCAGGCTTCCACCGTTGGGTAGGACCAACCGGGGCCTGTAAGGCAGGTTGTCTAAAACGTATAGGGATTCGTCGTAGAGGAGGGGGCCATAGAAGTCGTGGATTATCACTCCCACTTCCTCCGGTGGAGAAAATTTGAGGGCATCCGCCTTTATCACCCTTACATTTTTGTATCCGCTTAGGCGCTCCTTTAGAAGCTGGTACATGTATGGGTTCCTCTCTACAGCATATACCTTGCGGGCACCCAGCTCAAGCGCCAGTGCGCTGAACTCCCCAAACCCGGCCCCAAGCTCAACCACCACGGCCCCCTCTATGGATTTTTGGTGGCGCTCCAACAGGTCCGTCCAGACCTTTCGCCTGCTATCATCGTCGTATATGCCCAAAAAAGCTAAATAGTCACTAAGAGCCTCATACCGCTTAAAAGGAATTTGGTTGAGAATCTCCAAAGTCAGGAGAGGGGGCAAAGCCCCCCGTAGGCCTTACCTTTCAACGAAGTCTACACCCAAAAGCTTTATGAACTCGCGCATCCACTTGGGATGGGCAGGCCAGGCCGGTGCGGTCACCAGGTTACTGTCAACTACAGCATCGTCCATGCGTACCTCCAGGTACTCGCCGCCAGCGTTTATCACGTCGGGTGAAACGGCGGGATAGCAGGTGAGTTTTTTACCCTTCAGAGCACCGGGTATGGAAGCGAGAACTAAGGGACCGTGACATATAGCAGCTATGGGTTTGTTAGCATCTACAAAATGCTTCACTATCTCGCGCACACGAGGGTTGAGGCGGATGTATTCGGGGGCACGGCCTCCGGGTAGGACCAAGCCGTCGTACTCTTCAGGATTTACTTCGTCAAAGTCCTTAGTGAGAGTGAAGTAGTGGCCAGGCTTTTCGCTGTAGGTTTGCTCGCCGGTAAAATCATGTATGGCCGTTATAACGCGCTCTCCTGCCTTTTTATCAGGGCAGACAGCATCGACCTTTACCCCCACCATCAGAAGCATTTGAAAGGGGACCATAGTTTCATAGTCCTCCGCATAATCTCCAGCTATCAAAAGTACCTTCTTTGCCATGGTACCTTTATTATAAGGGTGTAACAGGGATCTGGCTGCCTCATTGCGGGCTGTCCTCTTATTTCTGCCGTAACCTTCGCTTATTAGGACTCCATTGTTGTAAATCTTGGCATGAAACCTACCATTGTGTCGTCTGTACTTTACCGTTAACCGTCCTTTGTACCTCCTCCAAAGTTCCTGCCAGTAGTTCTTGAAGTTGGGGTAGGTACGCTCCAGTATGGGTAGGATTTCCTCGTTTAAGGCGTTAAAGATGACCTTCAAGGGGAAGTGGAGGTAGAGAATCCCCAGAAGGGCTTCAAACATACTCGCGTAGGAGTATTCGGAAATTTCCGCTGTTTCAAGCCATGCCTCTATCCCCAATTCCTTTACTACGAAATAGAGGGCACGGTTGCTTTTGTATTCTGAGGCTAAGCTGCTTATCTCCTCTTCGTCTAATCCTCTTTCAAAGAGGAATGAGACCACCCAAAGGTTCAAAAGGGCGTCTCCCAACGTAGCCAGACGAAAGAAGTGGGGGTTTCCCATACTGGTGTGAACTGTTGCTTTTCTACGAAGATCCTTTGGTAGAGCACGAAGTAACTTGAGGAACTTTCCCATCAATACTGAGTTTCCGTTCTATCCCCCCTCTCCTTAAGTTCCATCCAGAGCGCCGCGAAGTAGCCCTTTAAGTTCTCAAAGGTTTGGGCCAGATCCTCAAAGAAGGCCTCGGCCTGTTCCTGATTGGTTTCTTTGGGGCGGTTGTATACGTTGGCTACGTTGAGGTTATAGAGGGGTGTGAGGGTATCTAGTACCTCAGAACGTCGGTCAGGCATACTGTAGAAGGTTTTGGCATAGTGATACACGGTGCGGGCCCAAGTTTCGGATGGTATCACGAACTTTTCAGGGTTCTCTTCGTGATAGAGATCCTTATACACGGTGAAATCTACAGGTGGTAGTATGTTCTTCCATAGGACGTTGAAGCTTTTGTATATCCATACATCTATGTCGGATCGGGCTACATCCGTTTTCCAGACTCCCTGGCGCACGTAATGATGTGACAGAGGAGCTGACACACCGAAGTCTCCACCTATGGGCTGGCGTATCCGCTTGCCGAATAGAGCGCGTGTTAGAGGATAGACTACGCCGTTGGTTATAGTGCCATCGTACTTGTAGCGATTGTAATAGGAGGTTACCTCGAAGATGGGTAAGAGGATGTTTCTTATCCACTTCGGTGTTATGGAGCGTAGATCGGCATCAAATAGAGCTATAGCCTTGGCTCTGAGAAAGCGAGCAGCCTCAAAGACGGACCTGAGAGCGGAACCTTTTCCTGGCAATTCCCGGTATATAGCTACTATCTTTTCGTGTCCGTAATCTGACAGGTCTAAGGATCGGGCCACCTCTCTGGTGTCATCGGTCGATCCACCGTTGGATACGAATATGAGACTTCTTTTTTCGGGGAAGTGCATGTATAGGCCTTGACACACCGTTTCTATGACCTTCCGTACAGTGTCGGTACTCATATAGGTAGGTATGCCCACCACTATGTCCACTTCGCCTAAAAGTTCAAGTTTTCTTATAGTGGGCTGCCTCAAAGCTGTTAAAAATCCCATCTTCTCCCTTCTACGTACAAAAGCACTACATCGGCCACGTTCGTTCCCGTAGGCCCGGTTATAAGGAGTGTGCCGTATCGCCTATGGAAGTTATAGGAGTCGTTTCTCCTTAGGTACTTCCGCATCTCTTTCCTATCCATGTGTTTCAGATCCTCATTCCCTACAACCGCCCCGGCAGCATCCGTAGACCCATCTATACCATCCGTTCCTGCACTTAGAAGGAGTATCTTAGCGTCCCCTTCCATCTCCAGAAGGAAGGCTAGAGCCAGTTCTTGGTTCCGCCCTCCTATGCCTTCTCCTTTTACGCTTACGGTGGTTTCTCCGCCAAACAGAAGTAGAATGGGAGGAGAGAAGGGTTCTCTACGAAAGGCCACATGTCGGGCCATGGCGTGGAGGACCTTGGCGACCTCTCTGGCTTCACCCCGAAGGGTATCCGTTATTATACGCACTCTAAGACCCATGCGCCTGGCCGAATCTCTGACAGACAGGAGAAACCTCCGGTTGTTGCCGATTATTATATGCCTTATGCGACGGGGCATCTCCTTGAGGGTTTCGGGAATTTGACCCTCCATACCCGCTTCTATAACGCCACGCACGTTCGCTGGCACTCTATCCCAAAGACCGTACTCCCTAAGGAGGGTGTAGGCGTCGGTGTAGGTGGAGGGATCAGGGTAGAAGGGGCCGGAGCCGATAGAGGAGAGATCATCTCCCACTACGTCGGACAGGACCAGAACGTACCCTTTTGCCTCCGTTATCTGGGAGAGACGCCCCCCCTTAACGAGGGATAGGTGTTTGCGTACCACGTTCAACTCCTCTATGGGCATGCCGGATTTAAGGAGTAAATCTGTTGTCACAGCTAACTCCTCCAAAGTCAGTGGAGGTATGGGCTTTTCAAGAAGGGCCGATGTTCCCCCCGAAAGCAAGAATATGAAACGATCTTCCCTGCTCAAGGAGGCCAAATAGTTCAGGACCTCTTCGGTGGCCCTAAGGTTCTCCTGCGAAGGAAGGGGATGGGTGCCAGTTAGAAATTTTATTCGTTTACTTACGGGTGTTTCCTCTCCCTTCGGCCCTAAGACCACACCCCCTAAAATCCGGTCCCGTAGCGTTCTCTCGGTCTCTGCTGCCATCCGGAAGGCGGCCTTGCCACTGCCCAAGACGTGGACGCCTCCCCTAAAACGGAACCGGACTACTTTAACGAACGGCCCGAAGATCCGTAGGTTTTCGCGAATCAGATTTTCGGGGGATACGGTCTCGATACCTCGTAGAAAGAGCTCTATTAGAGTCTCCTTCGTAACGATCATCCCAATTCTCTCATCAGGTAGGAAATTATAGCCACTGCGCTGCTCACATAACCGACCAGGGTCCAGATACCTAACTCTTTGCGCTTTAAAGTAGATATGATAACATAGACGACTATCGGTGATCCAGCCCAGATCAAACTACCCAACTTAAAACCTAAAAGGGAGAGGAGTATTCCCAAAAGGACCAGAAAGAGAGGTAGGCGACTCATCTTAGAAACTCCATGAGACGCTCAACGTAGCGCGCCACCACGTCTACCTCAAAGTTCAAAGGATCACCCTCACCGCGCAAACCGAGGGCTGTTATCTTGAGCGTATGGGGTATGAGACGAACGGTGAAACGAAAATCGGAGACGCTATTTACAGTCAAACTGGTCCCGTCCAAAGCAACTGATCCCTTGGGAGCTACGTATTTGGCGAGTCCCGAGGGAACCTCTAGCGTCCATTCAAGCCCTTCTTCTCCCAAGTCTTTTACGGACACCAATCGGGCGACCCCATCCACGTGGCCCAAGACAATGTGACCGTCTATACGGTCGCCTATCTTCAAAGCTCTCTCGTAGTTACTAATGTACCCCGGAATGAGAACTTGAGAGAATTTGGTACGGCGTAAAGTTTCATCCGATAGATAGAACAGAGCAGCTTCTTCCAAGATCTCTTCCACCGTCAAGCACGCACCGTCCAGGGCCACGGATTGACCAACCTCCAATTCCACCCCCTCTGGAAAACGCCAAACCACCCTTTTACCCCTGTCTACAGGTATAACTTCCTCTATCCTAGCCCTACCTTCAACTATACCGGAGAACACCGCCAGTTATTTTATGGAGGAAACTCTACTCGTACTTGTAAAAACCCTCTCCGGTCTTCCTTCCGAGCTTTCCAGCTTCGACCATCTTGACCAGAAGCGGACAGGGTCTGTACTTGGGATCCTTAAAGTCGTTGTAGAGGACCAGAAGGATGTTCAAAACGACGTCCAGACCTATGAAGTCGGCCAAGGTTAAGGGACCCATGGGATGGTTCATGCCCAGTTTCATCACCGTGTCTATGGCCTCTTTGGAGGCTATACCCTCATAGAGGGCCCAAATTGCCTCGTTTATCATGGGCATGAGGACCCGGTTAGATATGAAACCGGGATAGTCTTTGACTTCAACCGGGGTTTTACCCAGCTTCTTGGCCAACTCTATTACCAACTCGGCCGTCTCGTCGGAAGTGGCGTAGCCACGTACCACCTCAACCAGCTTCATGACCGGAACGGGGTTAAAAAAGTGCATGCCAGCGAAGAGATGGGGGCGGCCGGAGTAGGAGGCTAGACGGGTTATGGATATGGAAGAGGTGTTGGAAGTTAAGACAACTTCAGGACGGGTTATACTACCCAGTTTGGTGAAGATCTCCCTCTTTACCTCTTCGTCCTCAAAAACGGCCTCCACTACGAAATCCACGTCGGCAAAGTCCTCAAGGTTGGTCGTGGTGGTTATGCGGGATAGAACCTTGGGTATATCTTCATCAGAAATTGTACCCTTTTTAGCTTGACGACCTAAATTTTTCTTTATGGTCTCAAGGGCCTTGGTTAGATACCCTTCAGATACGTCGGCCAACTTGACGTTGTAGCCAGCGAGGGCGAAGACGTGGGCTATACCGTTGCCCATAGTTCCGGCACCTACAACACCAACTTTCTTTACATCTTCCAATTTCATAGGGAGAGGATTATAGGAGCGACGGATGGACCGGGGGATGCTTTTAACGACTACCAGTTTATGGGACTACCCGTGGGGTACTCAACTTCTATCTGGCGCCTTAGGGTGAAGCTGGAGCCACTTTTAAGATGTACCTTCCACATGAGTAAGCCATCTCCCATATCTTTTTGGAATTTAGGCTTGAACTTTACGGATAGGATACGCACGTTCGTGCCGGCAAAGGGTTTGCGAGCATAGACTACAACGTCTAAATCTATATCCGAAACGTTTTTGACTCTTATCTCTTCTTCTCTAAATTCAACTGTATAGAGTTTTTTGCCCTTCCCCCTCCTCTTCTTGCTCTGCTTTATCAGTACTACCTCTCCTTTGATGAAGGGATAATAACCCACGAAGAGGGTGTCGGGGGTGTTCCGTTCGGCTCCATCGTAAAAATAGTTAGACATAAGCTGGGAAGCTACGTAAACTGCCATCTTCCCTTTGGGTAGATCCACATCGGGTTTTATAACAGCTTTCATATATCCCCTTGGGGCGATCTCCGGATAGGCGAAGAACAAAAACTCAGCATCGTACTCTTTTTTGAAAAGTGGGATGCGGGTGCTACCTATATGAGGTATCTCAATCGGACCTCTGTATTCGTAACGAGTGGATATGAAGGTCGAGCTTATCTTCGGTTGTGGAGGGGGAGGTTCAGCTTCGGCTAACACAACCTCACTTTCCATCTTCATTCCCATGGCTCTAACGGACGCACTCCTAAGTATCCACCTACGGTGTTTGGGTGGTGAATAGATAGGAGGGGGGAGGGTGGTTATCACGACCTTTTCGGTTTTGATGGGGAGACCACTGAAGGTTTCTAGTTCTATATCGGCCTCCAAGGTCACCTTCCCTTTGGTAGGATCAGCGCGGAGTACATAGCGGGGAAGCCAGCGACTCTTTACGGTGTAGCTAACGAAGATTTTCCCGCCTTTGAAGTTCCTCAGTTTAACCTCCAAGATGAGCTGGCGCACCTTTAGCTTCTGAAGACGAACCTTTAGATTTTGTTTTACCTTATTCAAACTGTCCTTGATTGGACCGATGCTGTCCATTTCCAACAAGTTCGTTTGGAGGCGATTGCTCATGGCCAATAGGGTTTTTGGAGGAAGTTGAGTTTCCTTTTTGATATAAGATTCTATGAGATCGTTCTCGTACTTGAGACTGCGATAACGGGATTCCAGAGAGGAGAGTTTGCGCTCAACGTTTTTATATTCGGTTTGGAGTCTTTTGTACTCCTTCGGATTAGCCGGTATAAAGGTGTCCTTTACTGTATGGGAAAGCACCACACCGGAGGATACCCATATCCGTAAGTTGGAAACCTTCAACGGCAAGCTTAGTAACCTCACGCGATCCGTTCGTTTCACGCGCGCACTACGGAATACCTCTGCCTCTCCCATGTAGTATACCACAGAATCCGTTACCAGAGGGATAAAGCCTATCATCTTTTAAACCTTCTCTATCTCCTTCACCATAGGGCGTTTGATATTGGGCTTTATGGTTATCTTGAGGGATACGAACTTCTCTTTATCGGGTTTAAAGCGCTTGAGCATCCGGATGCCGCTTTTATCATAAACGATATATGTGCGCTTTCGTTCATATACGTTCATGCGATTCTTTACGGTAAGTCTCCTTTCGCTCTCTTTCAACTTAGCTATGCGTTGTTGTAGAGTTATAAAGTGCGGAACGTTTTCTTTCGGAAGAAGGCCACTGAGGATGTTACATAACGAACGGTAGCTTACCTGGAGGATTTCCTTTAAAACGGCGGCGAACTCTATGAGACCCTTGCTATATTTGAAGGGTCTCCCGTCTTTAAAATTGTTCATGACCTCCAGTTCGGCTAACCATCCGTCTATCAGTGCCTTTGCAACATGCAACTCTACTTCCACAAACCTCATCGTGGGTTATTTTATAGGTGAATAGGACGTACTATAAATGTGTGTTCTACACGCTGTTCTGATCTCTTATATGTTTTTTAAGATATGGCAGAAATGTCGGATGTATCTTTATCTTATTACGTGTTTGCGGATCGTAGCCTACTTGCACGCTCCGTGCGCGGGCGCAGAGTATTCCCCGACTGTTAAAAACCTCATAACCCAAGGTGAAACTGGTTGTACCTATTCTTTCAACCCACGCTACCACCTCCACCTCGTCTAAAAGGTACAGGGGATGAAGGTAGTCTATTTCCACACGTGCTATAACGAAGTGAAAGTTTCCGTATTTCTCGTAAAATTCCCTGAACATTTCAACACGGGCATGCTCGATGTAAGACAGATAGACGGCGTTGTTTACATGCCCTAGGGTATCCACGTCCCTGTACATGACTACCAATTTCGTTCTAACCATGGTTAAGAGGGCATCAGCGCTTGGGCGATGGTAGTTACCCTGTGATCCCACGTTGGGAACCTTTCGGCAGATACACGGGCAGCGTTTCCTACAGTTTCGCGAAGCAAGGGATCGGTGGCGAGTCGTACGGTGTAACGGGCAAACTCTTCCACGTTGAAGTTCTCGGCCACAAAGCCATTCCAACCACTACGTATTATCTCATCCGTGGAGTGGGCCTTGAAGGCGACCACCGGCACTCCCATGGCCAGAGATTCAACGACGACGGCTGTTTTGTTGCCGTAAAGGTACGGTGCGAGAACGAAATCCACCGCGGAGTAGAATAGGTTCATCTTTTCGTAGGGTAGCGGAGGAACGACAAAGACCGTATCCGGGGACTCCCTTCTTAAACGTTCAATTTCCTTGAGGAGAGGACCCTCACCTATGACAGCCAAGCGATAGGTTCCCCGTGCCAACTCGAGTATCTTACCCAAAAGGTGAGCACCTTTGAGTTTGTTCAAAGAGCCAGCAAATCCCCCGATAGGACCGTTAGGAGGTAAACCTAGAAGTTCGCGGGCCTTTAGTTGGGGTATTCTACTCCATGGAGGACGCGGTACCGGAAGGAGGATGTAAGGTTGGGAATACATTTGGGCCAATTTCTCACCCCGTGAACCATCGTCGGTTATGAGGAAAAGGTCGGCTCCTCCCCTAAAAGCACCGTCTAAATGTCTATACCTCCACCAGTGGAGAGGCCAGAAAACACGACGCAGAGGGAATCTTTCAAACACACCGTATATGGCTACTACGAACCGTTTGGCTCCACATCGTTGTGCCAACTTACGGCTATGGCCGTAAACACGCTCCGACTGTGCAAACACCACATCGCACCTACGCGGAGGATGATCACCGGCGTTCAAAACGTTTATGTCGTACAGACTTTCCAACTTTTTACGTAGAAACTTTACCTCTGGGAACCTTTTTACTTCCCCCTCCCATTCCTCGGCCCAGGGGGTCACTACCACCAGGCGAAACTTCATTGCTGCAGCGAGAACAGTATAGCTACCAGGGCTCCAACTACGGCCAAACCACATCCGGCGGTGGCGGCCAGAGTTTCACCTATACGTTTTTTGACGTTGTCCTTACCGGTGAGTTTTTTCATAACCAAAGATTCAAAGTAGTCAGGAGTATCCTTAGGTAGTTTGATAGCCACAGGAGTTCTGTACCATACCCTATATCCTGAAGGGGTTGTAACATACCATCTCCGGTGATACATCAAGTAAATTCCGGTTGAATCTTGATATATTTTTACATCAAAATAATCCCCCTTACTTTCCTTATATATCTTTTTAGCCAGCCTCTCTGCAAGATTGTCCCAGTACGTACTATCGTGCGCCATCGTCGTTAAAGAGAATAGAACCAGCATGACCGAGAACGTATTATACCCCTGACGGATGCGAATCAGGGGCCTTTAAAAAGCTCCTTCGCAAAACTGGGAGGTCTTATAGGGCGTAGGTTCTTATCCGTGAAGGCATGGACAGTCTGCCCTTCAGCGATCTTCTCTCCCTCCCTCCAAACTGTATAGAAGACAAAGAGACGGGCACCTTTGAGACTTGGGACCACATCTATTTCGAGTATGTCCTCGAAGAAGGCAGGTCTTAAGAAACGAACCTTCAATTCCAAAAGAGGCATCAAGATACCTTCCTTCTCCATACGGGAGTAGGGGTAACCCGCCTTCTCTAGGTAAGATACTCTGGCCTCCTCAAAATAAACCGCATACATGCTATGATGCACTACCCCCATCTGATCTGTCTCGGCGTACCTAACTTTCAGTCTGTGTTTGAACATTTTCCTTTACCTCTACGGCGTTTATAACTTTACCCTGAAGAACGGCTCCCTCCTCAACCACCAGTACTTTATAACGTATTTCACCTTCAAAATGAGCGGTGCCTTTGAACTCCGCCCTTTCCACCACTAGAATTTGGGTTTTTATACGACCAGAACATACCAAAGAGAGGGCCTCCACGCTCTCGGAAAACACTCTCCCTGTCTCTCCTACGGTCAGCTCTCCCTCCACCTTTAGGTTCCCTTTAATTTCTCCCATTATAGTAGCACTTCCCTTTACCTCCACGTCCCCAACTATCTTGCTGTTTTCGCCTAAAAGTAGCTCCATAGGTCCCAGATCCGGTACCGCAAGTTTTTTCTTTTTACCAAACATGTTTAGAACAGTCCCTTTCCTCCTAAAGCCGTTATCAGACTGCCAGCAATGGCGGAGAGTTTGGAAAGTAGGAGGGTGCCTTTAACGGCCGGATTGAGTGAAGGGACACCGGATGCCGCGTATCCCAAAACGCCTGCATATAGAGAAGATTCTATCAAAGCGAATATACCTCCAACTATTCCATCAAGGCCTCCGGAGAGTGAGAAGTTTAATTTAAGAGCAGATGCTATGAACTGCACTCCTTGGTGTATTAGAAGGAAGACGATCAGGAAAGCTATGATCAACCTGACGTTTCCATCCGCGAGGAAGGTTAGGCCTCCCGCTAAAGTTGGTGCCAGGGTGATGCCTCCGAATATGGCAAGTAGGAGAGCTACCAGCTTCCAAAATTCGGTCCCGGCCTTTGACCGCTTTAGGCCGTGGTATACCGAAAATACTACAAAAAGCAAAACCGCACCATCAATAAGCCACGTCATAGAAAACATTTTATAGTGGTAGGGTGGCACACGAAAGTCGTATCCTTTGGAAACTATTTGCGTGCATAAAAAGAATTATGATAAATTATATGCTAAATTTATTAACAATTGGAAAATTCCGCACTATTGTCATCAATATGCATAGTTCTAATTTACCATATAAACTATTGAACGCAAATACTAAAAAAGTCTTACTAAAAACAAAGTACATCTTACTCTATGCCCATCGCAGCAAATATTACAGTTAGAATTTCCACAATTATTCGGGGTCACTAAGTCTTAAGAGATGTTGTTGATGGTTTCACTTGGAGGCTATTTGGCCTCACAGTGATACCAGTTCATGTACGGCCATTTTTTCGTTTCTCCAAGAAGCGAAGCAATAGGGTGCTCTTCCCTACATGATGAAAAAGTTCTACCCTTTCCGTACTACCCGATGGAAGTATTAATTGCCAGACAAACGTGACCCTTATGGAGAAAAAAGAGTATTATTGATATTTTTCATCAAAGTCTCCAACTTTCTGAATCACAGGCGATTAGCTTCGGTAAATAGGTGCCTTCTACGGAAACGAAAACATTTTTGCTTACCTCAAGGAGACTAAAAGAGTATAATATTTTACGCACGATCAAGGGGAAAACCTCTTGAGAATCCAACGTAAGATAGATGGAAGATAGGGTTGCTCCCTTATACCTTTCCAAAGATATACGATCCTTCCCTTACCGAAACGTTTTATTCCCACTACCGTTCCTTCTCTACGATCGTCACGTACCAGATAGAACAGTGTCTCATCTGGATTTTCCAGAGTTCTCAAGCGTTTATCTCCTACCACAAAGAAGCGGAAGCGGCCCAGTGGTCCTTCAATCATCACCTTCTCTCCCACGGATAGATCTCTGCCGAAACCTATCCTTATGTTGAAGGACCCTATAGCTAACTTTTTATCTCCTGAAACGCTTTTGTAAAGAGGATAAGGCCCACCCGCTAAGATCATAGTTCCCCCCGTTCGTACGTATTCCACCAAGATGGGAATGAGGTGAGATTGGTAAAGCTCTCCCATGTCGTGTATGAGAATATCACACTTTTTTACATTTTTTGGAGGATGGATTTTGAGTAAGAGGGGTATGGGGCTACCTCCCTTAGAAGAATTTCCGGATATATAACACACCTGTCCCTTGAAAGATAGTCTAACGGCTCTAAAATGGAAATGGTGTGATTTGTAATTTTCCTTAAAGATATAGGCCATGTTTCGCGTAATATCAAGGTAAAGGTTACCGTATCCTTTTGCTGGTTCTATCTGTGTTCCTTCCTCCCATTCGTTAAAGGAAGTCACAAGAATCACATCCGCACCTGACCCTATAGCTCTCCTCCACTGCCATCTGTAGAACTCACCATTCTTTCTTGAAATCCTGAGTGAGCTTTTACGCATTTTGAAACCGGGTGAAACCGGAACGGCGCACAATCCTCCGAACGCATGGGTGTAGTCACACCTCTCTTTAAGCGTTTTCACATCGTTTTTGAAGTCCACGTAAGAGTGCATGCTACCTGATGTAAAACCGTTGAGAGCGTTGAAGCCATGGAGGAAGAAGATGACGCTGTCGGACAACTTTCTTATGCTCCTCCTTTGAGATAGGGAGAGTTTGTCGGAGACGCGGGCGTATACGAAGATCACCACTCTCCTATCAATACGTAGAAGGTTCTTACGATCCTTCATCTTTAGGAGTTTTTTCGCTACCCACGAGGGATCTTGATCCTCTACATAGACGGTGTATTTTAGGCCACACTTTTCCAAAATCTCGCTGACCCTTTTAAACCTTTCCCATCCTCCGAATACTTCATCTTTCCACAGCGAGATCACAAAACCGTCTATCCCGCTCCCCTTGGCCATTTCACAGTGCCGTCGTACCACAGCCATGTCCAAAGAAGAGTACTCACCTAGCGAAGGTGTATCTAAAGCCACTCTCCATCGTCCGTCCGTTTTAAACCAGATATAATAGAAGGCCAGAACCAATGCCGCATTCTAAAGGTGTAACTGAAAGATGCGATCACCTTAGAATATCCGTGTGCTTTTCTTACTGATCGGTTTGAGCATAAAGGATCTGCAATACACTACGGATCCTTCCGGTGACTCTCCCTACCTGGGAAGCAGTGTGAGTGTAACGGGGATAGTCACGGCCGTTTTACCAGATCTAAGGGGATTTTACATCCAGGATAGCGCTGGAGCCTGGTCGGGTATTTTCGTCTATGCAGGGGTGTCCATGCCCTCCGTTTCGGTTGGAGATAGCGTTTTAGTTTCCGGTGTAATTCAAGAGTACCATGGAAACACAGAGATAGTTCTATCCTCCGTGAGTGTGTTGGGAAGTTCTACCCCATTTCCATCCCTGCGAGTTTTGATTCCAGAGGTAGCCGAGAGCCTTGAGGGAGTGCTTATAAAGGTAGACGGATGGGTGAAAGATGCTTGGATTAACAGGCGAGGCGAGTACACTATAACCGATGGTACGAATGACCTTTTGGCTCTCAATAGGAATGCTCTCCTCTACTTTCCCTTCGTGGGGGACAGTTTTGAGATAGTGGGTATTTTGGATCAGAGAGACGATAACTACCGTCTCATACCCCGTTGGGATGGGGATATAACCCCCTTAGCTTTACGTTTTTACACACCGTTTTTCAATAAAAGCACAGATACGACTCTTTCTCGTGTGGTAAAAAATTACGGCAACGACACCCTCCGCTTCGTGGTGGCCACCTTCATAGAGAAGGCACGCTACAGCGTTGATGTGGCCATTTACAATCTAACTTCCCAGACTATAACCGATGCTCTGATAGATGCCCACGAAAGAGGTGTTAAGGTGCGGGTGATATATGAATCGGAGAACGATAACTCCTACATAGCCCAACTTCGCTCGGCTGGAATTCCTCTGCTGTCAGATGCTGTGCGGACCGACTACGGATATATGCATATGAAGGTGGTTATAGTAGATGCGCGGGATCCAACACCAGAAAATGACGTGGTACTGGTAGGATCGTACAACTTTACCGTCTATGCCGATACGCTCCAAATAAACAACCTCACAGCCATAAGAAGTTTCACTGTGGCCCAAAACTTTTTGGCGGAGTTCAACGAGATGTGGGGAAGTTCAGGAGACACCCCTGACCCTTCCAACGCCCGCTTTGGGGTTGAGAAAACCCCTAACACCCAAACCTACTTTCCTGACGAGAGTATAGGGGTATGGTTTCCGCCCGCCGATACCGCCGAAGAAGCCTTTAGGCGCTTCATCCTGGCCACGTCAATCCAAATACACTTTGGCATAAATGTTTTCACCCACGATGGAGTGAGGGACGCTTACCGAATACTTCACAACTCTGGCCGCCACATTTTTGGCCTCTTCGATTACTCCGACTGGAATAGCTCCTACTCCGAAAGTCAGACCATGCGTACATGGGGACCACCGACGGAGGTACATCCTTATCTTAGCGGATACACCTTTCACGACAAATTTGCCATAAGGGACCTCTCGGCCGTGGAATTCGGTTCAGTCAACTGGACCTATAACGGTTTCACCCGGAGCGACGAGGTGATGGTTATAATAAACAGTCGCCACTTTGCAGATCAGTTCGTTCAATATTTGGGTGCACGTTGGAGAGAAGCAACCGATTCAAGTTTGCCCCTGGGATTAGTGGAAATTCCTCGCAAAGTCCAAAGGTGCAACGATGGGGTCCTCTACACAGCCTCCGGCAGAAAGGTGAACGATTTCAAAGCCAAAGGTATATATTTCATGAAATGTGGTCGAAAAATACAAAAAATCTTAAAAATGTGAAACATTCACTACGATCATTCCTAAAAATTCTTGAAGAGGTTTATAATAGCCTTCCAGAGGACGAAGCCCCTATAAAACTTATGGCTAAGGTAAAGAGGCGATCACCCTTCCATGCCTTGATAACTACCATGTTGAGTGTGCGCTCAAGAGACGGGGTAACGCACCGGGTTGCTGCTCGACTCCTCAAAGAGGCCCCTACACCGGAGGATCTATGTAGGATGCCCCTTAAGGAGGTTGAGAAGATTCTGCGACCCCTGGGGTTTTATCGCCAGAAGGCCAGGAACATCAAGGAGGCCGCCTGCCGAATAATAAGTGAATACTCCGGCCAAGTGCCCGATACTCTTGAAGAACTTCTAAAGTTCAGGGGCGTAGGTAGGAAGGTAGCCAATATCGTACTTTACAACGCCTTCGGTAAGCCAGCTGTTGGGGTGGATACGCACGTCTTTCGCATCGTTAAAGATAGATGGGGGCTTTTACCGGATGCCAAAGAGCCGGAGGAGGTTGAACGGTTTCTGATGGAGAACTTGCCCAAGAACATGTGGGGCAAAGCTAACCGATATATAGTGGCCTTTGGCCAAGCCATATGTAAACCTGTAAGACCTCAGTGTGACACCTGCCCTCTTAGAAAAGAATGCCCCTATCCACACCGAAGTTCCGATCAGATATGAAAATACGGCTCCGTGGGTCTCTGCTATATTTTTCAATCTCGTTTACTCGCGCACCTCTTACTTGGAGGAGAATCGGTTCCCCAAATTTCATCGGCGCAGAGCTAAGAAAGAGAAGGTGGCAAATATCGTACTCAACTACTGATCAGTCCGCTAAAAGGCAATTGATACATAGCGAGAAAGAGAGCCAACGACCACTCCGAGGTCGGGAAAGTAGGGAAAGCCTTATGTCAAACTCCTTGGCTCTCTTTACCCTATCTTCTCCCAAGCATCCCATCGCCTATCCAGTGATCTAATACTCTTTTACCACATAATCGTTCTTCCTGGTGTATGACTTTTTAAGGAAGTAAGGAAGTATGAGATTTTCAAAAAATCTTTCATTCTCTGCAATCTTGGGAAAATTGTTGCAAGTGCGCACAAACAGCTCGCAGTAGATCATGAAATGGTTTCACTTGGAGGCTATTTGGCCTCACAGTGATACCAGTTTAGTGCTGTTAATTTCCCTCCGCCTTCTTCATATCTACCCCCACTCTCTCACTACCAATCCCAAACCTTCCCTCAATATACGTTATGGGCTGTTTTGAGGGAGAAATTGTAATGAAAGAGAAACACCTTACCTCCATAGAATCCCTTCGGATGGATAGATTCTTTGCTCACATAGAGGATGGAATCGCAGAGATACGGGGTGAGGAGTTTCATCATCTTTACAGAGTACTTCGCCATAAGATAGGCGATAGGGTGCGGGTTTTCACTGGAAGAAGGGAGTTTATTGCAGAGATAGTGGAAATCGCTACGAAAGATAAGAGGGCAACATTGAAGATCATAGAGGAGCTACCTCCTCTTTTACCCCCGGTTGAGGTCGTGGTAGCCGTTTCGCCTCCGAAGGGACAGAGGTTTGACGCGCTTTTGGAGAAGCTCGTTGAGGTAGGTGTAAGTGGAATAGTGCCGATGATCTGTGAGAGAACGGTACGTCGTCCTGCGGAAAAGAAGGATAGATGGGGAAGGATAGTACTATCGGCCGTGAAACAGTCCGGAAGGACAGACATACCCACAGTTTATCCTCCGATGAAACTGGAACAGGTCCTACGGGTTTTTGACTCCTACGAAGGTAAGTTTGCAGGGTTAATAGGTAGCCGAACTCCTATAGTGGCTATCAATCCCAGAACGCGGAATATCATTCTAATAGGTCCGGAAGGAGACTTTTCACCGAATGAAAAAGAAAAGATAAAAAAGGCAAATTTTAAAGGAATCTCTTTGGGCCGGATAATACTTCGCGTGGAGACTGCCGCTATAGTTTCAGCTTCCTGTTTGCTCCAGAGAGCATGGTTTAGTGCACTTTCTTCTTAGCTCTGGGATGGTCCGGAGCTATGCGTAGTATCTGCTGCCAGATGCGTTGGGCACTCTCGTTGTCCCCTTGCGCTTCTAGGGCTAAAGCCTGTCGCTCCAACTTGATAAGACGGAGATACTTTTTTGCCATAGAGTTTTTAGGGTTCTGCTTCAGCTCCTTGCGGAGCATCCTTTCAGCTTTGACCAAGTTACCTTCGCTATAATACACCTTCTTGACCTCTTCTTCGGAGAGGGAGCTTATACGGAGGGTTGGAGTGGTCCCCTTTTTTATATCCGGCTCAACTGTAGGTATACTGGGCCCCGATTTAGGTTTAGGTGTGGTATTCAGATCTATAGTGCTACTTAGATCTATCGTGGGTACGGTTATGTCTCCCGACCCGGAATTTTTTGTAGCCTTTTGAGATCTGGAAGTCGGTACGGTTGGAGTGTCAGCCTTTTGAGCGATCATTGGACGAATCGTATCCGCGGTGATCTCGCCAGAGGAGGTATCGGCCCTCCTCTCTTTCGCTGAAACTTTCGTCCTTGAGGTGGAAAATTCGGAGGAGGAACGTCCCGTGGTTCTTTCTTCCTTTTGAACTATCTCCTGGACCGTACGTGCCGCCTCTGGGAGTGTTTCGGTGGTTGTATCCGCATCTCCCGCGGTACCGGAAACTTGTTCGGTTATCCGTTGTTGCAATAGGTATATGGCCACACCCACCCCTATGCCACCCCCAATAGCTGCTCCCAGTATTACCAGGAGAATGATAAGAACTATACGCCTCACCACCAGTATTCTAAGGCCGCTTTAAAAGTTTGCTCTCGGTATCATCCAATCTTCAATTTTGTTTGAAAAGTCGGATGTTCCTTTAATGATTTGATCCAACAAACTCTTCTTCTTTTTTCTTTTTATGAACACCATCCGCTTTAGTCTGGCTTCTTTTTTGAGCAACTCCAAAGCGTCGTATTTGGTTCCTAACTTATCCACCAACCCCCAACGCAAGGCCTCCTCCGCCGTTAAGATACGGCCGTCGGCTATCGGGAGAAGATCTTCCACCCTCTTGCCTCGACTCTCGGCCACACGATTCAGGAAAACTTTCCAGATCTCTTTTGCCAACTCCGTGAGTAAGAGACTGTCTTCCTCCGTACGTTTCCTGAAGGGTTGGGTCAAATCTTTATTTTTGCCCGACTTATATATATCCCAAGAGATACCTACCTTCTTAGAGAGCTCGGTTATTTCGGGAATGACGATTATAGCCCCTATGGAGCCAGTCAAGGCCGCCGGGTTTGCCACTATCTTATCGGCAGCAGAGGCTATGTAGTACCCGCCTGATGCCCCCACCGAGTGAATGTAAGCGACTACTTTCTTCCCACGCTTTTGAGCCATTTTGATGAGTTGATACATCGTTTCGCTGGATGCTGCACTACCACCAGGGCTGTTAATGTAAATAAAAACTGCCTTTATACGGTTAAGTTTGTCGTTTTTTATCTTCTGATACATCCAGTCTGCCAACTTGGGGATCTCCTTATCGTCGATGGAAGATTCCAACTCAACGTATAGGGTGTTACCACCCAGCACCTGCATGCGGCTCATGATTCTCAAAACCAACAGACTGCCACTCAAGAGGGCAACGAAGACTAAAACCCAAAACCACATGTTACGCATCCGGTTATTTTACGGAAGTTTTAGAAGGAGTAATCATCTATCATAGGACCAAATGTACGCAGTATTCTATCATAGACTTGGACCGTTGCCCACACATCAAGGCAGTTGTAAAGTGCTATATCTTCATACCGTCTGGCGTTGAAGTATGCGTCAACATCTTTGCCTTCCATATCTTTCTTAGGGGAGGGAATACCCATCCTTCTGCATACGAAATCCAAGGAAGCGAACCGCGTTACACCGTGGAAGGCCAAAACATCCATTATATCAAAGTGTTCACGGTACTTGAAGCGATTTTTTATGAGGTAGCGACTTATGGGAACGTTAAGTATTAAAGATCGGTGCATGAGAAAAGGGAGGTCAAATCTCCTTCCGTTGAAGGTAACTATCCTCCCTCTCACTTTCCCAAAGATATGCCAAACTTCTCGTAGTATGCGCTGTTCCATCTCATCCGTACCTCTTGTGAGGTCGTAGGCTACAAAATCCACGTTGTATTCCTCGCTAGCTATGCGAAGAGGTTCAGAGCGTAGTTCTTCCCTTTCGGATAGATACAGAACCTTACATTTGACTAATTTGGCACCGTTTTTCTTCCTCTCTACGACCCCGAGGGCAACACTGGCTATATGCCCGGTGAAACCCCAAAGGGGGAGTTGTCTTTCCACCTTCTGTCTGTACCTCTCTCGCTCCTCTTCATCCAACAGATCCTCTTTACGGTATAGGTACGAGAGTTCCTCTTCACTTAAGGGAGATCTAACCGTTTCTATGTCTACAACCAAATCCCCCACAGGCCTACCGTTCATTTCGGTGTATTTTACGCCTGTATCGTTGCTAAAGGGGATTCATAAAACTCACATTAAAAATCCATGGATTTTGATCGGGAGATCATTTTTGGATTTGCATCCATGGTTTTGCTTCCTTTTAGAGTCCCGTACGGTGGGAACTTTGGTTTTGGGAGGAGGTGTGCGAAGTGGATAGCTCACATAGGGGTTCTCAAGTTTTTCCAGGAGAAGGGTATTGAGTTTGATTTAGTGGTGGGTTGTAGCATGGGGGTCATAGCTGAAGGATCGTACGCAGTCAGTTATGAAGGTATTTGATCAGAATCCCTATTTTCCTGCAAGTATCTATCTATATTTCCCTTGAAGACGGCTTTTAAAATCAGCGAAGTTTATGGGTATAAATCAGAGAAGAGGGGATAAATTCCATCTAACGAGTATGAAATGATCGCATGGGAATTTCCAGCCTGCATGTAATTAACAAAACCAAAACTTTTCCGGTCGTATAATTCCGGGGTATGTTGCTGGCACTTCTTTCTATACCTTTGCTTTATGAGGATTTTGAGAGTTCCACCTTTCCTCCCACTAGGTGGGACAGCACTTATACCAACTACTACATCCGTTGGCAGAGACGCACCAGCGGTGTCATATTCGGTTCGGGCTCGGCTGGTATCATAACCGGTAAAAGTTCCTATACAGACACCGGAACCGCCACTCTCATAACACCCCCTGTCGAATACGTATCCTTGGACAGCTTGGTCTTTTACTATAAGTTCCCTGGTACCCAACCTCCCTTCGCCGAGGCCGGTGATACCATCTTTTTGGATTACTCGCTCGATGGTGGAACCACATGGATCACCATATGGTTCATAGACAGCGCCAACGCCATAATCAACGCACCGGTCCGCATATCCTTACCCTTGAGCAGCTTAAGCGGTCCTGACACCCTTCTCCTCCGCTGGAGGTTCGTGGATCAATCCACGAGCACCATAAGCCAGAACCGTTACTTCCTCGTAGATTCCGTAGTTATCTTCGGTACCCCTATAGGGAACGCTCCCCCCATCGTTACTTTGGTTGCCTTGGATCCCCTCTTCCCGGATACTAACGTGGATGTGACCGTATCCTTTACGGCAACCGACTCCGACGGTTCGATAGCGGCAGCCTACGTTCTGTACTCCTTTGACGGGAGCACCTACAACGTTATTCCTGCTACACCTGCCGCCGGTGATACCTTTGTGGCGACCATACCAGCCCGTGGTAGTTACGGGAAAGTATACTACGGAGCGGCAGCTATAGACGATGTGGGCGATACTTCGGCTTCAACTCTCGCATACTACATAGCGGGCTTTTTGAGGGTCCATGAGGTCAGAACTTTAGGCCTAGGAGATACCGCTCAAACCAAGGTGGTGATAGTTGGTGAAATAGGTAGCGCCATCTATGCCCAGGATAGCACAGAACCCGTCTCCGGCGTTAGCAGTGGGATAGTCATATACAGCAGCAGTGTGGCTTCAGCCGTGGATACCGGGTACGTTATCCTTATAAGGGGTGAGCTAACCGAATACCGCAACCTATTCGAAATTTCCCCTGCCCACGCTTTTCAGGTGGTTGATAGTGGGCCGGTATATCCTCCCGCCTATATAAGTACGGCCGAAATGAACGAGAGTTATGAAGGAATGTTGGTTGCCATAAGGGGTTTTACATGGGTAGCCTATCCGGGTACCTTCGCCGCCAATACTAACTACGATATACAGGATGGAAGTGGTACGGGTGTTCTAAGAGTGTCCAGCGCCACCGACTTAGACGGCAATCCCGCTCCCGACGGCATCCTTGAGGTTTGGGGAGTTTTGGGACAGTACAACACTACCTATCAGCTCTACCCCAGGTACATAAACGATTTCTCCCCCTATCTGGAAACCATATCCATAACTCCCAACCCACCCGTGTCCGGATCGTTGGCGATAGTATCCGCTCGTGTGTACGACTTCGATGGCCTGGGACCCATTACACTCCATTATTCCACCGACACCACCTCCGGTTATACGACTGTGACCGCCGACAGCATAACAACCGACTCTATTGCATACTTTACCATAGCTTCCGTACCCTCCGGAGATACCCTTTACCTGAAGGTTGAGGCCCACGACTCTCGCTCCCGTATAACCTTCAGTTTTCTCCAGAGGTTCCCTATAGACGTCGGCGTAACTGTATCCGAAAGACCCTCCGAAGGGGAGTATATAAACGTACGTACGATAGCCGGTGGTCTCTTTTTGGAATGGAACCTCTCCACTGGGAAACTCCTACGTATTTACGGACCGAGTGGTAGACTGTACAAGATAGTGGAGATCTCTGGAAAGGGAAGCAGAAGAATCTCGCTTCCGCGCGGAATCTTCTTCCTGAAAAACGACCGTGAGGTGGAAAAGGTCGTGATAAGGTAATGCTACGTCAACGGAAGGGAGGGGGGCTTAAAGCCCCCCTCTTTTAAATGGGCGGCCGACGGGACTCGAACCCGCGACCTCCAGAGCCACAGTCTGGCGCTCTAACCACCTGAGCTACGGCCGCCAGATGAGTGTGTATTTTAAGGGGGAACAGAGGAGCCTTCGGGGTTAGAATGGATCCTATGCGTTATCCGATTGAACCCTTCCGTATTAAGGTGGTTGAACCTATAGAGCTACCAACGCTCGAAGAGAGAGAAAGACTCCTAAAGGATGCCAAATACAACATTTTTAAGATACCTTCGCAAAAGGTATTCGTGGATCTTCTAACCGATTCTGGAACCGGTGCCCTTTCGCAAAGACAGTGGGCCGCCATGATGGAAGCGGACGAATCCTATGCTGGGAGCCGTAGTTGGTTCCGTCTTAAGAAGGCTATAGAAAACTTTACCGGTTATGAGGATCCCATACCTGTTCATCAGGGTAGAGCTGCTGAGAAACTTATAGCGTCCATATTCCTACACGAGGGAGCAGGAGTAGCGTCCAACACCCTCTTTGATACGACACGGGGAAACTTCCTATCCGTAGGCGCGCGAATCTACGACCTTCCTACCCCGGAGGCCAACGACCTTTCCTCCGACTATCCGTTCAAGGGGAACGTAGATCTGAACCGCCTCGGAGAGCTTTTAAAGGAAAATCGCATAAAACTTATAGTCATGGTACTAACAAACAACACAGGTGGAGGCCAACCCGTAGATCTGGATAATCTAAAGGAAGCCTACGCTTTGGCCCAAAAATACGGCGTTCCACTCATAATAGACGCCTGCCGCATATCCGAGAACGCCTTCTTTGTAAAACGAAGGAACCCCAAATACGCCAACTGGAGTTTGAGAGAGATAGTTCTGGAAAGCTTTCGTCATAGTGACGGGGCTTTTATGAGCGGCAAGAAAGATGGTCTCTCCAACATGGGTGGATTTCTAGTTCTGCGCGATGAAAAGAAAAGAATGAGAGCCAAAGAGCTCCTCATCCTCTGGGAAGGTTTCATCCATTATGGAGGGCTATCTGGGAGAGATATGGAGAGTTTCGCCGTAGGGTTAGAGGAATCTTTAGACGAAACCTACCTTGAGCATCGTACCGGCCAGGTGGCTTATCTTACGGAAAGGATAAAAGAAATCGGTTGGAACGTTATGTGGCCCCCCGGTGGTCACGCCGTATATGTGGAAGTGCGCGATACTTTGCAACATATACCGAGAGAGAAGTTTCCCGCCCACTCTTTAGTAGTTGAACTCTACCGCAGGGGGGCCGTGAGAACTGTAGAAGTGGGGAGCTTGATGTTTAAGGAGGCCGCTCGGTATGAATTCGTGCGATTTGCCATACCCCGCAGGATGTACACGAGATCTCACTTGGATCATGTGATAGACGTGATGGGAGAGATCTACGACGACCGTGTCTCCCTTGTGGGCTACAGGATAACCTACGAACCTCCCTACTTGCGCCACTTCTTGGCCGAGTTGGAGCCAGCACCGTAAGAGCGGGGTTAAAATATACTCTTGAGAAGAACAGTTTTAGTGTTAGCTCTTGGTTTCACGATAGGATGCACGGGCAAAGCCAGAATGCTGCGGGGGACGAGTAGGGAAGTTCTGATGGTATACTCGGAGGACTCCAAGTTCTCTGCCGGTGCCCTGTACAAATATGCTACCCGCATTCTCTACACCCCACAGCCAGAAACTCTCATATACTTTCGTCCCCTAAAATGGGATAAGTTTCCCGAATACGATGATTATCGCAACAAGATACTGTTCTTACTCCCTAACGATTCACTCTGGGATCTGTGTAAGGAAGAGGAGGGGGTTTTCTTCAGAAAAGGCATGTTCGTTAGGGGGGATTTCACAATCCTGGTCTGTTCTTTTGACTCCCGCGCCATGCTTCGATTGGTCAGTGATCATCTAAGCGAGATATGGGATACGATCCTGGGAAAAGCCATAAAGGAGCTTTCCGAAGTAGAGTTTTTGGGTGGGAAGAATCGCAAAGCCATGAGTCTTTTAGAGAAAGAGTTCAACATAAGGATGTTGATACCTGCCGGTTGGAAAACCTACAGGCGTGGTGATAACTTCATATCTTTCATAAAAAACAACCCAAGCAGGTTCATATTCGTCTTCAGACTTCCTCACACCCAAGGGGAGTTGAAGGTGGATAGAATTTTAGATTTGCGTGATAGTCTAACAGCCCGTTATTACGGTGGTGACGTTGTCCTTAAGGAGTATGTAACATCCATGGCAGATGAGGTTGAAGGCATCTCCATACTCAAAATCTACGGCCTCTGGAAAAACGACTCCCTTATAGCCGGAGGCCCGTTTGTAACCTACGCCTTCAACAAGGATGGGAGCTTTTACCTCCTTGATGCGGGTGTTTATGCGCCGGAGAGTGAGAACAAAGTCAATCTGATCTTAAGAGTGGAGGGAATCTTAAGGACCTTCCGCTAATGTATAGAGTGAATGTGCGTCCCGGTAGGGTATAACCCTCGATGAATTGGTAACGGCCGTTTAGGATGTTATAGCAGGAAAGCTTTAAACTCCAGTCTCCCAAAGTGTATCCGATGGCTCCTTCCGTTAGAAAGACTGCCTCTACATAACGGGTGTTCTCACGGTTGGTGAATCTTGGATCCAGATATAAGATGGAAAAATTTAAGAAAAATGACCCTAATTGTGGATTAGTAGTAAAAAAATACGAATTTTTAGGCCTATACACTAATCTTTTCCCATTTTTACCGTAAGCCCACATTCTTAGGTATCTGAAAACGAAAGGACCACGGTTGAATTTAAGGTCAAACCCCCAAATTCGGGCTAAAGAACGATTTATGGGTCTCCAGATGCCCCTCAGCGGTTCCCACTCAATGAGGTTCCAAACCTTACGGGCGAAAGCATCCAACCTGTAGTACGAGAAGACCGCTCCCACACTGGCACTCACCGAACGTTCGTTCTTCAAGTTTGGGTTACCTGCAGCCATAGGACCACGCCAGTAAAGTTCGTCAAAGGAAGGTATCCGGTCCGCTATGGAGAGCTCAGCAAAGAACCTCCTTCCTACTCCAAAGACCGAGGAATAGCCCAGTCTCTGGCCATCGGACCAAAGGCCAAAGTTCATGTAGTACAACTTACCGGATAACTTCCTTCCGATAGAGAGAAGAGGGCGCCATCGGTTACCGACGTTGTCACTCCTTATGCCTTCAAAAGTCATACCTAAGACGAACCCCCAGAGATGAAAACCTTTGTAAAGACGGAGGTTATCGTGCGAAAAGCTTCCACTTGGATCGGTCCAATCCCGGTGAAGAAAGATAAAACTTCCCCAACGACCTCCAACCAACACACGTGTATCCTTCTGCACCCCCGCCGTCTGCGGAAAGTTATCCATCCCGGAGGTTCTCTTGCGGGAGATTCGCCAGTCAAAGATTCCCCATTTACCTACCATCACACCCTCGGCGTAAAGCAGCGTATCTCTACCTTTGGAGGCTCTTCCGCCATCGAACCCAAGATCACCCCACTTAATACCACCTTTGAGAGTCCCTCTATCTCCGACCGCGAGATAGCAGGAGGTATCCGACAGATAACTTAGCGATAGGTTGCCGTGTATGGAATAAGGTGTGGTTCCCCCTTCCCAGATTTCCGCAGCGGAAAATAGAAAAGTAGATACGTCCGATAGATCTGCCACGCCGCTTTGGGGTTGATTTACGAGCACGCCATTTAGAAGCAAGGCCGTCCCCTTTGGATGACCTCCCTTTATAGAAACTCCACTAAGATCGGCATAAGAACCGTAGGTATAACCCAAGACACCGGAGAGGACGTATAGTGCTTTCCAACCTTCCCCACCCTTTAAGGTGTCGGAGTCGTACCAGAGAGGAGGAAGGCTGTCGCTCACCTCTACTGGAGGCATGACGTATTGAAGCGTCAAAAGGTGGAACATACGAGCGGATCAGTTTTCCCACTCCTCATCCTCATCGTAGTCCTCAACTATCCACTCCTCTTCCCACTCTTCATCGTCTTCCTCGTAATCCTCCCAATCCTCCTCATCTAACCATTCATCCTCCCACTCCTCCCAATCGTCCTGCTCCTCCTGGAGCAGGAGTTTCTGAACCGCTCCCGTAAAATCCCATATCAAAACATTCCCGCTCATCGCCGTCTATTTTATGCTGGAAGGGGTGACCTCTGCATCATAGCCAACCAAACACCCTCTCAAACGTATCCCGTATTTCCAAGATTTTTTCCTCCACGACACGATATACCTCATCCTCCAAAAGACCCAGTTCGGCCCCCTTCGCTTGGGCACTCTCGGATACGTTTCTTTCAAGGATGAGGCGGAACCCCCTTATATCATCCTCCGAAAAGTAACCGTAGTTTCCAGCTTTGAGGTTCTTTAGGAACTCCTCCAGAGACAACATCTCCTCCGCCAGCATCTCCACGTACGTGTCAAAGATACTCATAAGAAAAAGCGGAGAGGGAGGGATTCGAACCCTCGGAGGGGATCACCTCCCCTCAGTGGCTTAGCAAGCCACCGCCTTCGGCCGCTCGGCCACCTCTCCGCTTGAGATGCCGGGGGCGGGACTTGAACCCGCACGGACCGAAGTCCACTAGGTCCTGAACCTAGCGCGTCTACCAATTCCGCCACCCCGGCGGGAGATGGTATTTTAAGGGCGAGCGAAGGTCGTTTGCATCAACGCTCAAACTCCTCCTCTCCCTCACCTCTCACCGGAGATTTGAACTTTATATAGGAGATGGAGGCATCCGTTTCTAACCCCTTGGCGTACAGGATCCGTTCGCGTTTACGGTCGTATATCTTCACCGAATCTTCCGTCCAGATGATCTTCTTCTTCTCATCCCAGTGGAGACTCCTACTCCAAAGCTCGGTACTGTCCGAGGAGATCAGATGCACACGGCCAAAGGCTACCATGTTGCCGCTGGTTTGGTCGTACTTTCCAGAGTCGGCCGTTAGAATGGAGACTGCACGGTTCCCCTTGAAAAATGTTATGCTCACGCCGTAGCCTATAAGCGTATCTCCTCTCTCCTTGACTTTGGCCGTTTTCATCATCCAAAGTTTTCGTCCCATCTTGGTTGATATTACCCTCACGGAATCAGCCCCCGGCTCAACGTGGTCTTCTTTGGGGGTGTTGGACTTTGAGCATCCGAACAAAAAGAGTAGAAGAGGAAGGTAACGCATGTTAAAATACCCTAAAGCTTTTCAACTCCCCCAGCTCTAAGAGTGGGACCCAGACGTTTTTACCGTCAAAACCGATACCGGCTGGCGTTTTTAAACCTTTAGCTATTACCTCGTAACGGCCGTTGGGCCACACCTTTAGAACCTTGCCCGATCGGTAACCGGAAGCTAAAAGCACATCCTCTTCCCTCACGTAAATGAGACCATCGCCACCGTTTATGTCGGGGCTAATCAGAACAGTGTCCAGCGTTTTACCGTCCCAACGGAATATGATACCCGGATTCGTGAAGGTTATAACATACAAGTTGCCACGCCCGTCCGCAGCCAGACCGTTGGGGTTATTCACATTTAAAACTTTCTTAACGCTACGCCTCCGTGCATCCACCTCGTAGATGGCATTGCCGTAAGTGTCGCTCACATAGAGTTTGCGGTTACGCCCACAGGTTATACCGTTTAGAAACTTCGCCTTGAAATCTTTGGGACCTACCAGCATAAAAACGGCAGATCTATCTTTAACGGCCCAGATTCTATCGACGTCGGCTACGTATAGAATCCCTCCGCAGAAGGCTAAACCCTTCGGATCGTTCAGATAGGATGCCCACACGCTCCAACGTCTGCCCTGTTTAACATACACCTTCCCGTCCCTTTCACCGAATTCTCCTATATCGCTCACGAACATCTTATCACCTACCCAAAGAACAGTTTCTGGATGTTTGAAATATCCGCCCATCAAAAGAGCGAGCATAGCTTTTGATTCTATAGCCGATAGATTAGTGGAGGCGTTTTTCCGCTTCCCGTTTGAGAACACGGGCCCACTCGGCATCCTCGTACTTCAAAAAGTTTCCAAACCTTAGGGTTATATGCATGTCGGCAGGGGCAAATCTTAAGTTAGAAGCTCTGGATAGATTTTCTATGGCCCGGTTTTTAGGGCTTTTACTCTCTGGAAATATCAGATGGGCATACCTGTTTAAAAGCTCTTTTCCTCCTACTTTGGCAAAGGCTACACAGAGAAGCTGTTTTTGGGGGACCTTGAGGGGCTCACCCCCTTGCATGACCCTTAGGTTTCCAGCGAAAGTCAGGTAGATTTTACCACGGTAGATCTTATCCAAATACCACCACATGTTGTAGAGAGATCTAAGTCCCGGATAGGCTTGAAAGACCCCTTTGCCTTCGACAGTAAACACGAGATATTCGTACATAACCCGAAGCGTAAGAAAGCTTTCTGGTATCTTCAAACGGGGGACTTTTTTCTCTATGAGACCGGTATATATGATGGCGACCGTAGCTCCCATCCTATCACCAAGGTTCTGTGAGACGTAGTGGGCAACGCCTATATCTCCTAGCTCTCTCCTAAAAGCTCCCCTAAGTACCATAGTATTCAGGGCTACGGATATGGCTCCCTGTTTCAGGCTCATGGATAGTGCATCGTTCAGATAGACCAGTCCCCTTTTTATCTCACCTCCAACTATCAAGCGGCGGCCGTTGAAGAAGGTAAAAAAGAGTCTCTCCAAGGGCGATACCTCCTCCGGAGGTTCGTAATCGTAACCCTCAAGGAGACGCACCGTGGCTATGCGGGCGGCCGAAGTGAGATCGTACCTCCTAGCTTCCTCGGTGTAACCCAGGGTGGTTAATATCCAGAAGGCTACATGTTCAGGGATCTCCGGTATGAGAGGAAGGAGTTTATCAGTCTGGAGAGTTATCATATAATAGAGCCCTATAACTTCCTTGAAGCTGTCTGGAAATTCTCCATAGATCTTCTTCCATTTAGAAAGGATACGTTTCATCCCTCTCGCATCCCTACCGGTAGCTAGAACCCTCAAAAGGTTAAGCACATTCTCCTCATCAAAGTTCTCTCGCGCTCTAGCATGAGCTATACGTTTGGCCTTTTCCAGTTCGGCGTTGGCCAGAAGATCATCCACCGAAACCTCCGTCCTCATCTTTCAGTCTGTATTATACCCGTGGAGAGAATGTGCCATGGCCTACGGGATAATTTCGGAAGGTGATACACCACACCAAAAACTACTAAGGTGGTTAGTTTCAAACGTTTTTGGTCCTAATATATAATCACATGCTATGCTAGAACTTATCTTAGCCATCCCCGCTTTTGCGAGGATGTATAACGTGAGCTGCAAGCTCTGCCATGTAGCCTACCCTAAGTTAAACGCCTTTGGAGAGGGCTTCGCCGACAACGGATACGTTTTCCCAGGGCAACAGGAGAACATATACAGGAACCTAAACGATGAGGATGCTAGAACTTTCAAAGAGCTACCCTTGGCTGTTAGATTCACGCAGTACGTCACTGCCAAGTACGACTCTGCCGGTATCTTTACGGACTTTCAAACCCCATGGGCTACCAAGTTACTCATGGGTGGGGCTTTGACCGAAAACGTAAACTTCTACTCCTATGTGATCTTTGAAAAGGGGTTGGCTCCTTTCTTTGAAGATGCGTGGGTTGATCTGCACGGTTTCTTCGGGTTACCTTTCTCTCTAACACTCGGTCAGTTCCAGATCTCTGATCTCATGTTCATGCGGGAAACCCGTCTTACCAGATCTGACTTTTACATTTACAAGGTGGGTCCCTATCCGCTGACCTACCATCGCGGCGCCATACTGGGGACTCCCATAGGGGACTTCGGGGTGGTAAACGGGAACGGCGCGCACGGGAGCATAAACGGTTTCTACGACAACAATAGTCAAAAATGGTACTTTGCCCATTTTTCACTTCCTTTTGATTTTGGCCTTTTTGGGATGTGGGGCGAAGATTACGACACCCTCGACGGCTACGTGAGTATATACCGTTTAGGGATCGACTGGCGCGGTCATTTTGGAAACCTTCATCCCTTTGCCCAGATCATAGTTGGATACGATAAGGACACCTCCAACCTTTTCTACGGTGGATTCCTGGGTATAGATTACGCAGCCTGGCCCAACGTGTTCGCCTTTCTATTCAACTACGTTGATGCTCCTTCTAACTCCTCCTACTACAGCCAGCGGATGCTGACTGTGGCTGGTCGTTATTCGCGCTACGTTCTAACGAACCTAAAAGTTTTCGCCGAGTTGGAAGCTCACTTTAGAGCCAGGAGTCACTATCTGACCTTGGGAGTAGACTTCGCCTTTTAAAGGAGCCACCTTATACTTGCCACCCTATGAGGTTTCATCCGACCATTGGTTTAGAGGTACATGTTGAACTGAAAACTGTTAGCAAGATGTTTTGCAGTTGCCCGGTAGGAGAATGGGATGAACCTAATGTGGCAGTTTGCCCTGTGTGTATGGGACATCCAGGTACCCTTCCCGTTCCTAACCGCCGAGCCGTTCTATTCGCTGTAGCTTTAGGTTTAGCTCTTAAGGGTAGGATAGCACGTACCTCCCATTTCTATAGGAAGAATTACTTCTATCCGGATCTACCCAAGGGTTATCAAATCACCCAGTACTCTGTCCCTATAGTGCAGGATGCTAGGCTCTTGGGTGTGCAGATTGAACGTATAAACTTAGAGGAGGAAACGGCCAAATCTCTTCATACCGAGACAGGGCATGTACTACTCGATTTCAATAGAGCAGGTGTCCCACTTTTGGAGATCGTTTCGGCTCCGGAGATTCGCTCTTCCCAACAAGCCAAGGAGTATCTCGTCGCTCTTCAATCGGTCGTGAGGTTCCTGGGAATATCGGATGCCCACATGGAAAAGGGCCAATTGCGGGTAGATGTGAACGTATCCCTATCTCCTGATTCCCAAATTCTCGGAAACAAAGTGGAGGTAAAGAACCTCAACTCCTTCAAAGCTGTGGCCGATGCCATAGAATACGAGATTAAACGTCAGCGAACCATACTTGAAAGGGGTGAAAGGGTAATTCAAGAAACTCGGATGTGGAATGGCAAAGGTACCGAACCCATGAGGACGAAAGAAACGGCCAGCGACTACCGTTTCTTTCCCGACCCCGATCTTCCTCCTCTGGTTCTAACCGATTCTTTAATAGAGGAGGCTAAAGGCTTGCTGGTTGAACTCCCCTGGGAGAGACAGTTCAGATACGAGGAGGAAGGAGTACCTTCCCATCTGGCTAAGGTTTTGGCTTACGATCCGGAGCTCACGAGGATATACGAGGACGTTATGGAGATTGATCCAAAGTTAATGGCCGATCTTATTTTAAACGTCATTTTGGGTAAATTTTCAAAACTATCCAAAAGTCTAAGCGATTTTGATTGGAAAGGTTTCAAAGTGTTTGTAAAGACCTTTAAGGAGGGGAATTTTACCAGAGAATACCTTAAGGAGGGAATAGATCGCCATCTTGCCGAAGGGGTGAGTTTTGAACGACTCCTAAAGGAGGCTCCCCAGATGGAGGAGATAGATGTAGAACCCTTCTTGAGGGAGCTTATAGTTTCCAAACCGCAGGAGGTAAAAAAGTTTGCCAAGGGGCAAAGAGGAGTGGTGGGCTTCTTCGTGGGCCAGGTGATGCGAAAGTACAGGGGTAAGGTGGATCCCCGGAAGGTCAGGGAGTTGACCGAGAGACTCTTGGAGGAAGCTGTCGAGAATACCTAACAGTTCACTTCACCCTCCGGTATGGCGTACTCCCTTATCAGGATACCTACACTCCCGTCAAGAACCAGAGGTCTGCTTTTACACATGTATGCGAAAGGATCGGGAGAAAGGTGCCTACTACGTACGAACCTTTCAAAGACCTTTTTGGGTTTTAGCCGCGCGCTAACGATCTCTCCGTTGGGACGGAAGATCAGAAAGTTTATGCTCTCTTCCTCATCGTAGAGAACCTCATGGCTTCCATCCTCCATGACCCTTAAAACTACCGTCCGGTAATATACACATGGGAGCTTCGCGAATCTGCTCCTTAAAGGTTCCGCAAGGGGAACTATGCGACATCTCCTCCTTTTAAGGAACCCCCAGAAAAGGCCTAAGGTTAAGATTATCGCCAGGAGGACGATCAGCAGAAGCACGAACCTATTTTATGGCCTGCACTCCTTTAAAATAAACGCTGTGGGTCGTGAGATAAAGCGGATATTGGTGGCCAATCGGGGTGAAATAGCTCTAAGGATAATTTACGCTGCCAGGGAGTTGGGTATAGAGACGGTGGCCATATACAGCGAGGCGGATGAGGAGAGCCTGCATGTTCAAATGGCCGATTACTCCGTACGGGTAGGAGGTGCTGCTCCCCATGAGAGTTATTTGAACATCCCTCACATAATAGCTGCTGCCGAGGCCTGGGGAGCCGACGCCATACACCCTGGCTACGGTTTTTTGGCTGAAAATCCTAAGTTTGCTCGGATAGTTGAGTCCCACGGTCTCATCTTCATAGGACCGAAACCCGAACACATCGAGCTTATGGGCGACAAGGTGGAGGCCAAACGGATAGCTCGAAGGGCATCGGTACCATTAGTTCCGGGTACGGATGAACCGGTAGAAACACCCCAAGAGGCCAAACGTATAGCCGCCGAGATAGGTTACCCAGTACTTTTAAAAGCGGCCGCCGGGGGTGGAGGTAGGGGTATGAGAGTGGTAGAAAGTGAGGAGGAGATGGAGCGTAAGTTCATGGCTGCATCCTCCGAAGCCGAGGTTGCCTTCGGAGATGGAAGGCTCTACTTAGAGAAATTTATCATACATCCCAAGCACATAGAGGTACAGGTCTTCGGAGACGAGTACGGAAATGTCACTCATCTCTACGATAGGGAATGTTCCCTACAGCGTCGTCATCAAAAGGTATTGGAGGAGGCGCCTAGCCCATCCATAGATGATACCAAGAGAAGGGAAGTGGTAGGCTACGCTCTTCGGTTGGCTGGAGAGATCGGCTATCGCAATGCCGGTACGGTTGAGTTTCTTTACGACGGTAAAGGTAACTTCTATTTCATAGAGATGAACACGAGAGTTCAGGTGGAACACCCTATCACCGAAATGGTAACCGGGGTAGATATAGTGAAGGCCCAAATTCTTCTTGCCATGGGTGAGAGGTTACCCTTTGACGGTGATAGGATCACCCTGAAGGGACACTCCATAGAAGCCCGTATAAACGCTGAAGATCCAGCTAACAACTTCGCTCCCTCACCGGGAAAGATAGAGCTGCTTCACAAACCCGGAGGTCCTGGTGTTAGAGTAGATTCGCATATCTATCAGGGATATACCATACCATCCTACTACGATTCCTTAGTAGCTAAGCTCATAACGTGGGGAATGGATAGGAGAGAGGCTATAGATCGCATGAACAGAGCCTTGGAGGAATTTGTCCTTGAGGGTATAAAAACCAACATACCTATGCATTTAAACATCCTCCACCGCAGAGAGTTTCTAAGCGGTAGATTTTACACCGACTCCCTTGAAAGATGGGTATGATTTACAGTATAGGAGAGTACGCCCTACTTCTGTGGAACGTCCTAAGATCTCTATCTGAAATTCACAAGAGTGCAGGTGAGATAATCCGCCAGGTGGCCGCCATAGGCTACGGTTCTCTTTTGATAGTTATGGGAAGCGCCACCTTCGTAGGGTTGGTATCGGGAGTTCTCATATCCTACCAGATAAAGGATTTCGTCCCCTCTAACATCATCGGCTTGGGTATATGGAAGGGAGTTTCGGCCGAACTTGCTCCCGTCCTTACAGCTCTGGTAGTCGCTGGAAGAGTGGGTGGAGGTTTAGCCTCCGAGATCGGCACCATGAGGGTAACCGAGCAGATAGATGCCCTGGAGGTCATGGGGATAAACCCCTACAGGTTCATAGTTCTACCGAGAATCGTGGCGGGTATAATCTCTATCCCTCTCCTTACCATCATCGCTACCTTCATAGCCGTGCTTTCTGCTCTATTTTTGACGATCTACGTCTATCACCTCCCCTCCAACCCTCTCATAGAAGGTATAAGGGGTAGCTTTATACCTAAGGATTTGATTATAGGTGGTACCAAGTCCTTCGTATTCGGTGCGATAATCTCGACCGTAAGCTGCTATTTTGGTTATTACACTCGCGGTGGAGCGGTAGGGGTAGGTCGCTCGGCGATGAATGCCGTGGTCGCTTCAGCAGTTCTTATATTGGCTGCCGATTTCCTAATTTCCATGTACTTTTATTCTTAGTGCAGCTTTTGGATCTTCAGAGGTTTGGAACTCTTCGAGTGTAAAATAACGAGTCGTGTGCGGAATAGTAGGTTACGTCGGTCGTAAGGACGCGGAATCGGTTTTGACTGTTGGCCTTCAAAAGTTGGAATATAGAGGCTACGATTCGGCAGGCATAGCCCTACTTAGTTCTGGCGAGATAGAGGTACGTAAAAAGGCCGGAAGGATACACGATCTGATAAACAGTCTGTCATCATATCCTCTACCCAAAGCCCACATAGGTATAGCCCATACCCGTTGGGCCACACATGGAAGGGTGTGTGATTCGAATGCTCACCCGCACATCTCTCAACGGGGGTTGTTTGCGGTGGTGCATAACGGCATAATAGATAACTACTCCCTACTTAAAGAGAGATTGCAGAGCGAGGGCTATTCCTTCAGCTCTGAAACCGATACCGAAGTTATAGCTAACCTTCTGGAATACCACTATCTAAAGGAGGGGAATCTGTTAGAAGCGGTACTAAAAGCCGTGAAGGAGCTGGATGGATCGTTCGCTTTGGCCATACTCTTTAAGGAAGACCCCAATTTGATAATAGGTGTGCGTAAAGATAGTCCCCTGGTGGTCGGCTTGGGAGAAGGCGAGAACATACTGGCCTCGGATCCAGTAGCCGTACTTCCCCACACTAAAAAGGTGGTCTATCTCAACGACGGAGAGATCGTTTTCGTTAGGAAGGAAGGTGTGGAGTTTTACGACTTTTCAGGCCGAAGGATCGAGAAAGAGGTGAAAGTATTGGAGTACGATGAAGAGGATGCAGAGAAAGGTCCCTACCCCCACTTCATGCTGAAGGAGATATACGAACAACCTAGGGTTATACGGGCTAACCTGGAGAGATACGTCCGAGATCGTCGGCCTGTTATGCTCCGGGATCTGAACCTACGTAAGCTTCTTTTAAACAAAAATCGCATACTGGTGGTTGCAGCAGGTACATCCTTCCACGCCGGTATAGTGGGAAAGTACCTCCTTGAGACCTACGCCCATACACCTGTGGAGGTTGAGTATTCGTCGGAGTTTTCCTCAAGGAAGCTAGCTACCGATTCTCGTACGTTGGTGATAGCTATAAGTCAATCAGGTGAAACTGCTGACACCATAGATGGCCTTAGGTATGCCAAGAAACATGGGCTTGAAGTTTTAGCTATAGTAAACCGTCCCGAAAGCACCATAGCCAGGGAAAGCGATTACGTGATCTACACCAACGCCGGGATAGAGGTTGGTGTGGCATCCACCAAAGCCTACGTAGCCCAAGTTCTGGTTTTAACCCTGTTGGCTCTGGAGTTGGGTCACGTTAAGGGTCATATAGATGATAAGGAACTGGAGCGCCTTTTGGACGACATGGCAGGCCTGCCGAATCAAGTGGAAAAGGTTTTAGCCTTGGATTCCCATATAGCCCACATAGCGGAGAGGATTTATAAGAGTACCAACGTGGTGTTCTTGGGTAGGGGGATAAACTATCCTACTGCCCTTGAAGGAGCTTTGAAGCTCAAAGAGGTTAGCTATATACATGCCATAGGTTACGCTGCAGGTGAGATGAAACACGGCCCCCTTGCGCTGGTGGATAATAAGCTCCCTGTTGTGGTGATAAATCCCAGATCCTCCGTCTATGAGCTCACCGTAAGTTCTACCCACGAAGTGGTCTCACGTGGAGGAAAGGTAATAAGCGTGATAACTGAAGGAGACAAACGTATGGCCGAGCTCTCCGCCTTCAGCATATACGTCCCTTCCGTACCGGAACCCCTGACACCGATAATAACCATAGTGCCACTGCAGCTTTTAGCCTACCATTCGGCCGTTCTACGGGGTGTTGATCCCGATAAACCGAGAAATCTGGCCAAATCGGTAACGGTGAGATAGTGTTCGTCCATAGAATCGTTTCTTTTCTGGTGAATTATACGGGTGAGGATGCTATCTATGAGGACGATAGGGTATCGGTGGGCCTGTTTGATCTCCGGATCCTAGCCGACGCTGTGGAAATAAGAAGCTCCATCTTCGGGGGTGTGCTTCCTCCTATCAAGGTCATAGAAACCTCCAGTGGTACGGTGTGGCTTTTGAGGTTCTACGAAGAGGATGGAAGGGTGGTTCCCTATAAACCTCTACTTAGGGACTTAGAGGTGGAGACCCTGAGGGATATGTTTCTTCCCATCCTTCAGAGTAACTATGTTGCCAGATTCGTAGAAGAGGGCGAGAGGGTTAAGTCATTAGATGATTTGGTCCGTGGGATAAGACATCCTGCCCTTGAACCTTCCAGATATGCCTTTTTGGAGATTCTGGGTAAAACAGACGAGCCTTACGAACTTTTAAACCTGCACTCGAAACTTCGGCGGCTGTATGCACAGGTCTATCCCACGAGAGAAAAGATTCTAAACGATGTGGCCAACCAGTTGGAGGTCAGCTCTTACGAGAGGGTAGGCGGGGAATGGCAGATCATGAATACACCCAGAGGAAAGATCCTGTGTAGTAGGGAGGTGGGCTCAAAGGAGTACGCTCTATTTCTCATAGAGGAAAGATACTCCGGAGAACTTCCAACTTTCACGAGTGATCCAAGGATGGGTAATGCCCCTTTCGTATCCGGAACCGTGCCGGATCTATCTGGTGACCACGTATTTTTAGGATACTACTCCGACTGGAAACGGATTTTGGAAAACCTTGAGAGGGTGAGAAAGGGGCCGAAGGTTCTCATCACCATGACCGAAGATCTATCTCCCAAGGAAGAAGAGGTTATGGAAGTTCTCTACAGGTACAAAAGAGCTATACTTATAGGACCGCCGGGGACCGGTAAGACCTATGTGGCCCAGAGGGTAGCCGAAAGGATAGCGGGGCGGGAAGGTTGGAATTGGGTTTTGGTTCAGGCTTCCCCCTCCCTAAGGTATGAGGAGTTCGTGGAGGGGCTTAGACCGGTTAAAACCTCTCAAGGTGTGGCTTTTGAGGTGCAGGATGGCATATTTCTACGTATAGTCAAACGGGCCAAGGCACATCCAACCGAAAGATTCATGGTCATCTTGGATGAGATGAATAGGGGTAATTTGCCCGCTATCTTGGGAAACTTACTCTACGCGATTGAGTACAGGGGAAGACCGGTGATACTTCCTTACTCCGGATCATCCTTGGTAATTCCCGACAATTTACTATTCCTGGGTACACTCAACGAGAGGGACGTAACTACTTTACAGATAGACCAAGCGATTCTAAGAAGGTTCCCGGTGGTGTTCTTCGAACCCGATGAAGAGGAGTTGAGGGCTTACCTTAGGGGTAAAAACTGGAGTGAGAACCAAATATCCTGGGCCATTGAAACGTTTCGGAAGCTCAACCGGGAGCTGAAGAACTCTTTAGGTCACGCCTATTTTTTTGCTTCCACCCCGCAGGACCTGCGAAGAAAACTCCGATACTTCGTTTTACCTCTACTTCGCCTACGTTTAGGTAAGGATCTGGAGGACGTCCTGGAGGACGTATCTTGAAACCCCGCTTTTTCTTCTTCTTCCTACTGTGGGTTTTAACATTGGGGGGTATGGGGCTATCGTTGTGGGTCGTAAGTAAGCTGGAGGATAACGCCAAGAGTAGCTCCAGATCGTTATCAATTTTGGTATCTTCCCTCCTTATAAGCTCTCTGTCCAACAGAGAGCTTTACAACAAACTCAAGAGCGTCACCAGAGATATAGATTTCCCTGTCGCCATCTTCGATAACTCTGGCAAGCTACAAGTAGCGAAGAACGTTTCTCCCGAAAGGGCGAAGTATCTTCCCTTTAAGGAAGAGATAACCTATTACGGTAAAAAGATAGGGGAACTCCGTTATGACTATCCCTCCTATACCCGTTGGCTCCGTTTGATAAATGTTGCACTATTTATGGGTATTCTCATAATCTCACTCCTATTCTTTTATACGCTGTACATAGCCGAGAGATACGAGTACACGGAATTTTGGGCGGGTTTTGCGAAGGGATTGGCCCACCAGCTCGCCACACCCATCTCCTCGCTTCACGGTTGGTATGAGGTGGTGAAAGATAGACTGCCGGAAGAGGTACGCCGAGGAATGGAGAGGGATCTAAAGAGACTTACTTCCATACTCCGTAGGTTTTCCAAGCTGGGAGGTGAACCAGAGCTCGTGGAGGTGGAGCTTGAAAAGGTCCTTGAAGATGTGGTACATCAGATGAGGAATAAGTACAAAAGTACACAGATACTCTTTGAAAGCCATCCGGTCAAAGTTATAGGAGATGCCGAACTGATAGGTTGGGCTGTGGAAAACTTCATAAAGAACTCCGTAGAGGCCGGGGCAACCCGCGTTAAGGTTTATATCCGACCGAAAGGGGAGAAGGTGTGCGTGATAGTTGAAGACAATGGAAAAGGGTTCGACCGTGAGGGTCTAAAAAAAGCCTTCAAAAAATCCTTTTCCACCAAACAGAGAGGGTGGGGGGTAGGTTTAACATTAGTCAAAAAGATAGCCCAGATACATGGTGGTGAGGTCTTCATAGAAGAAAGTTCTCCCTATTATAGAACGGCTGTGGTTTTCTGTCTAAAGGCCGCTTAAGGAACCACCGTACAATTCCCACGTGGGAGCGCGCCAGTATCTTAGAAGGATAGATCGCTTCATGTACGAATTACCTAAAACCTACAAACCGGGTATGAGAGTTCCCGGTCTTATCTTCACCAGTCCTTCCCTCATGCCAGAGGATGAGGCTCTGGAACAGATAGCCAACGTGGCCACGCTACCCGGTATAGCCAAATACTCTATAGGTATGCCCGATATCCATTGGGGCTACGGCTTTCCGGTTGGGGGGGTGGCTGCCTTTCGGATGGAGGACGGGGTCGTATCACCCGGTGGTATAGGTTTTGATATAAACTGTGGCGTGCGCCTCTTAAGGACTAACATCTTCGTGGATGAACTTCGAAGTGTAGCTGAACGGTTGGCCAACAAGCTCTACACTTACGTTCCCTCCGGAGTAGGTGTTGGAGGTCCTTTTAGAGCATCCAAGAGAGACCTAGAAGGTGTCTCCCACGAAGGTGCCCGTTACATGGTGGAATTGGGTTACGGCTGGCAGGAGGACCTGAAGTTCATAGAGGAAGCGGGTCGTATGAAAGGAGCCGATTTTTCCAAGGTCTCTAGAAGAGCTAGACAGAGGGGGGCAGATCAGCTCGGTACTTTGGGATCCGGTAATCACTTCCTGGAAGTGCAAGTCGTAGATAAGATATATGATCCCTACGTGGCCCGAAGGTTTGGCCTTTATAAGGGACAGGTGGTCGTTATGATACACTGCGGTAGTAGAGGATTCGGACATCAAATAGCCGACGATTACATCTCCGTAATGCTTTCGGTAATGGAGAGCAAATACGGGATAAAGGTGCCCGATAAACAGCTGGCTTGTGCCCCAATAACGAGTAAGGAAGGCGGAAACTATTTAAAAGCTATGGCCGCTGCCGCCAACTACGCTTTTGCCAACCGCCAGCTCATAACCTTCAACGTCAGGCGAGCCTTTGAAGAAGTTTTCAAAAGATCGGCCGACGACCTGGGTATGTATATACTCTACGACGTAGCCCATAACATAGCCAAATTTGAGACCTACGAGATAGAAGGGCGAAAGTTGGAAGTTCTGGTACATCGCAAAGGGGCGACAAGAGCTTTCCCAGCTGGAAGACCGGAGATACCAGAAACCTACCGGGATGTGGGCCAACCTGTTATAATACCTGGAGATATGGGCCGTTACTCCTTCGTGTTGGTTGGAAAACCCGGTTCTCTAATCAAAAGCTTCGGATCTACTTGCCATGGAGCCGGTAGGGTACTCTCGCGTCGCAAGGCTAAAAGAATGTACTCGGTAGGTGAGGTAAGGAAACGTCTTCAGGAGAAGGGTATAATAATCCGTGCCAGTAGTAAGGCCACCATCCTTGAGGAGATACCTGAAGCCTACAAAGACGCCGAAGAGGTGGTAAAGGTGGTAGAAGGGGCAGGCCTTTCTAAGATAGTGACCCGCAATCGTCCACTCATCGTTATAAAGGGATAGGATAGACTTACCACCGTAAAATACCTGGCATGGAAAGGGAACTTTCCCTTGAAGAGAAGAAGGATCTACTCAACGTCCTGGAAGCCATGAATGATATGGACATTGTAACCCTCGATGATGAGGGATCCATAGAGGAGTTGTTGGCCAGGTTAGAGACCAAAAGGGAAAAGCTTCCACAATTTCATTCGGAACTGATAGAGAGGATGAAGAGCGGGAAGTACGAGGTGGTGGATGTGATAAAGCAAGGAAAATATGGCTTTGAAGATGAAAAGGGTAGGTTCTTTTTCACTCCTGTGAAGTTGATACACTACGCCAAAACGCTTATATACTCCTTCCCCTTTAAGCTCGGTAGATTCGCCGTTCCTTACAACTATCCAGCTCTCTCTCTCCGGCAGAGGATGGCGGTACTGGATCTGAAGGATCCGAGAGATTTCGTTGATAAGATTCGCAAGATAATAGATGAAGAGACCAAAAACCAAGATAAACTACCCTTGATCGAAGGGTATCCCAACGAAAGCTATGCAATATCTACCTTTACTTTTATGCTCAAGGATGTAGAAAGATTTTTGGACACCTACTCCACCAGGGTTATAAAACTTAAGAGCGATAGAGAACTTTATCCTATATCCTTGCAGCTTTCCGACCATACACGGTTGTACAGGACCTATCCGGATCTCTACTTCTTCCCTACAGGTCTCTTGGGGTTTTTGAGCTTTACGGTGGTTCAGGATGCCCCCTTACTGGTGGCAAGCCTTCTCTCCTGGCCCCGTATGTTGGCCTATCATCAAATCCTTTCCAAAAACACCTGGGAGAGATTGGTAGAGGGTAAGAATGTTCTTATCCACTACCCTGAGAACAGGAAGGATGAAGAGATTGAAAGCGATTTTCGTCCTGTTAGCTTACCTAGACCTATCACCTATACCCAACTGGCCCACTTTTACAACAAAGATCTCCCGGATTATGAGCTGGAGGGTCAGCCATTGGCTAAATGGAAAGAGGAGGGGGATCCGATTTACACCGAAGCCATAAAGACCTTCGCGTACATAGAGTGGCAGCTTAAAGAGTGGAAGGCCATTTCCTTCCCTTCAGAGATCATTTTGAGAAAGTACCTATGAAAGTGCATCCAACGGCTATATTTGAAGGTAGAGTGGAGTTGGATGAGGGCGTCGAAATAGGACCGTATGTCTTCATATCAGGTAACGTCAGGATCGGCAAGAACACCCGTATAGGAGCCTATGTACATATCACCGGCAAGGTGAAAATAGGCGCCAACAACCGTATCCATCACTCCGTATCCATAGGTGATCCCCCCCAGGATGCGGCTTACGGGGGGGAGGATACGGAGGTTGTTATAGGTGACCATAATACCATAAGAGAGTTCGTAACTATTCATAGAGCAACCGGTGAAGGTAGTAGGACCGTTTTGGGTGACGGTAACTTCCTAATGGCTTACGTCCACATAGCCCACAACTGCGAGGTGGCTGACGGTGTGGTGATAGCCAATGCAGCCCAGCTGGCCGGCCACGTTAGGGTGGAAAGGAGAGCATTCGTATCTGGCGTTTTAGGGATACATCAGTGGGCGCGAGTAGGAGAATTTGCCATGGTAGGAGGTATGACCCGCTTGAACAGGGATGCACCCCCTTACTTTACCACCGTAGGTTACGATCCCCTCGTGGTGGGTTTGAACCTGGTGGGGTTAAGGAGAGCGGGTTTTACAAAAGATGAGATCTCAAACCTGAAAGAAGCTTATGATCTCATATACAGGAGCGATCTACCGCTTGAAAAAGCCCTTGAAGAACTGAAGAGGAAGTTTCCGGATGATCCCCATATCTCACATCTCGTGGAGTTTTTCAGAACCACCCTCCGCGGGGTAATACTCAAGTCCCCCAAAAGATCCTAAGAAACAGTAAGGTGGATCAAAACCCCTATGATCATTCCCATCAAGGCTCCCGCTAAAACTTCCTTGGGGGTATGGCCTAAAAGTTCCTTCAGCTCTGTGTCAGATATAGGATGACCTTTCAAAAACTCATCTAAGATAACGTTTAGGACCTTCGCTTGTTCGCCAGCAGCCTTGCGAACGCCGGCAGCGTCGTACATGATTATCAAACTGAAGAAAGCCACAGCTCCGAACAGTGGGCTTGAGAAACCTTCCGAAAGACCTATCATCGTGCTCAGGGCTACCACCGATGCCGAATGAGCCGAAGGCATTCCTCCTGTACCTACCAAACGCGACAGATCTGCTCGTCTGGTTTTTACCAGAGTGGCCAAGAACTTTAAGAGTTGAGCTATAACGGATGATAGAATGGCCCCCCACAGATAGTGGTTGCTTAAGAAATCCTTCATCGTCGCGCCAGCAGTAAGGAGAGAAGTAGAAGTGCTATAAACAGTAGCGCAACGGCCCACCAACCGATGTGTGAGGCGAAAGAGACTATAACACCGGCGACCAAAACTCCTGCCGCTATACTGAAGAAAGCCTCTTTAAAAGGGAGAGCGAACACCTCGGCCACCACACTACCCATCCACGCCCCCGTTCCTGGCATGGGTATAGCCACAAATAGAAACACTCCCAGGGCTTTGAGACGCCGCACCGATACTCCCTTCCTTCTGGCCCTCTCATACAGCCAGTTGAAGAAACGGCGAGTGGGTTTCCAACGCTGTGAGATTTCCGACAGCGGACGCAACAGTATGAGAAGAAAGGGAACTGGAAGTAGGTTACCTAATACGGCGATCAAGAAGGCTTTCCAAGGGGGCATACCGTAGTATATCACCCCCATAGGTATAGCGCCCCTGAGCTCTAAAAGGGGAAGGGTGGCCGCCGTGAAGACGGCCACCTCCGGCGGAAGTGTCTTTACAAACGCTAGGATTTCATTCAATTTTCTCCACCACTACCTTGGTGTAATGCTGTTCGTGGTGGTACATCCGCCTGTAGTTGGTCTTGCGCCTCATCTTGAACACGAGTAGGGGCTTTGAGAAGTGTTCAATCACCTTCAACGTAGCTTTATGGCCTCTAAACTCTAAACCGTTGGGCCCCTTATAGAGGATGACCTCTGCTTGGAGGGTATCCCCCTCCTCAGCATCCACCTTGGGTACGGTTATCAGCTGCCCTTCCTTTACGGGTATCTGGAAACCTTTAAACTTAATGATAGCCTTCATCTCCTATACCTCCTTTATTGGCTCAACCTTTGAATGGCTCTTTTAGCCCGCGCGTTGCTCTTGTCGTACCTAAGAACGAGTCGCCAGTACTTCAAAGCTTCCTGTTTGTTACCCGCCTTCTCGTAAGCCAAAGCTTTACTCTCCAACTCCGCTAACTGCTGATAACGGCGTGCTGTAGCATTGCGAGGATTCTCACTCAATATGTCAGTGGCCAACCTTTTGACAGTGCGTAGATCCCCCCGACGATAGGCGTTTATCATCTGTCTCTGTTTGTCTATGGTCTGTGAGGATGCCAAATTTATAGCAGGCTTCGGTGTCCCCAAATCCACCTTAACCGACGGTAGCGAAACCGAGGTACTCACGTCTATGCGTTGCTCCTTCTTTAGCGCGATAGAGCCGGCCTTTAGACCACCTCGCTCGTTCTTATTCGTGGATTTTGATGCTATTTTTTTGCTTTTTGCAGGTTTTTTGTATCTTTGTTTAACTTCCTCTCTCTTTTTGGCAAAAACCTTTTTTACCTCCTCAATCTTCACGGGCTTCTTTGAAGACTTTAGATCCAGTAACGTAGCTTTCAGAGCTTGAAGATCTTCGTTCTCGGGATCTATGGATAGGGCTACCTCAAGGGCCTTAAGGGCTTCGTCGTATTTCCCTTCTTCCATGAACTTTCGGGCCACGGCCACGTTTTCCTCAACGGCTATACGGTTCAAAAGCGGGGCATATAGGGCAGCGAACTGAGGTTTATCTCCCAGTATAGGTGCCACGGAGTCCAGTTTGGCTAGGGCCTTATCTAACTGGTTTTGAGCCATGAGCTTTTTGGCTTGAACCACCTTATCCCACGCCGACAGGAGACTGTCTGCCTTTTTAAGATAGTCTTTGGCCTGAATCAGATTTTTGTTTATACTTAGGGCTCGTTGGGCGTATTCCTTAACCAGTTTATAGTTTTCTCTTATTCTCTCCGGGTTACCCTCGTTCTCCGCTGCAGCAAAGGTGGAAACCGCCAAACTTAGATTGCTTTGCGCCTCATTTTTCCTTTGGTTGAAATAGAGTAGGGAAGCGACCACTGCCACTAGAACGGCTAACCCCCCTATGGCACCGAACAGCCATCTGTTTGCCCTACGTCCTACGGCTAAAAGTTCCGTTTCGGGTTTTTCGGTGGGATTGACGTAAAGAAGAGCCATGCGGCCTACTTTTAGGATGTCGCCACTTTTGAGTTTGGTCCTCTCGTTCAGGGGCTTCTTGTTTAGAAGAGTGGGATTGGTTTCACTCAAGTTTTCCACCTCAACCCCATCGCCTAAAAAGTGTATACGGAGGTGTTCCCTTGAGGTGTGGGGATCCGACACCCTATACTCCACGTCGGGGGAACGACCTAATATTCCTGAAGATACTATTTCAATCACTTCCCCGGAGTTGGGACCCGCAATTATTTTGAAGTAAGGTGGCTCGTCTGCTTCCAAAAATTGGGTGGGTTGGCTCGTACCTTCCGACGGCTCCGGAGCTTCCACCACCACCATCTTCACTCTACCTAAAAAATCCACCTCGGTGCCGGGAACCAGTTCAGCCTCCTTAACGTTGGGTGTGCCATTTACGCTCACACCCTTCCCTTTCACTTTAAGGATGTATGCGTCCCCAGATCTATCTATTACAGCAAACTCCGGCGGTGCACCGATGACGAAGAGATCACTCTTAGCTGATCCCCCAATAACGAAAGGTACCCTTCTTATGGTTATCTCTCTCTCTCTTTCACCGATCTTTATTCTTACTTTGAGCATACTGTCTCTATTCTAAGTCCGCAGCGAGCTGTTCCACCTTGCGGGCGATGTTGAGCAACTCCTTTTTGATGGAGTCGTATATGGTTTTACGTTTCTCTTCAATCTCTGATAGCTCGGCTTTGAGGATGCTAAGCTTCCTTTGAAGATCCGCCTCTTTGAGCTGGGCCTCCCTTAGTATCCGCTCGGCTTCAATCTGGGCGTCCCTTAGGATCTTCTCGGCCTCCTTTCTCTTTTCCTCCACGGTCCTATCGCCGGCCTCCTTGGCCATCCTAAGGAGTTGTGTGGCGAGCTTCTCTTCGGGAATTGAATCCCAATCAAAGGCGGCGCCGCTTCCTCGAGTTTCGGCCTCCTCTAATTTGCGTTTAAGAGCCGCGTTTTCCTTTAGGAGTAGCCCAATCCTTTCTTCCAACTCTTTTACCTTCTCCTCATATTGGAGAATAACCTCCTCCGAGACCGCTCCAACTTCACCTCCAACTTCGACCTTCTTTTCCAGTTCCTCAATCTGCCGGGCTATACGGTTCAGGAAAGCCTTGACCTCTTCGGGATCGTAACCCTTCTTGCCAAGACCTCCCACGAGACGGAACTCCTGGGTTTTGACTATGCTGCTTAGGGATTTCTTCCGCTTCGGGAACTTTGCCATGTGACTATTTTACGGCTGAAAGACCATTCGGTTGCCCCTTACGAGCGTAGAATACCTCCATGCGTTACCTATTGATCTTATCGGCGTTTTTAGGCTGTGGAGGGCCTAGTGGGGTTTCTCAAACAGCGCCTAAACCCTCCGGCTCAAATGGTATATCCATGCCAGCTGGTAAGGAACCCGCCGAACAGGCTCCCCAGGAATTTGCCATACTCGTCCTTAAAGCTCTAAAGGAGGGTGATATTGAAAAGTTTGCCTCCTACGTATCACCTAGTGGTGTGGTACTCTCCCCAGACGCTTACCTTTCACGTAAAGATGTGATACTCACTCCCGAACAGTTAGTAGAAGCTTGGAAGGAGAACCGCAGGTTCCTCTGGGGGCACCAACCTGGCTCTGGCAAGCCCATAGAGCTACCCATAAGGGAATTCTTCAAAAGATACCTTTACGACAGGGATTATCTCAATGCCCCAAAACGCTCGACCAACAGGCGCCTAGGTAGGAGTAACACAGAAGATAACCTCAAGCTGGTCTTTCCCGACGCTGTAATAGTCGAGTTTTATTATCCACCTTCAAAGGAAGGGGGGATGGATTGGAGCAGCCTGAGGATGGCGTTACGTAAGGAAAATGGTGGTTGGAAGGTGGTAGCCCTGGTTCATGATTCCTGGACCCCTTAGTCCAAATTCAGATGGTACGGGAAATTATCCCTGTCTCGCACGTTCTTGTGAGATTCAACCGTAGAATTCCATCCGATGCAAAACGTGACTAAAGGTTTGTTGGTAAGTGTTTTGCTTTTTGGCGGATGCTCTGTTAATGTTAACACTATGGATCCAGAGGCGGTGGCCCATGCTTACTTGAAGGCCATTGAGAGCGAAGATTTTAAAAAGGCTTACATGCTCATAGACGGCATATCAAAGCAGTACACTCCCTATAAGGAGTTCGTCAAATACTGGAAAAACTACTTCAAGAAGTACGGGCATCCTTACAAACATACTATCCACGAAATAGCGAAATTGCGACCTGGATGGATGATGGTTGAGTATACCTGGCACTTCAAAAGGGATAAAGGTGTTGATACGGCGGCATTTTTGGATCAGAGGTCCTATCGTATGAAGCTAAGGTTTGAATTCAGACGTTGGGCTGTGAAGTTTAGGAAATACCGCCTTATAAAGGAAACCCCCACTCCTTTCGGAGTTCAGAGGGAAGTGATAGAGGAGTAGCAAAAGGCCCCCTTTCATCCGTATAATAGCACCGTTTATGGCGTTAAACTTGGCAGCTATAGAAGGTGGTGACGTTCTGATCATCAAGTTAAAAGGGGAGTTGGATACCTACACTTCAAGGGATTTTTTGGAATTTTTCCAGAGGCAGTTGGAGCGGGGTAAGAACAGATTCGTGGTGGATATGTCAGATGTCTCTTTTGTCAGTTCATCCGGTTGGGGTGCTCTCTCCTCGGCCTATAAACGTAGCCGTGAAAAAGGAGGAAGTCTGGTACTATACGGTCTTAGGGGACAGGTCAAAAGGGTCTACCGCATCATGGGGTTTAGAGTTATACTCAAGGCCTACGACGATATAAGAGAGGCTATACAACAGGCTTTAAAGAGGGTATAGCATGCCTTTGCAGATCATAGAGGATCCTGTTGAAGATTATCCCTTAGCGGTAGTTGTAAAGTTGAGCGGCGAGTTAGACAGCTACACCTCTGCCATCTTGCGGGAATACATTAAAAAAGCCCTGGGTAGATATAGGTTCTTCGCCATAGACATGGCGGGGATTTCTTTCGTGAGCTCGATGGGCTGGGGGATCTTAGTTGAATCCATCTATAAGGCACGTCAACTGGGTGGAGATCTGGTTTTGGTTAACCTTCAACCTAAAGTCCAACGCATATTCAAGATCATGGGCTTTCACACTTTTTTCAAATGCTTTTCAGATTTGGACGATGCCGTTCGTTTCATGATAAAGAAAAAGTAGCACTTCCCTAACCTCCCAATACAGGTACTGCGGGAGCAGAAAAGTTTTACCTAATGCTCTAACTTTAAAAGATCCGTTATCTTCACCCCCACCGTTGAACCTTCCCCGCCAAAAACGGATCCCGTTCTATCCTCTTCAAGTCTTCTTTTAGCCAGTTCGTACGCTTCATCTGGAAGTTCTACGTAACCCACCTCCCTTACCAGATTTTTAACGTGCATTAAGTAATAATCCACGAATCTCTTGACGTACTCTTTTTTACGATAAGCATCCCGATTCACATAGATAAACACGGGCCTTGAAAGCGGTACGTAACGACCCGCTATGACATTCTCAACCGTGGGCGCGACCGGGCCATTCCCGGCGTCTATGGGTACGGCCTTGAGCTTGTCCCGATTCTCCAGATAGTAGGCCAGAC
>JAADCS010000092.1 GCA_013154295.1 Thermotogae bacterium
TAGGGCTTAAAATGGTAGAATTTTTGGCCGATAAGCTTGGCTGGAAGATGAAAATTGAGCCGTCCGACAATAAATTTATCGTAGAGCTCTCACTAAGTTAGAGGGAGCCGTTAAACAAATTGGGAGTGCCGAGGGTAATGGTTAAACGGGCTGGAATCAGCTTAATGGAAGTATTTGTAGTTCTTCTTATAGTTATAATCTTGGCCCTGCTTGCCTACCCGAAAATTTCTGAGCTCTCTAACCGTTCGAAAGTTAAATCCTTTTCAGAAGAAGTCTACCACGACTTAGAATATGCCCGTACTCTGGCTTTTCAGGTGGGCTCAAGCAAAGTTGTCTTTGACTCCAACAGCCGTAGTTATAAAGTTTACTCCCCTTCAACCTCTGCCACACCTTTGAAGGTGGTTAACTATCCTGAAAACGTTACCGTTACTCCCAGCTTTGCCTTTGTTCCAAACGAAGTAGGGTTTAAAAGAAGTAAACTCCCAGACCGCTCGGGGAGCATATATATATCAGGGTATGGCGTTAATTACAAAATAGTCGTCAATGCTATTAGCGGAAGAATCTATTTGGAAAGGCAGTAATGAAAAGAGAGGGTTTTTCACTAATTGAACTGATAGTGGTTATAGCCATAATTACCATTACGGTTATGGCTCTGGGGTACGGTTTAACCTACGCTGTTAAGTACTCTAAGCTTAACAGCCTGAGGGAGCAGGCTCTGTACAAGGCAGATAAAGTGGCAAATCACCTTTCTGCCCTTGACTTTAACGACGCCTGTCTCCAGCCTGGAACCACCTACGACTGCGGCTCAGATACCTTAGGCTGTTGTGACGGCTATTCTGGCGATGGCTCAATAACCTACACCGTGGAGAGCGTTAACCCAGACCTTAAGAAAATTGTTGTTGAAGTTAAGTTTGAGTCAATGAAAACTCCTGGAAAAGTACACTTAGAAAGGCTTAAAGGGAACTGGTAATGAGAAAAGGACTTACACTTATTGAACTGCTTATAGTGGTTGTCTTCTCGTTTCTCGTTATAGCGGCCCTTATGTACTTCTTTTCAGCTGCCCTGAAAACCAACATAGACGTTGTAAGAGCTTCTCGTGGAGGAACTTCCTTCTTCCAGATAGCTGAAATAATTAACTCCGATATAGTAAAGGCCGGCTACGGGATAGATAACCAGACTGTTTACATTCCTGTTGAGTGGGATGCCACTAACTCTACCCTTCTGGTTCGCTACGTCAATTACGACGATCCTGCCTGTAAAACGGAGACTTTTAAAGACGGGGTTAACGACGACTGCGATTATCAGGTTAAGTACATCTTTAAAAACAACAATCTTTACAGGCAAGAGGATAAGAGGGCAGACAACACCTGGACTAACAAGTACCCGATGTTTGACCCGGACATAGTAAAAATTACCTCCTTTAATGTCAGTGTGAACGCTACCTCCCATGTGGTTTCTTACAGCATTACCGGGAAGGTAGACGACAAGGACTTCTCAATTGGAGACACAATAATTTGCAGGAACTGGCACTAATTTGATTTGAGGGGAATCATGAGAGACGCAAGAAAAGGTTTCGTCCTGCCAGCAGCCCTTATAGTTTTGCTGGTGCTAATAGTTATGGGAGCTATGGCCTCCAAGGTTATAGTGACTGAAACCCGAAACATTGCAGCTTCTAACGAAGCCATAGATGCCCTGAAGGCGGCAGAGAGCGGCGTTGAGGAGGCTTTAGTTAAGCTGAAAAACAAGGCCTTCTCTTCATTTCCAGCCTCTTTTAATGGAACTATCAATGGGGCTACTTACAATGTTGTGGTAAACCAGTCGGGACAACTCTTCTCTATAGTTTCTACGGGTGTTAAGGGAAGATCTGTTAGAAGAATAGAGGTTAATGGAAAGTTTGGGGGAGCCAACTTCTACCCGTTTGCCATTAACGGGCAGTTTAACATTGGAACCACTGGTTCCCATAGTCCTGACTGGGACGAAGCCACCATGGTTGTTAAAACAATTGATAACGGCGTTAAAAACTGGTTGGAAGACCATAAGTTTGATGTGTTTCCTGGTTTTGTTCCAGAACTCCCTAAGGCTGCAGACCTTGATGTAGAGTCGATGTACCCCGATGAGGAAGATTGTGACTATGGCGATTACAGCAGTGACGTTACCATCTCTCATGTAAAGGGAAAGGACGGCCTTGAAGATAAAAATGGTGATGGAACAATAGTGGTTTGTGGAACCAACATAGTGGTTGACGACGCCCTGAATGTGAACGACTTAGTTCTGGCAGCTAAAGAAGACATAGAAATTAATGATGAGATAACCGACAAAGGTAGAAAAGAGGCCTGGGAGCTTGAGATTATAGCCGGCGATGATTTGATTTTTGGAGATAATGCCCACAGTAAAGTTAAGTACACCGGCAAAACTGATGATGGTTATAACGTCTTTATATACGCCGGGGATACAATTGAAAAGACTGGCGGTGCCGGTGCCCTTTTAGAGGTTAAGGGAAGACAGAATACCGATGCTATTTCCAACGCCTTTATAGTTACTCCTGGAGAAATTGACGTTAAGGCAAAGCTTGTTCACCAAACTGGAAAGACAGACTTACAAACTAACTACATTGTTTGGGCAGATAAGGGAGTAAGTGCCGAGAACATTCACGTAACCGGTAAGGGTACCAAAGAGAGAAACTGGGCAATGATTGTTGCTGACGGAGATGCCACTTTTGACAAGTGGCAGTTTATGAATAATACCAACCCTAGCGGTTTAACTTACAACGAGATTAAGAACTACTGTGATAACGGCCAGTCTCTTGGTATTCCGCAGTTTTACAGGAAGCTTTACTGTGACCTTAAAACCTTGATAGAAAACTCAAGTTCTGAAATCCAGATAGAGGGCTGGAGGGTTTACTAATTAACCCTCCGGCCTTAACACCTCTACTTTAAGGTAGTCCCTTAGAACTTCAGGAACTACCACGCTGCCGTCTTCCTGCTGGTACTGCTCTAAGATTGCTATTACCGTTCTTCCAACTGCAAGGCCAGAGCCGTTAAGGGTGTGAACCAGGCGGGTTTTGCCCTTTTTATCTCTGAACCTTATCTTTGCTCTCCTTGCCTGAAAGTCCTCGCAGTTTGAGCAGGAGGAGATTTCCCTGTACCTGTTCTGGGAGGGTATCCAGACTTCAATGTCGTAGGTTTTTGCGGCGGAAAAGCCTAAGTCTCCCGTGCAGAGCTCCACCACCCTGTAGTGAAGTTTAAGGAGCTGTAAAACCCTTTCTGCTTCCCTTACCAGCCTCTCAAGCTCCTCGTAGGACTTTTCCGGGTGGACGATTTTAACTAGCTCAACCTTGTTGAACTGGTGAAGCCTCATTATTCCCCTTACGTCCCTTCCGTGGGCTCCCGCCTCCCTTCTAAAGCAGGGGGTGTAGGCGGTGTAGTACTTTGGGAGCTCCTTCTCGGGCAGAATTTCGTCAGCGCGAAGGTTGGTTAGTGGAACTTCGGCAGTTGGAATGAGCCACAAATCTTCCTCTTCAACCTTGTACAAATCTTCCTCAAACTTTGGTAGCTGCCCCGTTCCCGTCATCGTTTTGGTGTTAACTAAGAAGGGAGGGATTACCTCCTCGTAGCCGTGCTCGGTGGTGTGGAGCTCCAGCATAAAGTTAATTAGAGCTCTCTCAAGCTTTGCTCCCCACTTCCTGTAAA
>JAADCS010000099.1 GCA_013154295.1 Thermotogae bacterium
TCTTCGCCTTCTTCGCCCAGCTCCGCTTCGCCGGCTACCTCGACACGACCACCACCTTCTGGCTATTGCTCCTTGCCCGCTTGATCGGCGGGGCCTTCTCCTCCGCTACCCTGCCCACCGCCCAGGCCTACGTCGCCGATATCACCGGCCGCGCCGACCGCACCGCGGGCATGGCCATCATCGGCGCCGCCTTTGGCCTCGGGGTCATCGTCGGCCCCGCCATCGGCGGGCTTTTGGCCAAACTCCACCTCCTCGCCCCGGTCTACTTCTCGGCCACCTTAGCCCTTTTTAACGCCCTTTTCGTCTACCTCGCCCTCCCCGAGCCCAAGCGCCACGTCCACCTCGAGACCGCGCCCATCCTCAAGCCCCACGACCCCCGCATCCTGCCCCTGCTCGCCGCCGGCTTCGTCATCAGCCTGGCCTCGGTGAGCATGGAGACCACCGTGGCCTTCTACTTCCAAGACCGCTTAGGCCTTGGGCCCGAGGAGACCGCCCGGGCGGTGGCGGGGGCGCTCGTCGCCTACGGCGTGGCCGCGGTGTTTGTCCAAGGGTTCTTAATCCGCCGCTTCAAGTGGCCACCCAAAGTCCTCCTCGGCGTCGGCATACCCCTTTCCTTCCTCGGGTTTTTGACCTTCGTCTTCGCCGACAGCTACCCGCTTTTGACCCTGGCGCTCGTGCTCCAGGGCCTGGGCCAGGGGCTCGCCGCCCCCGGCATCACCGCCGCGCTCTCGCTCGCGGTGGGGGAAAACGAGCAGGGGATGGTCGCCGGCCTAAACAGCTCGGCCCAGGCCCTCGGCCGCATGCTCGGCCCCATCATCGGCACCGGCCTCTACCAGTGGATCTCCCCCCAGGCGCCCTACATCGCAAGCGCCCTGCTACTATTGCTCGCAGCGGCATTGCTTATCAAAACGCCTTTGTTTCAGCGTTGATAACAAGCAGTGCCCGGGTTTACACCCTCTACATCTAAAGGCGTAATGGTGACGCAAACCTCATCCGCGCTATCGCTTCCCGGAACCTCTAAAACAAAGCTTTCTATAAAAGCATAAAAATCTTCCAGGTTAATTCGTTCGGGTTCTACCTGGACTTGAGCACCATCTACCGTCGCTGAAACAGCAAAGTTAACAGAATCGCTCCAACTGGCGAAGCTTACTAACCACAGGTCATCCCCCTGAGGCGCCAGATCAACAACCACGTCGCTATCTTCCGCGAAGCAAGCTCGAGTAAAAACATATGTGAACGTCTGCTCTTTCCCGTTGCCCTGCGCACTTAAGGATAAAGACGCCGGATAAAACCCGGGGTCAGCACACGGCTCAACTTCCATCAGCAAAACCGCTTCATCCCCACTTGAAATCACCTCATTCTCATCAGATTCAACACGAACGGATCTTATCCATCCGTCAAATCTAGAGGGCTCCACAACTACGTCTACAGCCCCTACATTACGGAGCTCAGCCTCGAAAATGTAAGGATAGCCGCCCACACGCGCCCAAAGATGCCACGACGGAACCGATATCCACGGCAAAGAATAAGCTTTTTCCAAAGCGCTAATGTCCCCGCTACTGAGCCCCTCCCTTTGGCCAATCTCATCTAAGCCCACAAATTTCGGAACTATCGTTGGCTCGCCATTTATAGAAAAGGCATATGCGTTATAGTGCATTACGGAATAGTAATCATAATCACCAAAAGGGGTCATCCTAAAACCCCTCTTGTAGAAGTTATGAGCCTGCTCTTTATTGATATTTTCCCAGTAAATGGTTACATATTTATCGCGATCCGGTCGAGTATGTTCATGACCCATGCCCAAAGCATGCATAATTTCGTGTACAGCCACGCCAAGATTGGGTAGTCCATCGCTCCCGCAATACAAATCCAATCTTGATGGGCTATATCCATAGCCCAAATAAGACCAGCATGTACTTGTGTCGTCATCGAGAAAAACTTCTAAATAAACTTCCTCCGTAGTTCTTTGCTTAAATTTTATACCTGCTAACTCCTCAATGTGCTTAGCCGCACTCAAGAATAAATTACGATGCTCATCAGGCAATTCAGGATCGAAATCGTATATTAAAACGCCATTTGGCCAGTAACCAATCCAATAATAGTTACTAGCATGCACACCTAAACCCATCGGCTCAGTAGCACCAAACGGAAAAACAATGTCTCCCTCCATCACAAAACCAAACTTTGTTTTCTTAGCGTATACGGGGAAGGACGCACCGCCGGGCACGCTAACAGCTATACGCGACAAGTTTTGCTCATCTACGCCATGTACGCCCTTATCTGAATTCGAAATACTCGAACAAGCACTCATCAATAAGACGAGAAACAATAGGCCGCAAACTAGCCTACATTTTGCGCGCGCAAAAGCTCCTATTCGCATAGCGAACACCTCGCTATATAAACAGTCAACCCAACCTCCCTATAGACATCCGAATTAATAACACCTACAACCAGCTTTCCTGCCGCCTGAATTCCGGCAGAAAGCTCAATGCCAGGTAAAAGTTCTATATATAACCCTTCTTCGGGACTAGATAACTCAGGTATATATCTATAATTAATTTGATCTACAGCATCACCAAAAATATCGCCCTCCAATTTCACATACAAAATATCCATTGGATAATCCCAGCTTGTAAGCGGCCTAAACCCCACACGCATTACATAAATGCTATTTTCCGGGATAATAAGGAACGTATCTTCAAGTTCCAATTCAAAATTAATTTCACTTACTGACGCAAATGAAGCACCTACAATGCGCTCCTGGTAAGGTTCATCCAAAGTTATCTCGCAAACAGTGTGCGCTCCCCCACAATCCCCACTCCACCCAAGAAAAACAGAGCCTTCAAACGGATTTGATTCCAACTTAATTAAATCATCAACCTCTACCGTGAAGCGACAGTTAGAATCGCACTCGCCCAAATATTCCGTCTCCGTGGAAACAAGAACTTTGCCCGGACCCTCAACGGTTAAGATAATGTAGGCTTCACCTTTATCTACATTTGGGTCAGTGCCACTATCACCATCGATATTTATCGTATCTGCACCTGAACAAGCCATTAACAAAAAAGCCAAACTTAATAGGAGGAACAAGAAAAGCTTGCGCTGCACTGAGTGAGACTTCCTGTGCACATAACAAAGTCTATTACAAATGTTTTAATGGGTCTTGGTCATTTGACCAATAAAATTAATGGTCGCACCAACAACAAGTTCCAACCTTGTCTGCAAAGACCCCACCGACGCCCAGTGCACACAAAACGACGCCCTGAACTAGAGAGGTGTAGTTAAAACTGATTCCATCAGCCTTCATTACAGAAAATCCACAACACATATCCGAACTACCACAACGGCGAGTAGCTCCACCGGACGCTGGGTGGGCCTGCGCCCCTAGAGTTCCTGGCTATGATCCAGAAGGAGTCGGTCCCCGAAGAGTCTCAGATGTGTTGACCGATTACAAACCCTTGACAAAAGGGTCTCCTTTTGTTAACTTATTATTTGCCCGCTGGGGGCAGAGGACCTTGAAAGCACGGGCCTGAGCAGCGAAAGCAAGAAAAAGCCTTGCTCAAACCTCTCAAACAAGCCCATCTTGGGCATCTTTGCCACGGAGAGTTTGATCCTGGCTCAGGGTGAACGCTGGCAGC
>JAADCS010000037.1 GCA_013154295.1 Thermotogae bacterium
AGGAGGATATAAAACGTCAATCCTCCCTTCTACTGGTCTCCTTACGCCAGCAGATTGACCTCTTGGAGAAAAGGGGTGGATAGCAGCCAGCAGCCTTGTGGGGGCTTCGGCCCCCTTTTTTATAGATAATCTTAAAAATCAAATTTCAACTCCTCTAGACTCTTCACAACGTATCTATAGAACTCCGAGGGAGGAACATGCAGACCGGTCTCAATCTCAAGTGTGGTCATAACCGAGGAAGGCAAACCACAGGGATTTATAAGACTGAAAGGTGCGAGATCTACGGTCAGATTCAGAGCAAAGCCGTGCATACTTACTCCCTTTTTTATAGCTAACCCCACGGAAGCAATCTTCTTGCTCCCTATCCAAACCCCAGCGTGGGGACCTTTCGAAAACTTCATAGGTGTTACTTTAAGTAGAGAAGTTTTTATGATTTCCTCTACATAGGCTACCAACCTTTTGGCAGATGAAACGCGCAGTATAAGATAACCTACAAGTTGGCCGGGACCATGATAGGTGACGTCGCCTCCCCTATCCACCCTGAAGAGTTCTATTCCTCTCTCTTTTAACCTCTCCGGGGACAGCAGTAGGTTCTTCTCTTTGGCCGATTTACCCAATGTTATAACGGGAGGATGTTCAAGAAGGAGTATCCTTTCTGGTCCTCCCGATAGAACTTCGGTGTGTAGTTTTTTTTGTAGTTCCCAGGCTTCGGTATAGGGAACCAGGCCGAGCCATTCTATTCTCATGGGAACCTTTTAAAATATCTTTTCATCAGAGCCAAGACCTCCAAAGTGAAGGGACCTTTGCGAACCCTCAATCTGTGGTTCAAACGCAGATCCAATGGTATCTGATAGAGGGAATAGGTACCACCGAACCTATCATTTTCAAGGGCGAACACTACCTCCTTCAGTCGTGCCAAGACCAAAGCTCCGCTACACATGATACAAGGTTCCAGAGTTACGTAAAGAGTAGCTCCTTTAAGATCATAAGGGGAGACCGAAAGCATCGTCAAAAGTTCCGCATGGTATAAGGGATGTTTTCCCGTCCTGTTGTGGGCCGCGGCTAAGAGTTTTCCATCCTTTACCAGGACAGCTCCTACGGGCACTTCCCCCTCTCTTAAACCCCTTTTGGCCATACATAGAGCCACGGCCATCCAGAAGGCGTCGTTAGCCACCTTCCTTTTGTACTTCAACAATGGTGTACTTACTAACCGGCGCGATCCGCACGGATTTGTCGTAGGTTATCCAGTAGAAGGTATCGTTCTTTATCGTTCCCGTAAGGAACCTCTTATCACCAAAATCCACTCTGTATATGGGATCGCCATCCTTGAAGTAGCGAATATCCTTGAGTGTCAACACCCACACCGTATCACCCCCCTTCACACCCACCGAAACGACCCTGTTCATTATTACGGCCTTGCCCCCACCTCGTGGGATAATTTGAGGTTCCCCAAGATGTACTCCCTTTATCAGATCACCATTTTCAATATCGTAAATCCACATTGAATCAAGTGCTTCGGATATTACGACCAAACGGCTTCCATTCCCGGTAAGGGCTACGAATTTTCTGAAGTTCGGTTTGGATGCGAACTTACGAAAGGCGTCGTAGAACTCCTTTAGAGTTTTGAAGGTTGGAAAGGCCTTTTGTATGCTTCCTGTCCGATCACATACGGTGAAATATATGGGCGGAGCGGTGGGTTTTCCAATGAACCTTTCACCATCGGTGACAAAGGAGTACCAATCCGTATAAACCGTATCGGGAAGATCTACGGCACTAACTTCGCTTCCGCCCTTGACCTTCACTAGGCTGAAATCTCTCACGCGCCTACGACCTTTAAGCTTTACCTTTTCAACGAAAACCCATATACCTCCATCTGGATCCGGGTATATGTCTTTAACCACACGGTTATCAAAGGCGAATTCCCATAGTTTCTGCCCCACAGGCATGGATATGGCCAGTAATCTTACCTGACGGGATCTACCTCCCGTCATCAAGATCACCATCTCGTTGGGGTTTTTACGATCAAAGACCACCTTTAGGGGGAAGTATCCCCGCATGTATTCGGAAGGTTCGGGTATGTTTACGAGATCGCCGGGACCGGCCTGTGGTACACAACCACTCACCACCAATAGAATGAGACCTATCTTCCAAGGGCGAAGCATAACCATGGTATTATAAAGTCGTTTTGTGCCTGTGTGAATTTGTTTAAATCGGATAAATTATCCTAGCCCATAGAGGAAAACGCAGATTTTCCCTCATTTTTAGTGGATTTTTAAACTAAATTAAATAATTCCATATTCTGGTAGAATCAGGACCTCTTTTATCCACCCGCGGTTGTTGTACGCGTCTAAGACCGCTTTGGCCACATCCTCCGCTTTCAGCATCTTTCCCTTCGGCGGTACGTAGGCCAAATGGTTCCAAAGATCCGTATCCACAGCTCCCGGTAAGATGATGCTAACCTTCAAACGCCCCTTCAGTTCCTCCGCTATGGCTCTGGCAAACCCGAGGACACCGAATTTGCTGGCGCAATAGGCCGACCATCCAGCGAACCCCTGAATAGAAGCGATGGATCCCATTATGAAGATATGCCCTCCCTTATTCATATATGGTAGAGTGGCCTTTACGGTATTGAACACACCGGTGAGATTTATATCTATCAGCTCCCTCCAGGTTTGGGGGTCGGTTTTCTCAACGCTTCCCACGTACGCTTTGCCAGCGTTGGCCACCAGAACGTCTATAGGTTTGTCTACCTTCCTTACCGCTTCCTCCATCTCCACAAAACTTCTAACATCAGCTCTAATGTAGTTGAAACCCTCAAAGTGGGGACGAGTTCCAGTTACGAACACTTTAAACCCCTCCTTTTCAAAGGCTTTCCCTATAGCAAGTCCTATTCCGCGAGTTCCTCCGGTTATGAGAATAACCCTTCTCATGCTTTTATTTTAATGTGGGGAATGAGGGTATGGCACCTCCGTTGTCCACGCTTAGAATACGGGATGATAGATATGTTTGGAAATGATCTTTTGGTAGCTATAGACGGTCAGTCGGTAGCCTATAGAGGGTTTCATGCTATGCGAAGATCACCTTTGCGTAACCACAAGGGTTTAAACACATCGGCCGTATTCTATTTTGATAGACTCCTAAGGGATATCCTTTCAAGATACAGCCCTACCTACGGCGTAGTGGGATTTGATAGTAAGGAACCTACCTTCAGGCACGGTATAGATAAAGGGTACAAGGCCCAAAGACCGGAAACGCCCGATGAGCTTATACCTCAAATTGAGATCATAAAGAATTTAGCCGAAGCGTGGGGGGTGAAAACTTTCGCACATCCCGGTTACGAGGCGGACGACATCTTAGCTTGGGCTGCACTCCTTGGGAAAAGAGCAGGAGTGTCGGTACTTCTCGTTAGTAGTGATAAGGATCTTATGGCCATGGTGGATGATAGGGTTAAGGTGCTAAATGTGGCAGATGAGCGGATATACGATCGTGAGGCAGTTTTTAAGAAGTTTGGTATCCCTCCAGAAATCTTAACGGATTTTCTGGTTTTGGTGGGAGATAGAACAGACAATCTTCCTGGTATCAAGGGGATAGGAAAAAAGACGGCCTTATGGCTCTTGAGAAGGTACGGCTCCTTAAAAGGGATACTTGCGAATCTGCACGATCTGGAAAAAATAAAACCCAAGATAGCTAAAGCTTTAAAGGAAGCACAGGAGAGTGGCCATTTACAGAAGATGCTTAAGCTTGTGAGTTTGGCTACGGAACCCTTCTTTGAGTTAGAAGACCTAAGGATACGTGAGGCAAACCGTGAAGCTTTGGTCAATCTTTACAGGGAGCTTGATTTTTATACCGCCCTTAAGGAAGTGGCGATCGAACCGAAACTCCCCCCAGTGGCCACGTATGGTGGGGAAGAGGTCGAAGGAGTAAGTTTTGACGGTTCCATCTTCTTCCTCGGTGATGGATACAAGGTCTATACTTCCAGTCAGCTACCGGAAAAGAAGTTGCATACGACGGATCTGAAAAGGATGTACAAACTTGGTTTTGATGGAGGTGGGGATGGTGAAACTATATACGATCTAAGCATCGCGGATTACTTGCTCCAGCCGGAGATCGAGGAAGAAAGTAGAAAAAACAGACACGATCTCGAGTTTTTGGCCTTGAAGTATAAAGGGTGGAGAATTACAGGAAAGCGAGAGGTGTTTGAATCTCATCTGTCCGCGCTGATCGGAAAAGAGATTTTAGAACACCTGCGTGAGGATAATCTGATGGAGGTTTATCGTGATGTAGAACTCCCACTCGTGGAGGTTTTGGCCTCTATGGAGGGTGTGGGTGTGGGTGTAGATGTGGAGTATTTGAAAGAATTATTGGATAATATAAACGAAGAGATCACAAGATTAAAGGAGCGTATTTTCGCTTTGGCGGGGGAAAGATTTAATCTGAACTCTCCACGTCAGCTCTCACGGATACTCTTTGAAAAGTTAGGGCTTCCACCGATAAAACGTACCAAAACCGGCTACTCCACCGACGTGGAGGTATTACACTCCCTATCTGAAATGCACGAACTCCCCCGTTTGTTACTCCGCTATAGGGAACTTTTCAAGATAAAGAGTACCTATGTTGAGAGCTTTTTGAAGTTTGCCGACAGTTCGGGACGAATATATCCGACCTTTTCACAAACGACCACGGCCACAGGGAGGCTTTCTTGTTACAACCCCAATTTACAGAACGTTCCTGCCCGCGGAGAATGGGGAAAGAGAATACGGCGAGCCTTCATACCAGAAAGAGGGTTCATTTTTGCCGATTACGATTACTCGCAGATTGAGTTGAGGATTCTGGCTCATCTATCGGGCGATAAGAATCTCCGTGAAGTTTTTCTAAGCGGTGGAGATATACATACCGAAACGGCTAAAACTCTCTTCGGAGATGTAGATGTAACGCCTTCTATGAGGAGAATAGCCAAGATGGTAAATTTCGGTATCATCTATGGTATAAGCCCTTACGGCCTATCTAAGGGTTTGAACATATCCACCGATGAGGCGAAAACTTTGATTGAAAGATACTACGAACGCTTTCCGGATGTCAGAAGATGGCAGAAGGAGATGTTGGAATTCGCACGGCAAAAAGGCTACGTTAAAACCCTCTTGGGGCGTAAGAGATACGTGTATGCTGATCCCTTCACCAACGATCTTTGGAGACGGATAGTTATAAACACTCCCGTTCAAGGAAGTGCAGCGGATATAATAAAGGTGGCTATGATAAAAACCCACAGGCTCTTGAAGGGGAAAAGGAGCCGCCTCTTGCTCCAAATACATGATGAACTTCTCTTTGAGATACACGAACTGGAAAGGGATCTAATACCTAAAATCCAAAATATCATGGAAGAGGCTATCTCCTTGGATGTTCCCATAGAGGTAGATGTGGGGGTTGGAAGTTCCTGGGCTGATGCCCATCCATAAAATAACCTCTATGAAGGTGGCCATACTCGTTGAAAATCTCTATGACGAGAGGGAGTTTATTTACCCTTATTACAGGTTACAGGAAGCTAACTATGAGGTGGTGGTGGTAGGACCCAAAAGTGAAATCTACCGAAGTAAGATGGGGCTGGAGGTCAAGGCCGACATAGGAGCGGAGGCGATAAAGGCCGAGGATTTGGACGCTTTGGTGATACCTGGTGGATACGCTCCGGATCGTCTCCGCAGATACTCCAGGATCTTGGAGTTGGTACGTCGCATGGATGAGTTGGGTAAACCTATAGGCGCCATATGCCATGCCGGTTGGGTCTTGATAAGTGCTGGCATCGTATCCGGTAGACGTTTAACTGGCTACTATTCCATAAAGGACGACCTGATCAACGCGGGAGCCGTATATTTAGATGAACCTTTGGTGGTAGATAGGAACCTTGTAACCAGTAGAGGGCCCTATGATCTCAAATTTTGGGTGAAGGGGATCATAAACGTCCTTGAAAGGAAGGATTAGTATTCCCACTTACAAGGGTTGAATAAACGCCACTTTTTGCATAGTGTGAGAATTTCCAATGCTCCACTCCTTCTAAAACATTCTTTCGCACCATAGAAGTCACTGTTCGTTTTACTCCTATTTCTTTGGACAGTAGTTGCGCGATTAGCTTATGGGAGTTTAGCAATACAGCACTTTATCTTTGAACGAAGGTAGAATGAGAAACACAAAAAGCTCCTATTCTCCAGCCGCTCAGCCAGAGAATAGGGGCTGACAAAAATAACTTTCGGCGATGAACCCGCTAAACTGATCACATCATTTATAATAAACGGAGTAGGTAGAGTATAAGGCTGTCAGCATAGTTGATGGGGTATGTGAGGCACGACAGAGTGATGAGGAAGCTAGGAGGGAGGTGGGTAATTAGGCCTGGTTATGGCTTTTAGTGCTCACATCCTTTCAATTCCTTCCATAGTTCGGATATGACCTCTATACTCCATCCCCAAAGTTGAGGATCGCGATCGTAGTAGGGTTTTAACATATAACGGGCCTCCTTTAGATGCTCCTTGGCCTTGCGGCAGCTCCTCTTATCTCCGGTTTGAAGAAGTTCAGCGGTTTCTAAAAAAAGTGCTAACACCAACTTAGGCAGGAACCTATCTGGGTTCTTTTTGGCGAGCTCCTTGTAGTACTTAACAGCTTCCTCTGCAGCCTTCAGTGCCTTCCTGTGGTAGCCTAAATCAGAATATTTAAGCCCCAAATAATAGAGAGCAGCAGCCAAATCCGGTAGAAACTTATTGGTATCCTTTTTTATGAGCTCTCTAAGGATTTTAACAGACTCCTCCACTGTTTTTATAGCACTCTCAAATTGCCATAATCTATAGTACATATCTCCTAAGTCATTGAGGGTTTCAGCCAACTCAGGTAAGTACTTATCGGGGTCCTTTTTCGCAAGCTCTCTATAGTACTTAACGGCCTCCTCTGCGGCCTTTAGAGCCTCCTCGTAGCGATCTAAGTTGAAGTAGTTAAGTCCTAAGTTGCCGAGAGCCTTAGCCAAATCGGATAGGAAGCTATCGGGATCCTCCTTGGCAAGTTTTCTGTAAATTCTAACAGCTTCCTCCGTGGGCTCTAATGCCTTCTCATAGCCTAAGTAGAAGTACATGGCCCCCAAGTTATTCAGGACCGAAGCCAAATCGGATAGGAACCTGTTGGGATACTTCTTAGCGAGTTCTCTGTAGTACTTAACGGCCTCCTCTGTGGTTTTCAAGGCTTCCTCATAGCGTCCTAAGGAGTAGTACATGTTCCCCAAGTCATACAGGGCTTCGGCCAGCTTCGGCAGGTACCTGTTGGGGTCCTTCTTGGTGAGCTCCCTGTAGCGATGTACCTGCTTCTTGGCCTCGTCAAGATTCTGCGGTCTTGGAGCATGGGCCGCTTGGCCATTATCCGCCGTCTGGCTATTTACCCCCTGTGGGCATCCCAGTCCGAATAGAACAAAACTTAAAAAGACAAAGGGGAGTAACTTATCTTTCATAGGTGGAGTATTTTACAGTATCACCCATCTGGAAGTGTAAAAGGGATAGGCAAAGATTCCGAAGTATGAACAAGTTTAGTAGGTGGTATCGGTTTCCTTACCGCTGTACAATATCGCACTGTGAAGCTGGTAGAGTTTAAGGGATTTTTGTCCGAGATAATAGAGAATAAGCGCAGTGGCGTTTTGAAAGTATATCGGAAGATCTTTGGAGATCCCCTCCTATACGCGTATTTTTTGCGAGGAGTTCCGATATATGCCTCCTCCTTCGTAGTAAGTAGCCGATGGTATGAAGGTTTACTGACCCGCCAGGAGGTAGATGATAATATTTTCGGTAACATATTTCGTTATGCCTATGAAAAATACAAAAAGCGTTTCATTGAACATTTGATTTCCTACTCCCGGAACGCTGTGAAGGAGGTCCTGCGGGCCTTGGCCGACAACGGTTGGGAAGTGGAGGTGGAGTTTTTACCCAGATCCGACTTGCATATAAAAGAGAGCATCGGAATGGGTGGTAAAACCTCTCTTGAGGGTTGGGCTAAAAGCATACTCTCTATAGGAGCCACAAGTGTATATATACCTCGCAAAGATATGGCGCTGGGTATGATAAAATCCAACATCGTCAGGAAGACTTACAAAACGATAGTCGGTCTCTTTGGCGATGTGGATCTGGTTTATTCCACCCCATTCGCCAACGTTATGGTCATACACAAGGATGGGGAGCCTCTTCTTATAGTCACGGATATATCCATGCATTTTGATCTTAAGGAGAGTTTCAAAAATCTATTGGCTTCAACCGTCCCCGTCGTCTTCTCGGAGGAGATACGACAGGGACAGGAGATTCAGCTTCCCATACTCGATAGCATAGGACGACCGTTTGCAATAAGCTTTAGGAGGGACCAAGATAGGTACGACATCGCCATCATCAAATGGGGTACCATATCTCAACTTTACAGCATGGATGCAGAGGGAGTTTTGAACATGGTGTCGGAGTGGGGAGATCGGCTAAGTGATCAGCTCTATAGACTTCTGGAAAAGATAGAAAAAGAAAAAGGTATGGAAGGTATGGAAAAGGTGGTTGATATGCGTATTAGATTAATAATGATGGAACATCCCCACCCGGAAGAGTTCTATCAGATGGCCCTTGAAAAGTTCGGTCTTAACCGTGAATAATGGTCCCTACACTCTGACCCAAAACGACCTTTTTCAGCTCACCGGGTTGGGTCAGATTAAAAACGATTATAGGTATTCCCGACTGCCTTGCGATATCCACGGCCGAAGCATCAAGTACCTTCAGATCTCTAACCAAAAAATCGGTATAGCTCAAACGTGCTATTTTTTTAGCCTTAGGATTTCGATTGGGGTCGTCGGTATATACTCCATCCACTTTGGTACCCTTAAGGATAACGTCAGCGTTTATCTCGGAGGCACGCAACGCGGCTGCCGAGTCTGTTGAAAAGAACGGGTTTCCTGTTCCTCCGGCGAATATCACTATCCTTCCCTTTTCCAAGTGTCTTATGGCTCTGCGTCGTATGTAAGGCTCGGCTACCCTCTCCACCTCTATGGCTGACATAACCCTTGTCTGAGCACTTTTCTTCTCCAGTATGCTTTGAAGAGCCAAGGCGTTCAAAACCGTGGCCAACATCCCCATGTAATCCCCCGTAACCCTGTCTATGCCCAAGGTGTCGCTCTGGGTTCCTCGCAATATGTTTCCGCCTCCCACGACGAGGGCCATCTCCACACCCAGACGATAAACCTCTAAAATCTCGTCCGATAGAACGTCTAAAACGGAAGCATCAATTCCGAAACCTCTATCCCCAGCCAGAATCTCGCCACTTACCTTCAAAAGAACCCTTTTGTATTTGACACCGTCCATAGGGGTTGATTCTACAGGTGCTACCTCTTTAAAAACTCTTCTACGGTTTCCATGAAGAGATCGTTCTCATGAGGTAGACCAACCGTAACCCTCAAGTGGTTGGTAAGGCCTGGAAGAGAGGAAACGTCCCTTATACGGACGCCGTTATCCGCTAGGAATTCGTAAAGTTCCCTGTATCTTGTGAGTTTAAACATAACGAAGTTAGCTTTAGAGGGAAAGGGGGTTAGATTAACGGATTCAAGAAAGGAGAATATCCGTTCCCTCTCACCTATGACCGTATCGGCTCCTCTATCAAGATGGGGCCTTATCGTGGAGTATTCACCAAAGAGAAGTAAATGCATATGGGTGAGATTGTAGGGAGCGAAGTTCATATGATCTACGGCACTTATAACCCTGGGGGAAGCTAAAACGTAACCCATACGCATACCGGCGAGCATAGATTTACTCAAAGAGCGACCTACCATAAGGTTGGGATAATCTGAAAGTTCATCCCATACGGACACCTTGGAGAAAGGATAATATGCCTCGTCCACGAAAACCAGGGCTCCGGTCTCCAAAGCTTCCCTTATCACTTCGACTGGTATGAGGTTACCCGTGGGATTGTTGGGGGATACGAAGGTTATGAGGGTATATCTTTTGCTCTTGAAGTCCTCGGCTTGTGGTAGGTATCTTTCACCTATAACTTTAACATCGGCCGGTGTTCCAGTGGCTAGAGCGTAATGTCTGAACATGGGATAGGTAGGTTCGTATATCAGAGCTCTACCTTGAGGTCCTCCTGCAACTAGAAAGGCCGAGAGGATGGTTTGGTCTCCTCCAAAGGTGAGGGCAAGGCGGTCGGATTTAACTCCCAACTCTGCAGCGAACGATTCCTTAACCTGCCTGTAGGTCAGAGGTTGAGGGTAACGGTTCCAGTTTACCTCTACTATCTTCTTTAACAGGTACTCTTTGACATCCTTTGGGAGATCATAAGGACTCTCGTTTTGATCCAACTTGGCTCTATAAGGTTTCTGCGAGACCGTAAAACCCCTCCTGAACTCCACGTCTTTGCGCAGCATAGTTACCTGGTCCAGGATCTCTCTATACCGAACATTATACGGAGAGCGAAGGCGACACTTCCAAAGGTTAGTCCGAGCATCATACCCCTTTTAGCAGCGTTTTGCGGCGTGTTGAGAATCCAATCCGTAAGATCGTAGATTATACCTCCCACCTTGGAAAAAACGTCGGGTATGAGTATTACGAGCGCACCTATACCTACTATCACAGCGAGAACAAGAGAACGGATCTCTGCCTCTCCGTGGGATCGTTTGCTCGTCCACAGGAGCCAAACGGCTATTAGGGCCAAGAAGGCGGAGAGGAATATGGGGAAAATCTTGTGAGCATATAGGACTCGCCCGATCATCACGACTGAGGCTGAAACCAGGAGAAGGAAAGAGTTGGTATTACGAGCTCTGAAGGCGCGATAAGCAGCTGAAGCGATATAGAACGCTAAGATAGAGAACATAGTAGCATCCAGAGGCAGGTACACGTTGCGGAACAACCAGAGGAAGGAAGCTTTGGGGTCGAAGGGAGACCCAAAACGTGCCCAGTCTACGATACCCCATACCACGGTTGCAAAGAAGGCTAACAGGAGGGTGGCACTGTAAAAGGTCTGCTTTCCCTTTTGTACCCTCCTCATGTGGAAAAGTATGAGACTATCCATCCCGATGAGCATCGCGAAACCGGAGATCACTATGCTTATATAGAACAGATAGGTCTGGAAGGTTTCAAACTGCGGTGCGAAAAACAGCAGCGTCGTAAGGATGGAAGTGACCATTACCGTGATTATAGGCCCTTGCTTTTGCATGTCTTACCTCCCTATGTCAAATAGACTTTGATAGATTTCAAACCACTCCTTAGCTTTGGGATCAAATTGAGATAGGGTTGCCAAGATAACCCCTACGATTATAAAAGCCACGCTTAGAGCCTTAAAGATGTCCCCAGCTTTTACGCCCGCCACCTCCAACGGATTGCGAGAGATGTAAGCAGAGGCGGCATAAAGTTCGTCTCCTATTATCGTATAGTCACAAGCGGCAATAAAGAAGGGTAACTGGTCTATTGATACGGTACCGGCTACCGATATGGCTCCGCTAACGTAGGCGTTCTCGGCCAATATCAGAGACTCGGCGTAAAAGTAACCCATAAAGAAGACGGCTCCAGGCTTTATACGGTTCATCATCCCACTCATACCGGATGCGAATCCGAACTGGGAGGTGGTGAGGAAGAAGATGTCGTTCTCCCTGTAGAGGTCAGGTCTTCCCATTTCTAAGTATGCCTCCTTAACTGCTTCCCTGGACGCCGCCAAAACCAGGGGGTCGTTGTTAGGTACCAGAACTGGCACCTCATACAGTGCGGCCCTTTTGGCCACCTGTTTTAGGACCGTTATGCCGGCCAGTATGGCCAAGGAATCTATGGAGCCTATACCGGTAGTAAACATTATGGGTTTCCCCATCTCCGCCGAGCGGCCCACGGCGTCATCTATGACGTCAAGGCCGGCTATACGCCGGATGAACACGTTTGGATTTCTCTGGGCTTCATGTAAAAGATAGAAAAATATGCCAGTGAAAATTAGAAGTGCGATAAGTATATTTAGTTTTTTGGTATCAAAAACCGTGTTTATCCATTTCTTTTCCTTCTCCTTGGACGCTTGCAGGTTTTGGATGGATCCTTTAGAGGCCTTGGATGGAGGTGCAAACTCGACACTCATTCCAACTTTGAGCCAGTCGGTGTCGCTACTATCTGACCCCAGGAAGGTACGTAGGATGTAGGAAGTTGTGGTGTTCACGTTAGAATCTACGAATATCGTATCCTCCGGGCCGAACGTTCCTAAATGTAACGGATTCTCTTTGGGATGTTTATAATCTGCTTTGAAGATTTTTAAAGAATCAAATCCCACCTTCGACGCCTTCCAACGTATCGTTGCACCGCCGCCCGACACACTTATCGTAACCGATGATATACCCAAATATGTTATGAGGAACATAGAGAGATTATTATACCCCGGAAAGGAGTATCGAGCGAATGTTCCAGCGCGGTTTTTTTTAGACCTCACTACGATTGTTCTCTTGACACTCTAAGGATGTTCCAACCCCAACTTCTCCCTTATTCGCTTCACATGGCTTCCCTCCCAGTATATCTGGCCGCACTCTTTACACACAACGAAGTACTTGTTTCGATTCCAAACGTAGGGATGCACGAAACCCACCAAATCCTCCCTCGGAACCGTTTCCATAGGTCCGTTGCATTTGGGACATCTACTAAACGGAGTTACACAACCTTCAAGGTTCAACCCCTTAATTATCTTAAGCCCCCTGCTCCAAGGATCCAACTTTTCGGAGGGTAGAAGGACACTTCTTAACCCCCATCCCTTGGCCAGAGCTTGTAGATGGCGGTCGGCAGTTAGAAGTATGCGGCTTTCCTTAAGACAGCGGGCTAAAATTTCAATATCCCTTTCACTCCGGAAGTAGAGGGTATCAAAACCCATTATACGAAGGACGCGGGCCAATCGTCCCAACATCGCATCTACTCCAAAGCGAGCTTTTTCACAATCTCGGCCGCCACTTCCCATTTGGTTCCCGAAAGCTGTTTCAAAAGGCCTTTACGATCAAAGAGAAAAGCCTCCGTTCTATCTTTACCTATAACGTCAGTAGGATTCGCCACGATAAAATCTACATCCTTTTCTTTCAGTTTTCTTACGGCCTCCGACCGCAGGTTTTCCCGTTCCTCCAAGGCGAACCCCACGATCTTCCCTCTGTCCTTAGGTAAGTTGGAGAGTATATCTGGGTTTCTCTGAAGATTTAAAATTAGAGAAGAGACATCCTTTTTCAACTTTCCAGGTTTATAGTTGGGCCTGTAGTCGGATACCGCCGCTGCCATGAATAGGTAGTCGTATTCCATACTTTTAAGAAGGTCAAAAAGTTCTCTGGCAGTCTTTATCCTATAAAATTCTCTCGCAGGAGCCTTCGGAGCCGAACCACACGCCACAGCCACCACGTGAGCGCCAAAGAAGGACAACCATGTAGCCAAAGCTACACCCATCTTCCCAGAGGAGAGATTGGTTATTACGCGCACATCATCTATAGGTTCTACAGTACCACCGTAAGTAACTACTACACGTTTTCCCTTCCAAAAGTCTTTTGCCTTTCTTAGATCCTCCAGGTACCTTAGGATTTCCTCCGGTTCCAGCATTCTACCTTTTCCCCGGTCTCCGCTGGCCAAGTCTCCTTCCTTAACCGGTAGTATTACATGACCGGCCTCCTTTAAGGCGTCTATGTTTCGTTGCAATATGGGATTTTCCCACATTTCAGTATGCATAGCGGGTGCGAATACAACCGGAGAAGGATGGGCAGCTATGGTTGAGGTTAGTAGATCATCCGCCAGACCAGAAGCTACCTTCCCCAAGAGGTTGTAGGTGGCTGGTACTACGAGGAAGATCTCACTCCAACGGGCCAGATCTACGTGGGTGTTGCCTTTGAAGAGGTCGGGATCGGTGAAAACCTTGGCACCCGCCAGTTCCTGAAAGGATAAAGGGGTAACGAAATTTAAGGCCCCTCTACTCAAAATAACCCGTAACGAATAACCACCTTTGAAGAGTTCTCTGGCCAGAATTAAGGACTTGTAGGCGGCTATACTTCCGCTAACCCCTATCAGAACCTTCAAGCCCTCCTCCAGTTAACCTCTTGAACGGTATTCCATCCTTAACGAACTTTTGAGCCGCCAGAATCACGGGATTCTCTTTCACCTTCAGATTTTTTAGCTCTCCCCTTCTTATGAGATAGCGAGCGTATTTCCCTATCACCACAATAGCCTCATATTTAGTACGGGCCTTTTTTTCGTATTCGTCTATGTTGAAGAGCTCTTCCAGCTTGATCTTGAACATGCTCGTTATTCTAAAGCTGAAAAACCTACAACCGATTCAAAGCCCTTTCCAAAAGGTACCCTATCAAAAAGATCCCTATTCCCATGAAGAGTAACATGGCTTCCCACTTCATGCTACCTTTACTTATACCCACGAACAAACCCAAAACTACCCACCCTATACCGCTGGCTTGGGTAAACTTAGCTATAAAGTATACGAGCATTCGCATGCTCCCATTTTAAGGAGGTACCCGTTTAAAATACGACGATTTATGGAGAGTATTTTACTCGCTGCCTTAGGGAGCGTTTTTACTGCTTTCATAACCCTTCTTTTACTTTATGTCGGTGTACAAAAGGCATCCAGTATCCTAATCCTGGTTTTGGTGGTGATATTTACCTTTTCGTATCCGTTTCTATCCTATCTCATGTTGATTGGTTTTAAAAGTTGGATAGATTCTTTCTATCGCATGATGGTAGGGCCTGTAAAACTGACTCATATCTTTTCCGTTTATTCTGTGGTGGTATGGAGCGCATATCTATACTTTAAGAGGGGTATGAGGCGCCCGATAGGTGCCTTGGATGTTGCCCACTTTGCGTTGTTATTACCCGTGCCTTTCATCTTTCTCTTTTCCCCAAACGTGAGAGGTTTGGACCTGGGGCTTAGGATCCTTTCAGGATGGGGTTTTTATTTTTTGGGTAGGGAGTTGGACAAAGAACATTACGTTTGGGTAGAGAGAGCTTTCATACTCTCCTTGATTTTCCCAACCATCACGGGAATTTTAGCTTTATTGGGGTATCTACCGACGGGCTTTCAGGAGGGAGCTTTCTTACGTCTTAAAGGCCCTTACCATGATGCCACTGCTTTCGCTTTTGAGCTGGTTCCTGGTTTTCTGATCCTTCTGCAAAGACTTGAAAGGAGATTTAATCCACTGGAGTTTATAATGGTTATTGTTATACTTGTATTATTTTACAACACTTACACACGGTCTATATGGGTAAGTATCCTTCTGACCCTCATGCTGATAGTGGTAAAAAGGAAAACGAGCAGCACGTTAAGATTGATAGGTTTAGGTTCTGTAATAGCCCTTGTGGTTCTGTACCCACAGATCACCGAACGCTTCGCTCAACACGGTGTAGGAACCGATCCGAACTCCTTCAACGGTCGCATGATGATATGGAGAGAGGGGTTCGGTAAGTTTTTCTCTTTGCATCCTTTAGCTATCTTCTTCGGTCTTATCACCACCGGGAAACCTATGGGAATCTATCTGCACAACGTATTCCTGATGTATCTGATAGATATGGGAGTTTTTGGTTTTATGGTTTTCACAATGTGGCTAATCACGGCCACCCGTTTTGTCCTCACTTATAGGGGGCTTTATTCGACAGCTCTTCGTGGTGGAATGATCTTCGCGGTAATCGGTGGTCTAACGACCGGGAGCTTGCTTTATCCTAACTTCCAGTGGTTTTTACTTAGCGTTTTGGGGATGGCTATGGGTGAGAGGATCTCCCAACTTAACCGCTGAAGTCGTACATAGGAAACGTCCCTTGGGCCACGTGCCTCCGATGTTCCTTGTCGTCGTTTTGGCAAAGCTCGGCCCCAAATATCTCGAAAAAGAGCTTCTTACCCAACTCCTCATGTTGAGGATACTCGTTTATGAACCTGATAAAAAGCTCCCTCGCACACATCTCACACGATCCGTCGGCCTCTGCCATGATACGCAAGATCTTTTCAGCGTCTTTGGTTCCCATCTTTCCGAAACAATTCTAAGGATGATAGTAAGAGATCCTTCAGGTTCTTTGCCAGACGTTTGGCAACCAGATAATATTCTTTTGCGTCTTCTGATTTCCATATTGAGAGGGTTTCAAATATCTTCCGACTGTACGGGGAATAAAACACTCATATCCTTGCTAAAGAGGTTGTTGGAAACTAGAGTAAAGGTCTGGTCTCAGAGTAGTATCATCAACGTTAATTTAACTGGTTCCTTCTTTGGATTTCTGATACTATCTTACCCATTTGCCGTCCCCGTATTATAATATCTTTTAACACCATCCACATACCAAGAATAACCGGTAAGACTTTTAACATGTTCCTTATTTTCGTAGAAAGG
>JAADCS010000086.1 GCA_013154295.1 Thermotogae bacterium
TGTCCCCTGCACTTGTTGGTAAAAGCTCAACCTCAACATAGCCAACGCGGGAAAGGCGGTACCAGATCTCCAAAAGCTTAGCCAACCTCTCGTCCATGTTTCTCACCTCCTAACTCAACCGTCTTGGCAGGGGGCTCGCCTATGCGAACATCACCCCTGCGTATCAAACGCTCAACGGACTCACAGACATCCCAGTAGGTAACATGGGGATGGCGCTCGGCAATCTCAAAGTAGATATCACTAACCGTAAGACCCTCGCCAAGGCGGGAAGCACGCTCAACCATACGCAACACTATCCGGTCGAGGGCACGGAGCGCAGGCTTGGAAACGCTACACATCGTGCTCACCCAAGTAAAGCCAGACACGCAGATCGTCACCGCTGAACATAAGTGTGTCTGGGCCGAACGTGATGTTGGTGAGCTGGGAAATAACAATGCTGCCGTTGCCTGTGTCAATCGAAAGCATTATGTAGTCGGGGGAAAGCTCGTTGATAACGGCGGAAACGTTGTCAAAGCGGGCGGCAAGAACCCTGTCATCCTTGAGCTGAAGCAGAACACGCGTGACGCGGGGAATGCTAATCACTGAATCATCTGCCTTGAACTCGACACCAAGCTCCTGGAGGTAGGTTGTGATTAGCTTAATCATAGTATGCACCCAAGTCTAGAGCACGCTCTATCAACTCACAGATCACACGACTTCGTGGCTTACCACTTTTCTCCACAATCTTATCCACTTCCTCAATGAGATCCAATGGAATTGACAGACTTATCATCACGTGCCTCTTTGTCGTCCTACCCAACTGCACCCCCCGCACTATCCAAGGACCTTCCTGACGTGTCATCCAGCGTGGAGGCCTTACCATCATCATTAACATCCACCTCCAGCCACAGGTCGATGGCCTCCTTTGCATTGTCTATAAGCTCCCCCAATGTGTCGCCCTGCGTAAAGACGGGAACACCATCGGCAACGGCTATGTATCCATCGTCCTCCTTGTAAACATGAAACAGTACGCCCCTGTACCAACAGGCAATGACAGACTTAGCCATCGCTATCATCCTCCTGCCACATCACGAGACAGAGCCAATGCTTCTCCGAGTCGGGAAGCGTGTCGGGAGTGTACCCTGCCCTATTCCAGCGGTTAACAATGGCCGCAACGTAGGAGCGGCAGTTCTTACCGTGTTGACGGCAGACCCACATCGGTATCGTCCTCCAGCTTGGTAGGATCGTACTCAATCCTATGGACAAAGGAAGCGCACTTTGTAAATACACGGACGACAACCTCATAACCCGTAACAACATCCCAGTTGCTGATTGCCGAATACACAACTTTCTCCGCTGCCTGTGCTGCACGCTTGACTGCACTGTTCATCCTTATGTTGAACTCGTCAAGAGCTGCGGTCGGCATGGGTATCACCCTCCTTTAGCCCTGTCCGCCCGTCTGGTGGGGCCCCTCCCGCGGGGGGATATTGCGCCAAAGGGGCGCGCACCCCCGGCACTATCACGTGAGACGCGGGCCCAGACGGTTTGCGGGGGCTATCCAGATTTTTGGAAAGCGGGGGAATCTCTTCGAGGAGCCAAGGCTCGTTAAGCAGATCCTCGGACTTCGCAGCCACGTGCCAGTGCTCACCGTCGAACCAGACCTCGACCACAACCGTGCGATAGGTAACAGCCCAAAGCTTACCATGAACAACGGGAATCGGCAGGGCAAAGTACTTGTCAAGAAGCCGCTTGGCTACGTCGGGGGAAACCGTGCGCCACATTAAGATAGGGCCATCCATAGGATCCGTCCACTCATCAACCAAATCCATGGTGTAATGGGGATAGAAGAATTTTAAAACTCAACATGTCAAAAACCCAAGGCCCTGCGGACTAGCTCAACAGCGTGATCAGCATCCAACCCGTGGTCTACCAGCCCGCCTGCAAGCACATAGGGCAAGGTATTCGCAAACAGCTGGTTGGAAAAATTTTGGATAAGCCCATGCAGATGCTGCATATACCAACGCTCCTCAAGACGACGGAGAAGCCTCCTACGATGGACCCGACCAAGTAGGACACTAAGCATCGGTATCACCTGCACGGTAAGATTTACAAAACACAATGGGGCGGTTGAGGTGTTCAGCATGAATATCCGCCGGACGGAGGATCAGACCTATGCCATAGCGGGAAAGGGTAGAAAGGAAATCGCCAGCCATCTGAACTGCATAGTAGATGTACCAGCCACCGTAGACTATGTAGAAGTAGTCGAAGAGGGGACGGCGGAGGATTGCCTGCTCAATGGCCTTGGAAAAGGCATCGGGTTTGTTGTCAAGCTTAAGCTCAAAGCCTACTGTACGGGTCTGACCAGACTTCGTAAGCTCGTAGACCGCAACAGCATCCACTTCCAACCTCTGACCCGCATGCTTGTAGTACTGGTGGCGACGGACATCCTTCACAAGGTAGGTGGGACCCTCGTAGGGATCGTAGAAATGGACCAAGCCAACTGCACGGAGAACAGAGGAGTCGAGAAGAGCATCCTCGTAGACATGGTACCAATTGCTACGGTAGATGCGCTGGTCAATACGGTGGAGCTCCTCCTCCAACTGGGAGATCTGCTCAAGGATCTCAGCACGGCGGGAAAGGAGCCTCTGAAGCCGCTCATTGTCCCTTGGATCGAGGGTTGTCTGGATTGGCATTCTTCGCACCCGCACCAAGGGGAATCAAGTACTCCCCACGATCGATCCGATCGACAAGCCAGTGGATGTAGGTAACAGACTTAGAAAGCTCCCACATGGTGTAGATCCACTCCTTGAGCCGAGTCGGGAGGGAAACCTCCTTACCATTGATCTCTAGGTGGATGTCCATGTCGGCGTAGTCAAAGTAGAGGTGGAAATCCTCGCCGTGCATATCCTTGTTCGCAAAGGCTATGGTTACCTTAGTGCTCATTCAATATCACCCTAACACGGTCGTCGCCATCACAGAAGGCAATCCCGTGTATATCAAGACAAAGGGTGGGGAAACCCCTATAGATGCTAAAGTCACCCACGTGGAGGAGACGAAAAACTGGACCATCCTTGTCCGTACCGACGTAGAGCTCGATCTCTGGGTCGGAAACCGTACCAGAGATGCACTCAAGGGAAATGTCTACCCTATGGGCTTTGAAGTGAAAACAGTCGGCGGTATAGCGCTCGTTGCGGTAGAGCTTGTTCACACGGTAGTCTACACCATAGAAATCCAAAACAAGCCGAAGGAGCTGGGAAAGATCCTGCCAGGAAAGGGGCCTATTTGTCTTTGTCATGGATCTCCCTCCAGATATCCAGCAAAACCTCGTAAACAACCTTACCCATCCACAGAGGGCCAACAATAATCAACACAATAAACATAATCGTGTTGGCAAGGGAAAGCAAACCCGAAAGACCGCCCACCGCATTGTAGATAAACAGAATGGAAAAATACAGCACACAAAGGAATACTGCACCCAAAAGCCAGTATAGCACACCCTCAAGTATAGTCCTTAACACAGCCATGAGCTCACCTCCGTTGCAAGCTTGCGGGCAAGGGCAAGACCGAGCTGGAAGGACCGGGAAGCAAAGTACTCCATCAGGGACATAACCATCGCACGGATATACCACTCAAGGTCAATGT
>JAADCS010000112.1 GCA_013154295.1 Thermotogae bacterium
GGCGTAGGTGGGTTTTTTAAAAACTCTTTAGAGAAGCTAACTGATACCTTTTTAAGTAGTTCTTCGTCTTTTGTCATTTCACTTAGTGCTAAAGACGCATCGTAGTCTACGAGTGATCGTTTCGTTAAAGTTTTAATTATTTCTTCCGTGGCTTTTAGATTGTAGTTTTTAAGCTCTGGAGTGCAGTTTGCTATAGTGAAAAGAGCTTGTTTGCGAACGAGATAGTTTTCGTCTTGAAGTTTCTCTTTTAGAAAAGAGAGGATGCGTCCTTCCCGGTCGTACTGAGTAAGTATTTTGAGAGTCGGTCTTAAGCGGATGTAAGGGGAATGCACCCTATTGCTTATTATCTGCGCGGGTGAGGAGTTGCACTCGTTAATAGCCATTTCAATGAATTCTCTGCTGAACTCCTGTGAACATAACCTAATAAGGGACGCCGTTGCCTCGTCGCGGGACGTCGTTTTTCTAAGGTGTACGTGTCTTGTTAATCCGGGAGCTGAGGGGAGGGCTTTCGTTACGACGTTAAAGGTTGCTTTCAAAACTTCACTTCTATCCAGACTTTCGTGCTCTGCGGCCAGAGGTGTTAAAACGGGGAGAGACTTGAGAAAAGTTTCTTCTCTTGAAATCCATTCTTTTTGAGAAAACTCTTTAAGAAACCGTAAGTAGGCCTTGTATAGTTTTTCTTGGTGCTCGCTGCTTAACTCCCTTATTTTCTCCTTAAACTCTGCAACGATTGTTAGAGCAAATTTACGCAAATTAAAGTTTTTACTTTTGGAAGCCAGCTCTATTAATTTGGTTAAGACAGTTTTTACTTTTTTTCGTACTTCTTGGTCCTTGATGGTTTGAAGTACGGGTATCAGTTCTCTAAGTATTAGCCCTCCTAACACGGGAGAGTTTTGGGCGAAATCTAAAGTAGCACTTACTGCTTTTAGCTTCGTGCTTTCGTCTGCGGTCTGGAGTACTGGAGTTATTCCGTTTGCTATTGTTACTTTTTCTTTAGGGTCAAGTTCTGAGTTTTGGATTTTTTCTAAGAGGCTTAGAGCTATTTCTTTCCGGACTTTTGCACTTACGAGATGTAGAATTTCTCCTCCTGCAAGCGTTACGGGGTCTAAGTCCACTAGTTTCTTAGCTATCCGTTCTGAGGGAATAAAGGAACAGCACGGGACCGCTTCCTTCCCGTCCTTTTCCAAGGAGAGTAGGAAAAACTCCTCTACCTCTTTAAAGCGGGCCTTTGGGGAGAGGAGGAACATTTTGTAAATTATCTCCCTTGAAAGGGGAGGGAGCTCGTCGTAGAGCTCAACGAGGGCCTTCCAGAAACTTCTGCTCTTTAAGGCGTAGAAGCCGTGCCTGAGCAGAAATTCGGAGAGTCTGTTTTCTTCAATCAGCTTCTTTACCTTTTCCTTTAGCTCCATTCTGGCGGTGCTTCCCTTGGCGTTTCTCTTTTGCCGCTTTCATTAGGTAGTAGAAGACTTCTTCCGGACCCCAGCGGTCGGCGACGAGGAGGGGGGTCTCGCCCTCTTCGTCGGGGGCTTCAGGGTCTGCTCCCCCCTCAACGAGGGCCTTAACCGTTTTTACGTCTTCGGCGTGTACTGCGTAGTGGAGGGGAGTTTTGCCTAAGTTGTCCCGGGCGTTGGGGTCTGCTCCGATGGAGAGGAGGTACCTTACGGCTTCGCTCTTCCCGTCCATGGCGGCGTAGTGGAGGGGCGTCCTTCCGTAGATGTCACGGGCGTCAATTCTCTCTCCCCTTTTTAAGAGCTCCTTTATTGCCTCAACGTCTCCCCCTCCTGCCGCGCAGTGGAGCGGAGTGTGGAAGTATTCGGGCACGGCACACTCGTAGTACTCTTTGAGCGGAGCTCCAAGGGCCGGGAGGGTCAGTAGGGTGACGGCCAGTAAAAGTAGCCTCTTCAAACTTTCTCCCCCCTTTTTAGGGCTTTTTTTTCAATTTATTGTTTTTTTTTCGGCGGAGGAAAGCAGGAAGGGGTTAAAGGTTAATCTTCTCCCGGGTTTTTAGAGCTCTTCTAATCTCCTCCTTCAACCCGTCTGCGTCTATTCCGTAGAGAGTCCCGGAGTAGTTTTCTAGGAGTTCTAGTGCGTTTTGGAGTAAAAGCTCAAAGCCCCTGGTGTTAAAGTTCTCAAGGTGGTAGTAGGCCACGCCGATCTGAATTAGGGCCTGTAAAAAGTCCCTGTCTTTGCCAAACTCCCCCATCCAGACCTCTTCCAGTATCTCGTGGACTTCAAAGTAGAGCCCCTTCTCAAAGAGGAGCTTGGCCATTTCAATAGTTTTACCCACTTCCTCTTCTGTGGGTTCAAAGTCTTCCGGGAGCGTTTCAAGGAAGTTTTTGTAGGATAGGGCCTTTTCGGTTACGTACTCTTTGGTGAAGGGATCTTCTTCCTCTAGGTTAAGGTTGAGGTGGGGAATAAGGGGAGCTCCAGAGAGGACGGCCTCTATTACCTCCCGGAGCTCCTTTAAAGCTTCTTGATCCTTCTCCCTCAAGTAGTCGCAGAGGTTGTGGGCAAACCAGTTCCTGATTTCAAAGAGGTCCATTAATTCCCTTCTCCAACCACCTCGTCGGGGTGGGCAATCCTTCCCATTACTGCTGAAGCCGCCGCAACGGCAGGGGAGGAGAGGTAGACCTCGCTCTCCGGGTGTCCCATCCTTCCTACGAAGTTCCTGTTGGTGGTTGCGACTGCCCTCTCGCCCTTGGCGAGAATTCCCATGTGGCCGCCGAGGCAAGGTCCGCAGGTTGGGGTTGAGACGACGCACTCGGCGTCAAGGAAGACGTCAATGAGTCCCTCTTTAAGGGCCTGTTTGTAGATCTCTTGGGTTGCGGGAATTACTATGCACCTGACGTTGGGGTTAACCTTCTTCCCTTTAAGAATTTGGGCCGCAACCCTTAAGTCGCTAATTCTTCCGTTTGTGCAAGAGCCTATTACCACTTGGTCTATGGTTACGTGGGTGGCTTCGGTTACGGGCCTCGTGTTTGACGGGAGGTAGGGGAAGGCAACTTGGGGCTCAATCTTTGAAACGTCTATCTCGTAAACCTCGGAGTACTCGGCGTCGGGGTCGGACTTGTAGAGTTTATAAGGCCTCTTAGCCCTTCCCTTAACGTATTCAACCGTCTTTTCGTCTGGCTCAATTATTCCGTTCTTCGCTCCGGCCTCAATTGCCATGTTGCAGATCGTAAAGCGGTCGTCCATTGGGAGCTCCCTTATAGCCTCTCCGGTGTGCTCCATGGTTTTGTAGAGGGCTCCGTCAACTCCAATCATTCCAATAACGTAGAGGATTATGTCCTTTCCGCCTACCCACCTTTGGCGCTTTCCGTAGTAGACGAACTTCATCTGCTCGGGGACTTTAAACCACACCTCTCCAGTCAGCCAAGCGTAGGCCATGTCCGTTGAGCCGACGCCGGTTGAAAATGCCCCTAGAGCTCCGTAGGTGCAGGTGTGGGAGTCCGCTCCAATTACCACGTCCCCGGGAACGACTACCCCCTGCTCAGGCAGGAGGGCGTGCTCAATTCCAACCCTTCCCTCAGGCCAGAAGTGCTTGATTTTAAACTCCCTTGCAA
>JAADCS010000059.1 GCA_013154295.1 Thermotogae bacterium
CCCGCGCGTTCAAACGGAGTGCCGCTACCTTCTCCATGCTTACCTCCTTTTGACCCCCTTTCAGGTTTTAAGAGCCTTCTTTGGGCTCTGGAGATGCTACCCATGCCCGCGGTACCACTTTGAGGACGTTTTACGTCTTTGGGGTCCGGTTCGTTAGGAGGAATCTTTGAGAGATTTCACCATTATCCCAGTATCCGAGATAGAAAGTATCCGGACGTACTCTAGTTTTGAACGATCGTTCAAATCGCCCGTATAATATTCGGCCAATGACCTCCTTTTTCGTAAGACGGCCTGTCTTCTCGTTGGTAGTTCTCCTACTTCTCTTCATCGGAGGAGTTTTCGCCTTGATGAACCTGTCGGTAGATCTTTTCCCAAGCTTCTCTCTTCCTTCGGTGTCGGTTATCGTGCAGTATCCTGGAGCATCTCCAGAAGATATAGAGAGGAACGTTATAGATGTTTTGGAAAAGGATTTTTCAGTTCTTGAGAATGTAGATGAGATTAAAAGCACCAGCCAACAAGGAACTGGACTCATAACCATAACCTTCAAGTACGGCACCGACATGGACCAAGCGGCCGTTGAGGTAAGGGACAGAATAAACTTCGCCCGCCCACGTTTACCAAAAGATATACTGGAACCTCTGGTCTTTAAGTTTGACGTGGGCCAGTTTCCTATAATAGTCGCAGGTGTAGTCTCCAAAGATCCAGGTTTTGAAGCCCGATATTGGGCAGAGGAGATAATGCAAGACGAGTTACAAAAAGTGGATGGAGTAGGTTCCATTTTACTTTTTGGAGGTGGTAGAAAAAGGCAGATAAATATCTTCGTTAATCGTAAAAAACTTGAAAGTTACGGGTTGAATTTTGAAGACATAGCCAAATTCTTACAAACGCAGAGCATAGATGTTCCGGCAGGCGAGCTTACCCTGGACGAGCGCCAGCTCGTGCTACGGGTTCCAAGTACCATAAAGAGTGTTGAGGACTTGAAGGAAGCCGTGGTTGGATATGTGGGTGGAAGACCCGTGAGGCTTGAGGAGGTAGCCGAGGTTGAGGACGGTTATGCCGAGAGAAAGACCTACGTTTTGAGCGGCGATAAGGAGGCTGTTTTTTTCTCCGTCCAGAAACAGGCGGACGCCAATGCTGTGGAGGTAGCCAAAGCGGTGAGGAAGAAGTTTGCGGAGTTGGAAAGATACTATCCGGTCCAATTTACCGTATATTCCGATGGCTCAACCTTCATAAGAACCTCGGTGGCCAACTTAACACGTACCCTTCTTTTGGCTTCCTTTATCGTAATATTCGTAGCCTTTCTCTTTCTATTGGAATGGCGATCGGCTCTCATAATAGCCTTGACTATACCGGCTTCACTCACACTTTCCTTTCTCTACCTTTACCTCACCGGCAGCTCTATAAACATGATCTCCCTATCGGCTATGGCCATAGCGGTGGGTAGCGTGGTAGATGCCGCTATAGTGGTTATAGAAAACGTCTTCTTTCATCGCCTTAAGGGAGAACCTCCACGTGAAGCATCCATCTTCGCCACCCGTGAAGTAGGGGGAGCAATAACCGCCGCCACGATTACAAACTTTATAGTTCTGTTTCCTCTACTGTTCATCCCCGGTTTCGTCGGTGTGATGTTCAAGGAATTAGCCATGATCTCTATAATCGTGTATGCTACCAGTCTCTTTCTAGCTCTGACCATAGCGCCTTCTCTAGCTGCCAATCAGCTTCGTCTCTCTCCCAAAGGAGAGCCTTCCTGGTTCGTACCCATTGAAAATGTTTATGGTCGTTTTGTTACGCATATAGTTAAGTATAGATGGGTCTATTTCGGCTTAGCATTTCTGTTTCTCATTTTGGTTGGATCCTTATGGCGTTTCGTAAAAGTAGACTTCATGCCCAAGTTAGACGAGGGAAGACTCACCCTCAACGTCCACCTTGAGAGAGGTACCGCCCTCGAGAAAACCTTTAGGACTCTCCGTCCCCTTTACGACAGCATAAGAGCGTTACCGGATGTTGAAAGGGCAGTCCTTAGAGTGGGACCCTCCGAGATGGGTTTTGCTACCCTTTTCGGCACTACGGAGGCCTCATACACTGGAGAAATAACCGTAAAATTAAAACCTAAGGGACAACGAAGGCACTCCTCGGAAGAGGTAGCCGACACGGTTGAGAGGATGGTTAGAAACATTCCAGGGCTTGAAGAATACAGTATATCCACAACCGGTCACGCTTCCCAGCTCATGTTCGGTGGTGGCAAGGGGGTGTCCGTGGAGATATACGGAGAGGATTTACACACCTTAGACAGCTTAGCCGAGGTAGTGGCCGGAGTTATTAGAAGTGTTGATGGAGTAAGGAGCGTAACGGTCTCCAGAGGTAAGCCCACACCGGAGTACGTCGCCCAAATCGAAAGAGAACGAGCCTACACCTACGGTATAACGCCTTTTCAAGTGGCCAGTTTCCTTCGATATGCCGTTCAGGGTAGGACGATCTTTACCCTTAAAACTGGTGGTAAGAACTTGGATGTGGTTATGAGGTTAGCGCCGGAGTACAGAGGAAGTGTTGAAGATGTCCTCTCCCTTGGGATGAAGACTCCGGTTGGAATCGTTCCTCTGGCCAACTTTGTAAAGTTTAAGGAAGACGAAGCCTCCGTTCGGATAGACAGGAGAAATCGGATAAGGTACGTTGAAGTTTCGGCAGAAACCTCTGGGAGACCTTTAGGCGAGATACGGAAGGAACTAGTCGCAAAACTTTCCAAGATCCAGATGCCCACAGGTTATCATTACGAATTCGGAGGAACTTTTAGACGTATGGCCCAGAGTTTCAGGCAATTGGGTATCCTGTTGATCTTAGCCCTTATCATCATCTTCCTAACAGTCTCCGCCCAGTTCGAAAGCTTTCGGCAGTCACTCATAATCTTTCTAACGAGCGTCCCCTTCGGTCTCGCTGGGGCATCCCTGGGTTTTCTACTTCTGGGAAGACCTTTCACTATGACGGCTTTTGTCGGCCTCATAGCACTGGTAGGAATAGTCGTAAACAACTCTATAGTTTTGGTAGATTATGCAAACATCCTCCGGCGTCGGGGGAGGAAAAAGGACGAAGCTATAGTTGAAGCCTCTCGCAGAAGGTTGAGACCGGTTCTCATGTCCGCCCTAACCACGGCCTTTGGTGTTCTCCCCTTAGCTATTCTACGTTTGGAAGGATCCGAGTTCTGGGAAGGTTTGGGTGTGGCTCTTTCCGGAGGTCTTCTCTTTTCCCTTATCATTACTTTGATAGTAGTTCCTGTGGCCTACGCCATATTATCGCCCGACGGACGTAACCACTCCCGATAACCTCTACAATCACAAGGAGTCCCTTATATCCTTTTGCCAACAGACGGTGGTAAGATTCCTATAACACCCTTATAATATCGCCTTCGGGGCCGTAGCTCAATAGGCAGAGCAGCGGACTCATAATCCGTGGGTTGGGGGTTCGAGTCCCTCCGGCCCCATTTTTTGTTTTAAAGATCGTTCAAGTATCTTCTAGAGGATTTCATACCACCTTGGAAGGGGTCACACACCAAAAAGGACATTTATGAGGCAAAAAGTGTTGCCCATTCTTCAGCACCGATTACGATGTTTGGGTGAAAGAGCTCTCTATACATACCCCCTTTTTTGCCCTTGATTACTGTTTTCATTCCTTCGCGAACCTGAACCTCTCGCAGACATCCCCTAACTCCTCCCTGGGTAAGGTGTCACTCACTATAAACGTCTTAAGCATCTTTCTTATACGCTCACGGGGAACCTCCATACCCATGTCGTGGTAGAGATTTTCGGATGGAAGTTCAACTGCTGGAATGTAACCGAACCTACGCCACACGGTATCCTCTTTGAGAGCTTCATAGAGGGCCTTTACGAAAGTATGGGCTGCCATGGAGTTACCATCTTTAGTTAGTACTATATCCGGACCCGATAGGAACAGCACACTTTCACCCTTAGAGTTTCGCAGAGGAACGAATTTAAGTTCAATCCCCTCTCTCTCTATATAGGGAGCGTAGGCGCTGGTCCCTGGGATGAAAACGATCCTTTCCAAGATCATATCCTCCTGTGCCCTGTAAGGCGATGGATAGAGGCGAACGTAAGGGCGACGCATGAGTTCGTAGTAAAATTTACCCGCTTCCACGCAGGCATCTTTCAGAGGTATACCCTCGGACACATAGACGAAAGTGAAAGCAGTGTAGAGTGTGGCTGAAAGGTAAAGTCCCAAAACTACGTACTCACTTTCAAGGTTTAGAAGTTGTTCTAAAGTAAATGTGGTGTCCAAACCCACACTTTTAGCCAAGGGAAGGTTTAAATAGAATCCCACAAAACTTTTAAAGAGGGGCCAACAGTACCTCTTACCGCCGAACTCACAGTAGTTGGGTATGGGGGTGGGTAAGCCCGAAGTATCTACGGGGACTATCCTACCCTTTTCATACATGGCTTTTACGGTGGATGGATAAACTAAAGCAATGTCCGGTAAGGAAGAGGTCTTAAGTAGAGAATCTTCAAGCTCGGTTATAGAGGAAAATTTACGTGGGATCACCAGAAAAGGTAGCTCTTTCCAAAGGTGGTTTAAGAGGTTTCTAAAATGGTAATCGTGGACCTCCCCAAAGTAATACCAAAGTTTCAGATCTCTTCGGCCACATCCCACACTAAGCACCCCTATCAAAAGACCCAAGAGGAGCCTCCTCATCACCCTCTATTTTATGGGAGGGTTCCTCACCGGGCAGTGGCTTGCCCATAAGCCATATCAAGGTACCTCCTATAACTGCCACTGACACGAGGATCCAAATACCTCCCCACAGACGAGGGACTCCCCCCACCTTACTGGATAAAAGCCCCGCATCGCTCACATACCCGTTGGCCACGAAGACGTCTAAGAACACATCGTAGGGAGTGTAGAGCATCACCGCAAAACCCAAGAAACGTAGGAGGAGATCGTTTATCTCCCGAGGAAGGAATAGGGCCACCGCAAATAGCCCTGCACCTATGATCAAACAGAAAAGAAACGTAAAGAGTGTTTCACCGAATGCGGCCCCTATGAAGACTATCAGAAGACCCAAAAGGGCGGCCAAAGGTTTGTCAAACTTGGTCCTATCCGAGAGGGCCAGTATCAAGGCTCCGAAGATCAGTGAACCCAGATAGCCCCAAATCCCTACCCAAAAGGTGTTTCCCCCACGGCTCAAAACGTATCCTCCTTCGGCTGGATGGAGGACGAACTCTTTAACGTGTCCCCCCGTGGAATAGGCGGCAATGATATGGCCCAACTCGTGGAAAAAGACCGCCAGCATACGCACGGGATATAGAACGTTGCTCTCCCAAAAGAAAACCAGGATGAGTAAAAGCCCTATATAGAAGAGAACCCTACGACGGCGTGGCATACCTAACTCCACCTCTTTGAGCAGCCGATAGTATAAAGCGGCCTCCTTTCCAAGTCTATAATAGTCTCCCTTGAAAAGCTGGAGAGATAGGTTAATTGTGATATTGGGGCTTTTTCTAACCTTCTTCGCTTTGGCGGTTTTAGGCACGTTGGTGATCGACGTATTTTTGGATGCCCTTCCACGGCTTAACGTAAAGTTTTTGACCTCTTACCCTTCAAGGCACCCTGAACATGCTGGTATACTCCCCGCCCTCGTTGGTTCCATCTGGATAGGCATCCTCACGGCCCTCATATCCTTCCCCTTGGGCGTGGCCACAGCCATATATCTTGAAGAGTATGCCCCGAAGAACTTCCTAACCGAGCTTCTTGAGATAAACATAGCCAACTTGGCCGGCGTACCCTCCATAATCTACGGTATTTTGGGGTTGGAGCTCTTCGTCAGAGCCCTCAACCTGGGCAAAAGCGTACTGGCCGGTTCCCTCATCTTGGCCCTTTTGGTCCTGCCCATGATCGTAATAGCCTCGCGAGAGGCAATACGTAACGTCCCCTACAGCATACGAGAGGCGGCCTACGCTTTAGGGGCCAGTAAGTACCAGACGGTTATATACCAAGTCGTGCCAGCGGCCATGCCAGGTATACTCACCGGTACCATATTGGCCATGTCCCGCGCTTTGGGGGAAACCGCTCCACTGGTGATGATAGGTGCCCTGACTTTCGTGCCCTTCATACCTGAAAGTGTATTTGATCCCTTTACGGTCCTACCCATTCAGATATTCAACTGGGTCTCAAGGCCCCAAAAGGAGTTCGCCACCAACGCTGCCGCCGCTATAGTCGTACTCCTCTTTTTGACTTTCTCCCTCAACTTCATAGCCATATATCTGCGGGGTCGCTACAGTAAGTATTCTCGCAACGATTGATGGCTTTGAGATTTCGTCAAATCGGCGAAGGCTTACCGGCGATTTTCATACACGGCGTGGGGGGAGATTGGAGGATGTGGAGACCTCTCATGAGGGTGGGGGTTGAAGGGTTTAGGCTACTGGCTCTGGATCTGCCGGGGCACGGTGAGAGCGAAGGGGAGCCCCAAAGGAGCGTGTGGGATTATGCCGACCTTTTGGGTGATGAGCTTCTGATCACGTTGGAGGAATTCGTGGTCGTGGGCTTTTCTATGGGTGTAGGTGTAGCTTTACTCTCATGTTTGAAGTTTCCCAAAAGGTGCCGAGGATCGGTTCTCATAGGTGGAGGTCTAAGGATGCCCAAACTCCCCCTAAATTTGACCGGAGAATCCCTTTGCCGTAAGTTATACTCGTCCCGTCGTCTAAGAGAGATGTGTTTGAAGGAGATGGAAAGGGTACCCGACTCCGTTTTGAAGGCCGACTCCGAAGCCGCCTACTACGACCTTACATCCGTAGCTCCTGACTTGAAAACACCTGTTTTCATTCTCCACGGTACCCACGACCGGCTGGTATCACCTGCGGTGGCGGTTGAAGCTCTTTATGCTCTGAAAGGTAGAAGTCTTCAGCTGGTACCCTCGTCCCATATGTTGCCGGTTGAGTTTCCCAGAGTGGTAGCCAGAGCTCTAAAGGAGCTAAGGCACCTGCTTTAAAATACCTTTCATGAAACCTCTAACGACCGACCTCTACGAGCTCACGATGGCCAACGTTTATCTGAAAACTTCGGCCAGGGGATGGAGTGCCTTTGAGATGAGTGTTAGGCCTCATAGGTACCGCAACTTCCTGGTCTCCTCCGGTGTTTTGGAGGCTGCCAGGGAAATAAATCAACTGGAGTTTTCCGAGGATGATATAAAATATCTTCAATCCTTGGGTAAATTTTCGGATGAATTCTTGGATTATCTTAAAAGTTTTCGCTTTATTGGGGATATTTATGCTATACCCGATGGACGCATCTTCTTCCCTAAGGAGCCCGTGATGGTGGTGGAGACGGACCGTATAACGGGCCAAATTTTAGAAACCATGCTGTTGAATCGTGTAGCCTACCAACTGAACTCCGCCAGTAAAGCCGCCCGCATATACATCGCTGCCGAAGGTAGGACTCTCCTTGAGTTTGGAGCCCGCAGGGCCGCCGACCATGAAGCCGCACTTAGGATAGCCAGAGCCACCTACGTGGCTGGCTGGACCGGAACATCTAACCTTGAAGCCGGGAAAACCTATGGGATACCCGTTTACGGCACCATGGCCCACGCCTTTGTGCAGACTTACACCAGTGAGTTCGAGGCTTTCCTCGAGTTTGCGCGCACCTATCCCGAATCGGCAATATTTTTGGTAGACACTTACGACACCCTTGCGGGCATAGAGACAGCCATAGAGGTGATGAACCATCTTAAAGATCGTCTCAAACTAAAGGGGATACGCATAGACTCTGGCGATCTGGTGGAGTTGTCCCGGTACGCCCGTAGAAGGCTGAGGGAAGCCGGTTTGGAGGATGTTATAATCGTACTCTCCGGGGATCTCAACGAGTGGAGGATAAGGGAAATAGTGCGCGAAGGTGAAGCTGATGCCTTCGGTGTGGGCTCGGAGGTAGCCATACCGTCGGACAAACCCGTTTTGGGTGCCATATACAAGCTGGTGGAGGATGAGGACGGTTTTAAGCACAAGTTCTCCAAGGGTAAGGTAGTGATCGGAGGCTCCAAGAGGGTTTTCCGGTACTACGACAGTCAAGGCTTACTCTTAAAGGACGTGGTGGCCCACAAAAGCGAAACTTACAACGGCGAGCCTTTGCTTGTAAAGGTGGTCTCCGAAGGCCGGTATGTCTTCGCTGACGATACCCTTGAAGCCGCCCGAAAGAGATTTTTAAAAGACCTTGAGAGACTGCCAGAAGAGTACAAGAATCTGGATGAGGAAGTGGAGGTACCCGTAGAGTATTCTCGCCTCTTAAGGTTCAGTTAGCTGCCGCTACGACTTATATACACGAACAGAGGCGCTCCCAGTATGCTCATTATTATGCCTATGGGTGGGTCTATGCCCAAGATCAGACGCCCGGTAGCATCGGAGAGAATAACCAACGATGCACCGACTACGCCCGACGCCAGATAGAAGTTCCTCCCCTCCCTTATACCGAGGCCTCTAAGTATGTGGGCCGACATTATGCCAACGAAGCCTATAACACCCACGAAAGCTGTTACTAAAGCCACTAAGAGTGAGGAAATTAAGGTTATGTTGAAAACGGTAGATTTTGGGTCGTAGCCCAAGGCCAAGGACTCCAGCTCCCCCAACGATACGGCGTCCATATGGCGGTGGTACTTTGAAAGCAGTAGGATACCCACCATTGAAACTGCAGACAGGAGCAAAAGGAAAGGCAGTTCCGAATATTCGTAGAATCTCCCCAAGGTACCCCACAGAGCATAGAAGGTGCGGGAAGCCTCAACGCCTGCCATCATAAAGAGGAGCACGGCTAAAGAGGAGAAAAACATACCTATACCTATGCCTATAACCGGCACCAGCGTGCGAGCCACCCTCCGTGTGGTCCATATCACCACGACACCGACGACCAAGGCGCCGACCAAGGCAGCCACCACATCGAACGATACGTTCAAAAACTCCGATAGAGCCACACCCAAAACCGCTCCTCCAGATATGCCCAATATGTAGCCGTCGGCCAAAGGGTTATTGTATATCCGCTGGAGGGCTGCCCCCGTACTTCCCAAGACGGCTCCGGCCGTTATACCGAGAGTTAGCCTAAGGATACGGAGAAAGATTATCGGACGTGATACAACTCTACCGGCTAATATTTCCAAAACTGCACTTATTACAAAGAACCCCAATACGAACCAGTAGGCCTTTCGCATCTATTCCCTCAAGGCCTCCATAACTTCTCTCTTCAAGCTTTCCCCTAACTCCAAGATTTCGCCTTCCTCGATGAAGGTTAGCTTTCCATTGGATTTAAGAGGCTTTCCGGCTATGAACACCCAGGACACATCGGAGGATTTGGCCGCATACACCAGATGGGAATAGGGGTCGTATATGGGTTGCAAGTGGGGACGATCCAGCGAGACGGCTATGAAGTCGGCGCTTTTACCTACCTCTAAGGAGCCTATATACTTCTCCATTCCCAAAACTTCAGACCCTCTTAGTGTGGCCATCTCAACCACCGTGCGGGCATCCATGAGCGTGGGGTCCATTCCTACCACCTTGTGCAGGAGAGCCGCACTCCTCATCTCGGAGAACATGTCTAAATCGTTGTTGGAGGCAGCCCCATCCGTAGCCAAACCTACCGTTACATTCCTTTGGAGCATCTTGGGAATCGGAGCCACACCGGAGGCCAACTTCATGTTGCTCTCAGGGTCGTGGGCTACTCTCACACCCTTCTCCTCGTAGATTTGAATCTCATGCTCTTTGAGATGCACAGAATGGGCGGCTATGAAATGTACCTCGTCAAACAAGCCTAAAGAATTCAGGTATTCAACCGGCCTCTTACCATACTTTTCGGTTATTTGCTTCACCTCATCCAAAGTTTCGGCTACGTGCATGTGCAAAGGTACGCCGTGGTCTTTGGCCAATGCGTGTCCCTTTTTAAGCAGCTCTTTGGAGCAGGAGTAGGGGGCATGTAAGGCTACGCCGAACTTTACGAACTTGAATCGGCCATTGAGTTTTAGCTGCTCCTCAACCCGGCGTATACCCTCTTTGGGTTTAGAAAAGGAGGGTGTAGGGAAGTCTATAAGTCCCTCGGCCAAGATACCCCTAAAGCCTATTTCCTCTATCACCTCGGCAGCCACCTCTTGAAAGAAGTACATGTCGTTTATGGCTCCCGTGCCACCCGAAACCATCTCGGCTATGGCGAGCTTGTAAGCTTTGCGAACCAGCTCCGGCTTTACCAGTTTGCCTTCGGCGGGCCATATGTAATCTTGGAGCCAACGGAAGAGGGGAAGGTCGTCGGCCAGGCCCCTTAAGAAGACCATAGCCGTGTGGGTGTGAGTGTTTATTAGGGTAGGCATACCTATGGAGGGCCGTGTATCTATAACCTCTTGGTCTCCATCGAAGTCCTTCCATCTACCTACCCATGCTATACGTCCGTCTCTAACCAACAGAGCTCCATCTTCTATGGATGCTTCTGCTATAGGAAGGAGATAACTGAAACGTACAACGAACTCACCAACCATAGGTGGAATTCTATCGCCGACAGCTTCTAAACGCGCCCGGGGGGACTTGAACCCCCGACCTTCGGTTCCGGAGACCGACGCTCTATCCTACTGAGCTACGGGCGCAGATACAATTCTACGGATGAAAAGTTAGCAGGTATAGAATACTTACATGCTCAAGGTGGGAGACCGGGCACCGGATTTCACGCTCTTGGATGAGGAGGGTAAGGAGGTAAGACTTTCGGACTTCAGAGGCAAGTGGGTGGTCCTTTACTTTTATCCTAAGGATAATACTCCCGGATGTACCACTGAGGCTAAAGGGTTTTCGGCTTCGGTGGATGAGTTTGAAAAGGTAGGAGCTGTTATTTTGGGAGTTAGTCCGGATTCCCCCGAAAGTCATCGTAGATTCAAAGAGAGGCGATCTCTGAAGATCAAACTTCTAAGCGACCCCGATTTAAAGGTCATAAAAACTTACGGTGCGTGGGGCAAAAAGAGGAGCTTTGGCAAGGAGAGAGAAGGGATCATACGCTCTACCTTTTTGATAGACCCGGAGGGTGTAGTGCGCTACGTTTGGCCCAAGGTCAAGCCCTCCGGTCATGCCGAAGAGGTTTTAAAAACCCTTAAGGAGCTCGGATTGTAATACCTTCCGCTGTATAATATTCGCTCGTGAGCCAGCGTAGCTCAATCGGCAGAGCGGCGCATTCGTAATGCGCAGGTTGTGGGTTCGAGTCCCACCGCTGGCTCCTTTCTTTAGCTTGTTTCCACCCATATAATTCCCGCAATGTTAGCCTTTCTCCTGTTGCAGGTCAACGAAGGTGTGAATCCTCCAGAACATGGGGAAACCGTGAAGAACGCCTATGGCGTATTCTTAAGTGGATACTACGGCCAACGTGTGGGTAAGTTCGGTGTGGGCGGTGGGCCAATGGTAGCTATAGGGAACTGGTATGAACCTTTAGCCTTCCTGATAACGGCCCATGGGATCTATTCCCCAGATAGTGGAGTCGGTTTCGCCTTGGATTTTTCTACCCGCATCCCTATCTTCGGGCAGAGGGAATTCGTAAATACCAATGGCACCTTCGCATACTTATCTTTCGGTTTAGGTATCATGGGGGTTCCAGGTGTCGTGGGGGATAACTTCAACTTCTACAAGTTAAGGCCCGATGTTTTGCTGGGGATGGGTTTTGAGTGGGCCGTGTCGCCGGAGATCTCCCTGTTGGGACAGGTCAGGTACGATATTTTGGGTGTGCGGGATTGGGCCAAGGAGAATATGGCTGTGGCCCATCTGGGCATTTTGGTCTACGGTAGATGATGGGAGCGCTTTTTAACGCTCTTTATATGTGCTACGTGGGGCAGGGGTGTAGGTCGGCTTTACTTCAAGCTTCCCAAAGTAGCGCGGAGGCGGCCTTTCTATACCGGGTTTGGGAGCAGATTCCGAATAAGAAAAACTTTGCCTACGGTTATATGCGTATCCTTCGAGGTGATTTTAAGATTTCGGAGTTTAAGCTCAAGTCTCCCTACGACCACTATGTTTTGGGGGTGTTTTACGAGAAGGTGGGTAGAAGGAAAAACGCAGCCCATGAGTATTACACGACATGTCTGAAAACCAAGGGGCTTTTCGCAGCCGAGAGTTGCTACAGGGCTTACAGGTTGGGGATAGACTCGGCCAAGGTGATCCTAAAGAGGCGTTTCCCTGAACACTATTACCTCTATTTTGTGGGGGAGTGATTCACCTGACTATGGTTTTAAGTATTCGCTTTCCTCCTGGCCATTCTATCACCAGGATGTACACTCCTCTGGGAACATTCTGAAAGCTTACCGTAGTGATGTTCTTCTTACGGTGGATGTTAGGGAGTTCTTTGCGTCCATCTGCCCCGTACATGGTTACGCTTAGGTGTTTCACGTTCCCGTGGATTATCAGGCTGCGACTCAGTAGTTCCAACCTAACCCTTCCGTTTTCTTCTTTCTCGTTGGCTACGAGCGTTAGGGGTGTGTATACGCCGGTGAAGGTGGTGTCGTCGTGTGCCAGCTCGTAGCCCCGTCCGTCGTACCGGGTGGCTATAACGTGTAACCTCGTGCCGCCCATAACGGGTACGGGAAGGATCTGCAAATAGTCCATGTACCCGGACGCTTCCCTAAAGGTTACAGGTGAGGACCACCCACCCGATGTACGATATGATAGTCTGATTTCCCTACATATGTCGCACCAGTGGTCGCTCTTTACTCTTATCCATCCCACGAAGGGGTAGCTCACCATCGGAACGAAGGCGGAGTCGTCCAAAACTGTGGAATAGGACCACCTGGAAGTGGGAACGTGGAAGTGTCTTATTTCTGTCTGTCTCCCGTTCAAATAGGCTAAGAAAACAGTATCTTCCATAGCATCGGCATGGGGGGAGTAACCGGCGTTAAGACGCACGTTCGTGTACCAAGCGGTGCCGTTGTTGTAGGCGTAGAAGAGTGTATCGTGGCAGGACCAAGCGACAAAGGGATAGGTCGAGTTCCAAAGGGTTAAGGTGGGGCCCTCTTCGGGATCGTACGAGGGAAGTGAGCGGCTAAAAGTTCCAGAGTAGTATTGACATTTTCCCACCTCCCTCCAAGATATATCGGATGGATTCTCCCTTGGGAATTTGCCGTAGAGTATCTGGAAATATCTAAGGGGTCCCACGTGGTTTTCCGCTTTCACGACGACATGTACGGTGTCCCCTCTGCCTATAACCATAGCGGGAGCGTACAGCTTTTTCAAGGTTTCCGTTCCGTCCAGCAGTACCGCATGTCCGTCTCTCCAGCTGTCATACAACGAGTTGCCACAGTTAAATTTAAGAGCATCCCCTCCTATCCAAGAGATACAGGCTGTGTTTCCTAAGCTACTGTATGCTATAGTGGGATACTTGCCTTTATCTACAGGAAAGGCAGGGGCCCACCTTACCGAGCTGCTCGGTGCGTACGTATAGTACACGTATCCCCTTGAGTGATAGACCATGTGAATAACCCCAGATGGTGATACCACCACGCGTTTTGCTCCCGCTGGCCCGCTGGCGATACTGTCGTCGCTCTGTACGTAATTAAGCAGAACGTCTATCAACATGTTGGGCCCCGCTCCTTCCTTTCTGATATTCCTGATGGCTATGTGGGTGGCTATATTTTGGGGGACTGCCGTCTCGGAGTATGCTCTCCACCAGAGCCAACCGGCATATACGGTATCCCTTATAAAGGGGTTTTCGGGGTCTACTCTGATGATCGTATCCGTTATACACAATCCCGGCACCCATACGCCACTGTTTTCGAAGCAGCTGTCGCTGGGGTAGGTTACTTCAAACCTATCTATGAAATTGTACGCATCGGATGAGGGATTTGAGAGGTGGTCAAAGTTCTGCTTGGTGCTCTCGTTGAAGAAGTCGTAAGGGGACATATAACCGTGTGCTGGTACCCCTATGGTGTTCCGTAAGTAATAGGACCAGCACGAGGGTAAGTCCGAGGTATCTATACCGAAATCCAAGTTATCACTACCCGTAACAGGATCCTCGCCGTAGGACATTCCCCTGTAGTCCCAGAGACCGAAGGCACTTTCTAAGTCTTCATGTTTATCAGTTTCAAAGGAATAGTTTAAGATAGGTGGTGGCGTTCCATCGTAGTGCCAAATGAGTATCCCCTTGCCTGGGAAGAAGTCTTCAACTCTATTAAGCTTCTGATGGTTGGTGATTATAAACTGCTCACTCGGACTAACCATTATGCGGTATATCTTCCCACTCGTTGCGTGGTCCTCTATAACGTAGGTCCCAGACGAGGTTATGTTCACAACTTGCACACGATCATAGTTCCCTGCATTATGCATTAATAGTTTATCCACCGGATCTGAAGGCCTCGGCATATTAAAGAGAATGGCGCTCATCTGAGAGTAGAGGCCCACAGAGTTGGATTTGGCGTAGGGAGTCTCAACTCTACAGTTATCCCAGTCGCTATTGTCCCTGCCATTATCGTATTTATCGGGTGCGCAAAGGATATGTAGCCACTCGTGGAAGATGATAGGGGAGGCCATGTAGTAATGGGCCTGGTAGCGATAGGGAAACCTTCTACCGTAGCCGAGGGTAATGCCGGAGGTTTCGTAAATCTCAACAAAGCCTGAACCACAAGAATCGTTAGTGGTATAAGACGTGAGTAAATGCGGATGTCCCACATAGAATAAAGGTGTAGGAAAGATTATAGCTCCGTTATCAACTACACAATCTCCATCCAAATCATAATCGTTAAAATTTACAAGTGAGTCTAAGATATGTAAAATTTCCCTTTGAAAGCGGCTAGCATTGTACCCTCCACTAAACACCTCTTCACTATCGACGAGTATCACCCTGTTCCCAAAACCGGGGTTAATCTCGCCGGCTATAACGTACTGCCCATAGGAGTCGTAGTACGCATAGGCCGAAAAGCTGCGGTAATATTGGGGTAGGTTCAGGGAGGAGACGTCAAAAGGCCAAGGAGCGAGCACCCTGCGCGTCCAAGCGGGAACCGTATCGGGCCAGTCCCACTTTTCCCGTATCCATGACACCACGAACATCGCGTGCGTGGTGTCGTTCGCACCGATACATGCACTCTCCACGTTCCCATCACTATACAGCGAGAAGCCTGCACTTAACAAAAGGATGCCCATCATAGTCACCTCCTATTTGACAACCACCCTTCTAACCTTCCTTCCCTCCTTCACGAAGAAGACACCCCGCCTTAGCCTTATATCCTCCAACCTCTCACCCCTTCCAACCAAACGGCCGGAGACGTCATACACCTCAACCATACCGTCGCCACCCTCTAAGCTAACCACCCTCTCAAACACGCCTACCCTATCCGGCCTCACCCTCAAGGCTATGAGGTCGTAGTCTTCGGGGGAGCCGCTAAAGGAGTTGCTGTAGCCCACTATCAGTATATCCGTGCTGTCCCCTGCTCCTTGAACGAATCTCGCCCCTGCTCCTACGTCCGTGCGGGGGAAGTCATAGACGCCGATGGGTCTCCAAAAGGCACTATCCGATATTGTTGCATATCCCACGAATATCTTTCCGCTCTTTATACCAGATGTGTCAATTATCGGGGAAAATGGCTGAGTACTGTCTGTTGTGTCAAGCGTCGCCACCATAAACATACTTTTACCCATAACACCGACAAGTATAACTGTGGTATCATTATCCTTTACGCTACCCATAAGGACGTGATCGTAAGATGAGTCAATATAATAGCTAAGCCTCCAACTTAAGACTCCTAACCTTTTTAACCAATCAAGCCCCGTATCTACGAAATGCACGCTTCCCCTGGCGTGCCATACATCACCGAAATCCACAGAAACGGCAGCACCCCACATGGTACCGGGTATAAAACTACTGCACAGAAGATAAAAATCCTCCACGAAGGATATGCTTGTATCAATCACAAAGGCACCGGGATAGAAATCGGGAAACTCCTCGGAACCATATAAGGCTTTCCCCACTATCAATAATCTTCCATCGCTAGCTATATCCACGTCGTAAAGCAGTTCATATTCGGTGAGTCCGTGCTCAACACTCATAGCCCTCACACTATCACCGGAGGCGGGGTCTATACCCAACAGCCACCCAGTGTAGGCCGTATCCCAAGACCACCTCATAAACCCTACTCCCCACAC
>JAADCS010000151.1 GCA_013154295.1 Thermotogae bacterium
TACGGGACCAAAAGTGGCCGGGGAGGGAGTCGAACCCCCGACACAGGGATTTTCAGTCCCCTGCTCTACCGCCTGAGCTACCCGGCCGAGGTGGATATTATAAGGTGGAAAACGCGCAGAGCGACCTTCCAGATCTACCCGGTTCTCCCCTTAGGATGGTCCAGCCACACCGAGGTGAATCTTCAACCTTTAGACGTAGTACGGTGCCATCCTGGGCTATTAGGAAGAGGACACTATCAACGAAGAGGGGAGGAAGCCACGATCTATCCCCTATTTCTAAGCTATCCCACACCCCGTCAGCCATCCAGAGGAGATACTCTCGCCCTACCAGGTAGATGAAACGTTTCCCCACTATGGGTGAAGTTAAAAGAATACGACCTGTTGAGAACACCTCATAGGAGGTATCACTCTTTACCTCAAGAAAGTCACCAGATGGAGTGTTCGCCCAGATCTGATCACCGTCTGTCACTATTTCACCTACAGGTTGAGTTCCAATTATCCAGGTGTTTATGATGAAACCGATCGTATCCATCCTTAAAACTTCCCCTCCGGACGTTCCCACGAGGATATTAGCCCCGTCAAAGGCCGGGGATAAAGGCATGGTACCTAAACCCTCTCGGGTCCATTTGAGGTTGCCCGTAGAGTCGTATGCCAAAACTCGCCCGGAGAGCGTGGAAACGAGAACGCCCCAACCGACACAGGTGGGAGGATTGACCACGAAATCTCCCAAATATCTGTTCCATAGGAGTGTGTCCGTAGAATATCTAAGGAGACGTCCGTTCTGCGTAACGGCGAAGATACCTTCACAGAAGGTGGCTCCTACGATCGGAGAGTCTACGGTGTCTTCATAAAGAAGGTTACCCTCATCGTCTAAAACCACCAATTTACCAGAGATCCCTCCCAGAGCGATTCTTCTATCGTTTATTACCGGTCCAAAGGATGGAGGTTCTCCTAACTCGTAAATGATTCTCCAGCGCCCTGCTCTGTCCAATCTCAAAACCTCTCCCCCCTCACCAAGTATCACAACATCCTCACCGAGATATGCCGGGTATCCCGTAGGATTAAAAGGCAGGGTTAGCTTCCATTCAACTTCAACGTGAGCCTTCGTGTTGGGAGGGGAGTGTGTGGGAGGAAAACCCCTCTCACGGCAAGATACCGTTACCCACATCAGCAACAACCAGACTATAGATCTTTTCACCCCCTGAATTCTAACTCCGAATCTCATCATAGTGAGGCTTCCATTATTTCCAAAAGGCGGTGTATAGTTCTCTTCATATTCCTACGATCTACGACCATATCTACCTGGCCGTGCTTTAGCTGGAACTCGCTCCTCTGAAACCCAGGTGGCAGATCCTGTCCGATGGTTTGCTTGATCACACGAGGACCGGCGAAACCTATGAGGGCATCCGGCTCGGCTATTATAACGTCCCCCAAAGCGGCGAAGCTGGCCATAACACCACCCATGGTAGGGTTACCCAGAACCGTAATGTAAGGTACCCCTCTTCTCTCCAGCTCCAACACACCGACGGTAGTTTTAACCATCTGCATAAGAGAAAAGATACCCTCGTGCATGCGCGCCCCACCCCCGGAAAAGAGAACGGCTATCAGAGGAAGCTTCTTGCTTCTGGACTCCTTAGCCGCTCTATAGAACTTCTCCCCAAAGACCGAGCCCATGGAACCGCCCAAAAAGGCGAAGTCGGTAAAGAAACCGATAACTTTCCGACCGTGTATTCTTCCTATCCCCGCTACGCTGCTGTCTTTGAGATTATGGATCCTTTCGTATTTGGCTATCTTTTCGGTGTAGTTAGGAAAATTAAGGAGATTGACCGTCTCCAAGTTGGCACCTATTTCTCTTTCTATACCGTTATCAAAGAGAAGGTTAGCATATTCGTAAGCGCCCATTCTAAAGTGGTGGCCACACTTGGGACACACTTTAGCGTTTGCCACAAGGTCCGGATTTGGAAGTATAACACCGCAGGAGGGGCATTTAACCCAAAAGTCCTCCGGCACGTTGAGTTTAGATTTCACTTTAGGTGGAGGCTTTTTCTTTTTCCTAAAGAACATCAGACCACCTCCACACCGTCAAAGACTATCCTCTTCCACATTCCCCCTATATCCCTCACCCTCTCGGTCAGATACTCTTTAACCTCATGGAGAGCACTTTCGCTCAATCCTCCCCATATACGAGCATGAACTAATTGGGGTTCGTTTATAGGTCTTCCTATTTGGGAAACCAGATAGATATACACGTTTTCAACCGCTGGGAACTTCTCAACGATCTCTTTCGCCATAAAGTTGGCCGCTATGTTATAGAGTTTACCCACATGTGAAACGGGATTTTTGCCAGCCGCCGCCTCAAGTGTCATCGGACGGTAAGGAGTTATTAGACCGTTTACTCTGTTCCCACGGCCTACCTGGCCATCGTCCCCAGCCTCAGCGCTGGTACCCGTTACGGTTATATACACCGACTCTCTCCTGTAGTCGTCAGCGACGTTTAACTCCACGGATAGTGGAACGTCCCCCACCAACTCCTTGGCTCTCACGTAGGTGTCAGCTTGAAGGTGTGCCTTTAGCTCTCTGTAATGCTTTAAGTTATTCACATAGCGATCTACGAAGGCCAAAGCGACTGTAACGCGATAGGATTTTATATCCCTAACTACCATGACCTTTATATCCTCTCCCACATAGGGGTGTTTTTCCTTGTACGCGCGAGCGTTCAAGAATCTCTCAAGCTCGTAGGTCAGCTTTTCGGCTTTCGTTAGAGGATAGAAACCGACGCCGAAAGAGGTATCGTTCGCAAGGGGTATCTCCCCTTCCCTCTCAAAAAGATCGGTCAGATCTTCACTTCCCATACGTATCTTGAGGTTGAGATCTATATGTTTCTCCACGTCAAGGTTCGGAAGGTTTTCTTTAAGCCAAGACTTTGCCGTTTCGTAGTAGATTTCCTCTATACGTTTGCGAAACTCATCTCCCTTGTAGCGATAGGTAACTCTCCCAACGATGGTCAGCTCTATAGGTTGGCTAACCTCACCCCCACCAAAACGGGGGTTGGCCTCCCCACCCACCAGTATGGCTTTATCCACGTTGTGATGGAGGATACGTCCGTACCTCTCCAGGTAAAAACGGGATAGGGCGCGACTGTACTCTTCAGCTATACTGTCACAGATGGTATCGGGATGGCCCGTCCCCTTGCGCTCCACTATCTCAAAATCCCCTATGAAGGGTGCCGTCTCCAGATCTATTCTGACCATTTTGACCCGCTATTTTACACGGGATGAGGAGCTCCCGTTCGTTTTGCAATGTGCGTCGGAGATAAATCCCGACTTAATAGGTAGGAATTCCGCCCTATAATATCCTCATTATGACACAAGAATCGGAGAAACCGGATCTGGAGTTTGATTACGGCAGGTACGGCTTCCGGGACGATATAGAGTACAGGTACGTCGGAAGGCCTGGTCTCTCGCGCGAGCTTATTGAGGAGATCTCCCACATAAAGGGGGAGCCGAACTGGATGCGCGAGATTCGCCTGAAGGCCTACGAGGCTTTCGTAC
>JAADCS010000107.1:0-2500 GCA_013154295.1 Thermotogae bacterium
GCAGGTGTCAGGCCTTATACATCATCTTTCAATTTAGCAAAGCCATGTGTTTTTGATAAACAGTCGCCAGAACCATTTCACTGCGGCTCACAAAATGTGAGCACCCTTTCTCCCGAAGTTACAGGGTTATTTTGCCTAGTTCCTTAGCCATGAATCACTCGAGCGCCTCAATATTCTCTACCAGACTACCTGTGTCGGTTTGCGGTACGGGTTGTTAATACCTGAAGCTTAGAAGATTTTCTTGGAAATATGATTACAGTCATTATCCACTCATCCGAAGACTTGTGGTACTATCAGGTTCGACACAATTTGCGGATTTGCCTACAAATCGTATATCTACACCCTTTAACGTACTATTCTGTCAGTACGCAGACTTGTCACAATTTCGTCCCTCCATCGCAGTATTAACAAGTACAGGAATATTAACCTGTTATCCATCGACTACCCCTTTCGGGTTCGCCTTAGGACCCGACTAACCCCGATCCGATTAGCGTTGATCAGGAAACCTTAGTCTATCGGCGTGCGGGTTTCTCGCCCGCATTATCGTTACTTATGCCTACATTTTCTTTTCATGCCGCTCCACAATACTTTACAATACTGCTTCTATGCAACATGAATGCTCCCCTACCACTTATACTCTAAAGTATAAATCCATAGCTTCGGTAATATGCTTATGCCCGATTATCATCCATGCTCGACCGCTCGACTAGTGAGCTGTTACGCACTCTTTAAATGAATGGCTGCTTCCAAGCCAACATCCTAGCTGTTATAGCAGTCAAACCTCGTTAGTACAACTTAGCATATATTTAGGGACCTTAGCTGATGGTCCGGGTTGTTTCCCTCTCGGACATGGACCTTAGCACCCATGCCCTCACTCCCGTGTATATCTTATAGCATTCGGAGTTTGTCAGGGTTTGATAGGCGGTGAAGCCCTCTAGCCCTATCAGTAGCTCTACCTCTATAAGACTCAACCACGAGGCTGCACCTAAATGCATTTCGGGGAGTACGAGATATCTCCCGGTTTGATTGGCCTTTCACCCCTATCCACAGCTCATCCAAAGACTTTTCAACGTCAACTGGTTCGGTCCTCCATACCGTTTTACCGATACTTCAACCTGGCCATGGATAGATCACCGGGTTTCGCGTCTACCCCCACCGACTAGACGCCCTGTTAAGACTCGCTTTCGCTTCGGCTTCTTTACTTAATAAATTAACCTTGCCGGGGAGGAGTAACTCGTAGGCTCATTATGCAAAAGGCACGCCGTCACACCTTAAAGATGCTCCGACCGCTTGTAAGCGTATGGTTTCAGGTACTATTTCACTCTTCTTGTAGAAGTTCTTTTCACCTTTCCCTCACGGTACTGGTTCACTATCGGTCTCTCAGTAGTATTTAGCCTTACCGGATGGTCCCGGCAGATTCACACAGAATTTCTCGAGTTCCGTGCTACTCAGGATACCTTTAGAATTTATATTTTTACGTGTACGGGACTGTCACCCTCTTTGGTCTAACTTTCCAAAAATGTTCCACTTCAAATACTTCATTCACATCAAGGTCCTACAACCCCATTTTTGCCTAAACAAAAATGGTTTGGGCTTCTCCCGTTTCGATCGCCTCTACTCAGGGAATCACTATTGTTTTCTTTTCCTTCGGTTACTTAGATGTTTCAGTTCACCGAGTTCGCCTCCTGACAAGTCAGGATAATACTGCATCACAGTATTGGGTTGTCCCATTCGGAAATCTTCGGATATAATAGTTATTTAGCACTTCCCCGAAGCTTATCGCAGCTAGTCACGTCCTTCATCGCCTCTGAGAGCCTAGGCATCCACCATACGCTCTTAGTAACTTTTCTTTCACCTCGATATTTAAATATAAAATATCTAAATATCTAGTATCTAATTCAATAGAATTAAATGTATTAAATAATGAGGATATTAATTGTTTCTTAAAATTAATTAAAAATTTGAGTTTTCTTTCAGTATGTCAAAGAACTTTTTCCATATAAATTGGAATTGTGGAGAATATCGGAGTCGAACCGATGACCTCCTGCGTGCAAGGCAGGCGCTCTAGCCAGCTGAGCTAATCCCCCGTGATAAACTTCGTAGTCCCGCGCAGACTTGAACTGCGGACCCCTACATTATCAGTGTAGTGCTCTAACCAGCTGAGCTACGGGACTGCAGTAATGTACAGATGACGGAACACAGCCGTTATCCGGGTATTTCTTATAATGATAAAAGGTGGTAAAAAGAAACTGTCAATTCAGTTATAAATCTTGTCTCTAAAAAGGAGGTGTTCCAGCCACACCTTCCGGTACGGCTACCTTGTTACGACTTAGCCCCAGTTACTGGTTTTACCTTAGGCCGCTCCTTGCGGTTACAGACTTCAGGTACCCCCAACTTCCATGGCTTGACGGGCGGTGTGTACAAGGCCCGGGAACGTATTCACCGTGCCGTTGCTGATGCACGATTACTAGCGAATCCACCTTCATGGAGTCGAGTTGCA
>JAADCS010000076.1 GCA_013154295.1 Thermotogae bacterium
GGATATTCGCATCACCACGAAGTACGTGCTCGTCCACCAGATCAAGCATCAGATTTACCACCCATTTGGGAGTGAAGAATATACCCAAACTCTTTTGAACCTCCCTTCGCAGCGCCTTCCTCACGTGGGAATTTTACGGGTGCCCCCAATTTACGGAAGTTCGTCGGTATCACTTGGAGGCTATTTAGCCTCACAGTGAAACCACCCTATCCATAACGATATAGGAGAATAGTTGCCGCAGTACCGCAACACACATACCTACGCACTATCCCAATCCTCCTTGATCTCCCCGAAAAGATCCCGTAAGTTTTCTTTGCGCCCCACCTTGATCTCAACGTGAGAAACTCCGTAAGCCTTTTTTACCAATTCCAGATTATCCCTTATACGGTTCGCAACCGTAGCACTTGAGACCGAAACGTACAGGGTATCATCTTCCTTGGCGATGGTGGCATCCGAAAGGTAGCCGGCGAGCGTTGGGTTTTCCCGTTCAATCTCCCCTATAGGATCAACGGGAGACGGAGGAGTATTTTCGGAGGGAGACGGAAATTTTTGGGGAGGGGAGGACGGTAAACTTCCCAAAAATCTGCTTATCTCATCTAAGTTTATCACTCTCTTAAAGGCACACATGCGGGCAACATCGTAATATATCCACGAATAGGGGTCGTAGGCTTGCCTGATGTGGGTTTCCATGTCCAGAGCCATCTTTAAGAGTATTACCCTCTCCTCAAAGGGTATATCCCAGCTCTCATCGGTCAAACGTCTTTCAACGTGCCGGACAAGGCCGGAAGCGAAATCCTGGGGGGAAAACCTCTCGGTTATATCCATTACTTTCTCATAAGCCCTTTTAAAATCGCCCCTCAAAACATCCTCCATAAAGGAGGCGTACAAGTTATCCGGTACCACGCCCAACATCTCCTCCACCTCTCTGCCGGTTATGGTACCATCAGCGTATATGCTCGCCTGTTCAAGTAAAACCAGAGCGTCCCTCAAGCTTCCGGAGGATCTCTCGGCTATCAAGCGTAGGGCCTCATCGGTTATGGATATACCTTCCTTAGCGCTGACGTACTTGAGCCTCTCAACTATATCGCCTACACCGTGGGGTTTGAGGTTAAACTTTTGAAGACGTGAGAGAACAGTGGCTGGTATCTTGTGGGGGTCGGTCGTAGCCAATATAAAAACAACGTAAGATGGAGGTTCCTCCAAAGTTTTCAACAGAGAATTGAAGGCTTCGGTTGTCAGCATATGGACCTCATCCACGATATAGACCTTGTAACGAGCTACGGGCATATACCGGATCTGTTCCTGAATCTCGCGCACGTTCTCTATACCCCTATTGGAAGCGGCATCTATTTCAATCACATCCACACTCTTGCCCTCATCAATCTCCTTACAAAATCTACACTTCCCGCAGGGCTTGGAGGTGGGACCTAGTTCGCAGTTCAAACCTTTAGCGAAAATACGGGCCAAGGTGGTTTTACCTATGCCACGAGGCCCAGAGAACAGCAGGGCATGGGGAATTTCACCCCTGTCAAGGGCCTTCATCAGGACCTTCTTTACAAACCTCTGACCTACAACATCCTCAAATACCTTGGGCCTATACTTATTCGCAAGGCTCATCTTCAGTTAGAGGTTTTGCCTCCTCTACCAGGAGGATAGGAATATCCTCCTCTATGCGATATACGAGACGGCACCGATAACATCGGAGTTCATTTTTCTTGGGACAGTACTTGAGTTCCCCCTTGCACTTGGGACACACTATCACCTTCAGTAGGTTTTCGCTCAACATCTCCCTACCTCCTGCAGGTACCTCAAACTTCCGAGAATGGTTTTGGCGTCCTTAAAGAAGTTGCGCGCCAAAGCTTCTCTGATGTCTTCAACCGTAAAGAAAACCAAGGAAATGTCTTCATCCTCATCCCTTTTTTCCCCTACGAAAGTAAGATCCTTCGCCAAGAAGAGATGCATGTACTCACTGGAGTACCCCGGAGCCAGGAAGAATTCGGCCAACTTCTTCCAAGTTTTAGCCAAGTAACCCGTCTCCTCTACCAGCTCCCTTTGGGCCGTCTGTAGCGGATCTTCTCCTCTCTCCAACGTCCCGGCTGGAAGTTCGTATATGTAATCCCCAACGGCGAATCTGTATTGTCTTTCGTATATAACCCTACCATTCGGGAGAACCGGCACTATGGCCACAGCTCCCGGATGACGCACCATCTGGCGCACTTTAACCTTACCGTTTATTTCGTACTCTCTTATAACAAAATCCATGAATCTCCCCTTATAGACCACCTTTTCACCAAGGAGCTTCATCGCCCTATTCTAAGGTTGGAACTGACTGCGTATGATCCTCTCAAGATAATTTGCCGCCTCCTCCTTCGGTACGATGACGGGAGAAAGCGATCTTATGAATCTCCTCTGCCTTCGGGATAGGATCTTGTCAGCCTTTACCTTCTTTCGGATGGCCGTTTCCAAGTCGTATTTACCTTCAAGGTACTCAAGAGCCTGCCTGTAGGCTATAACCTTCTTACCCCATTCGGCGAAGCAGGGAAACTTGATCAATATATCTTCGGTTTCCTCCACCAAACCTTCCTCCAGAAACATCCTGCGCGCCCTTATCTCTATCCGTTCGTATAGTTCATCCTTAGGAACATCCAGGTATACGAAGATACCCTCATATTTGGGTTTTTCGGTGAAACTTCTCCACCAGGATATGGGTTTTCCAGTGGCGAACAGAACTTCCAAAGCCCTTCCTATACGGTATGCGTCTCTGGGATGGAGCTTGGATGCGGTCTCCGGATCCTTTTCCTTCAGGATCAAATAACCTTCCGGCTTGAGCGCCAGTTCTCTGGCCCTTATGCGTATGTCCTGTGGTATCTTTGGCTGTGGAAATAGACCGAAGAAGAGGGCTTTGATATAGAGAACGGAGGCCCCCTCCAACAGGACGGGTCTTCCTTCGGAAAGAGCTCTGTTTATTTCCTCCTGCGCTAACTTGGACCAAGCGTAAGCCGAAAACTCCCGGCAAGGATCAAGTATATCCATCAAGCGATAGTTCTTACGTTCATCCGGCGGAGGTTTGGCAGTACCTACATCGAGGTGGCGGTAAAGTTTGCGGCTATCAGCGTTTATTAAGATGACACCCAGTTTATGGGCCAAATCTAGAGCCAGCTCTGTCTTTCCACTGGCCGTGGGGCCTACGAGGACAGGAATCCTCATGCTCTCAATTCAAAACCGGGGGGAAAGTCCAGAGCCAGCCTCCCTCCGAAGGTGCTAACTATCCGTGTGGCATGTATATTAACGACGTTTATAGCAATGTCCATAATTCTATCTAATTCCTCCTCCGTTAGGTCGTTGTCGGTTATGGAATGCTTGTATATGAGGGTTCCGTTGGTATATCCGAAAGAACCTATGGGTATGGTCAGGTTCATTCCCAGGATGGCCAGCAGAACCTTGGGATCGGTGGGAATACCCACAACGGCCGGAGAGTTCAGGATGACAGCGTAAGGTATCTTATCCATCCCGGTAGGAACTATGTGGATAGCGAAGGGCACGTCCCTGGCTATGAACTGCACACCGAAGATCTTTCCATCGTCTACCACGACCATAGGAGCGAACCCCTTACGCTGCAGAATGTCCAAAAGCAAACCTTTCAACCTTTCCAACATCGTCACCCTATTCTACGGATGGCGATATTCCTATCGCACTATCACCTTGAACACCTTGCGGTTCCTAAGGTCGGATGCCAGAACCAAATACACACCCGCCGACAGGTCCAGAGTTTTAAGGGTAACCTTACCGATACCCGACCTCGCTTTCAGAAGACGACCGGATGCGCTGTAAAGCCTGACCTTAAGTTTGCCCTCGCCTTCTACGATGAGGACTCCTTCTTTGAAGCTTATGCTTAGGTTCCCGGTCGGAGATTTGGTTTCGGCTATGGAGACCTCCACTTCATCCGGAAGAGAATCTATCGGTGAGTTGGTAGCCCATCTATTAGCGAAACGGCTACCCCAAAACGCTCTTCCCTCGCTTTCAAAGACGTAGAGGATGTTGGCCTCGCTGGGGCCATAGAGATAGAGCTTACCGTTGTACTCATAGGCCGAAGGTGATATGATCTCCGAACTTCTGAATCCGTTAGCGTCCGATAGATCTATGGGAAAACCGGGTAGATCACTTCTATCCCATCCATAGGCGTAAGCGTGAAGGCGGCTTCTGCTGTCGGATATGAGAAGCTCCACCTTACCGTCTCCATCCACATCCGCACTTATCCCGAACTTAGCCTTAGTAGATAGATGGAGATCCTCCGAGAGAAGGGCCACGAAACCGGTATCCTGAATCTCCCACACACTCACCGTCGTATATACCGGGCTGTAAAAGGCCACATCCAAAACCCCGTTTCCGTTGAGATCCAGAGGGAGGCATTGGTAGTTAGGATAATAAGCGTTATCGTCCTGGAGGATCAAACTCCCATCCCGCTTAAGGACGTAGTTTCTGTGTCCGCACATCACCACCTCGTCTTCGCCATCCCTATCGACATCTGCTACAAACAAACCCGTCGTGTAGTAGGGGATATAGATGGGAAAGCCATCCTTGGGCGTTAGAAGGCCGCCGAACATCCAGACCGAATCCTGTTTCTTGTAAATTATCTCCCAGTTACCGTCACCGTCGAAGTCATAGGTGGCCGGGGGTGAAACCCTAAAAGTATCGGTAACACTACCAAGACGATGTGCCACCAACTCCCCCCGTCCGTTGAAAAGCAGAGCGCTGCCCAAACGACTCACGGCGAACAGATAGGGAAGGCTATCGGCGAAGGGTTTACTCACCATGAGATAGCGCACACGGGGGATAGAATCGGTCTCACCCGCAAAGGTCGGAAGAGGTACCCTCCAGAGGACGGAGCCATCCTCTCCGTTGAGGGCATAGAGGTAGAAGGAGGTCGCGAAGATCACCTCGTAAGAGTCGTCTCCATCCACGTCGGCTACCACAGGTTTGGTCTCTATCCAACCTTCGGTGAAAACATCCCAAAGAATACGGGAAGCGTCATAGGTTAAGGCGAATATACGGTTGTAAGCGGTGGCTACTACCACCTCCGGCTCGCGGGTGTAGTTGAGCAGTTGGGCCATTACCACCTCGGAGTTGGAAACGAAAACCGGAACGCTTGAGAATCTTATAAGTTCAAGGTACCTGGAGTTCGTAAGTGCCATAGTTGGAGCCACTACGGTGGAGAAGAGGGGGGGACCCTCAACCCCATCTATGATCGGCGAGACCACAACGCTTTCCTTCTGTAATGGTTCAAGAGGTAGGGAATAGAAACTACCTCCCAAAGGTTGGGGATTAAGGGTACGCCCGTTGGAGCTTACTTTCCACCTTAGGTTGTAGGGGCCAGGAAAGGCGTAATCCCAACGTAGGACGACCTCACCTTGTCCTGGCTCCTGCCAGTAGGAGCGTATGAGAGGCAGCGGATAGGTGGATCTGAACACCACCGAGAAGGTGTCCTGTAGAGAACCGGAGGCGTACAGCCTGAACCTCACCCTCTCGTTATCCAAACTCGGCATGATGAGGCGAACCTCAAGGTCGTAGTTGGTGGTTTGGCCAGGAGGAAGGCTGTCGTAGCTTTCCAAAGATAGTATAGTGAAGTTACCGCTGTCAGGTACCACCCTAACGTCGTGGGCCGTAACCGTTCCAGAGTTACCCACATCCAGGAACAGAAAGAGGGTGTCGTAGTGGGCATGCCAGCTGGTGGAGATGAATCGAACCCGTGGAAAAGCCACCGGAAGGTGGAAGGTGTCGTCTAGGGCGTAGCCAACCACTCTAACCTCCACCGTAGGTGACGATAGGTAGGGGGATAGGGCGACCCTCCAATCGTAGAAGGTGATACTACCTGGTGGTACATTCTTAGGGGTGGGAGTGTTGAGGGCGTATAGATCCGTGGAGAACATGTGGGGCAAAAGGCCCCATACCGTATCCGATCCCTCGTTCCTTATCCAAACCCGAAGGGTTGTAGTATCGGCCGAGGATAGAAGAGTGGCGGAATCTACCCGTAACCTCACCCCAGTCAGAAAAACGTTGAGGCTACCCACCTTTATGAGACCTACGGGATGCCATACTCCCCAGAAGTTTCTACCATCCCCGACCGAGACCTTGGCTCTACCGTCGGATCCGGTATATGCATGGCCCAAAGTGAGGCGGTCGTTGGCCACACTCACCCGAACGTAGGGAACAGGTGCAGAACTAAGGGAATCTTCAACGTAAAACTCCAGACTGTCGTATGAGGGTGAAACGCTCACCACGTAACTCCTGCGGACGTTGTTGAAAACTCTCAAGAGGGGATCTCCTATGAACTGATAGGTAAAGATCAGATGTCTGTATAGGGGTGAAGTTTGAGCGAGCGATACTAAGGTAAGTTTGGCCTGGTAGAAAACGTCTCCTGAGATAGGAAAGTAGGGCTTCGATCCGAGGGTATCGAAGAAGGCCCTCCAGATGTTATTGGCTGAAAGAGAATAGTCGGCCTTGGCGGCTCCTAGGGAAGCTACCGCTCTTCCTCTACGGATCATCTCCAGGGCCACGGAGTTGTCAAAGGGATCGTTTATAAAACACCCTATCCAAGTTGCTATGGATGGATTTTGAGGTGTAGATTGTTCTATCCTCCAGTAATCGTAAGCGTCGTAGGCCGACATGGAGTTGCGGGTCATAATCACGCGGTGATTGGAGTGACCTACCCCGAAAAATAACGTGGGTGAAAAGGAGGTCACACTATCGCGAAGCTCCGTTGAAGGCCTTTCGCACACGTAGCGGACCTCCCCTACTCCAAGACGAGCGGCGAGGTCATAGGTTATCAAGCAACCGTCCGCGCTGTCGGGTTCTACGGTATCACCCCATAGGTTGGACCCCATGAACAGATACCGCGGTAGGCTGAAGTTCGTGGAAGTCTCATACTCATACACCTTGGATACGTAGCTTTGAACCTCCTCTGGGGTGTGGGCCGGGTATCTTCCCACGGCCACGTCCGGTATGAGATCTATGTATATATCCCATCCTCCCTCCATATCCCCTTCCCAAGCATCACCGGTGGGGTTCCAGTCACCGTCGAGGGCTGCATAGTAAAAGTCGGTCAGTTCAATGTTGTGGAAATAGCGGCCGAAGAAGCTGGAGATGGTATCGGGGAACGTGGCTACGTAGGTTCTAAGGGGAGGGATCTCTTCCGCCGAGGCCCCTAAAAGAACGTAGCTTATTCCCCACGTTCTGTAGGCGTAGCGTAGGAAATTGCGTATCTTTTCAGGTACGGAGTTGCCGGGAAAGTTCTCCCTTATCCATTCAACGGTGAAGATCTCGGTACGTATCCCCATAGAGTTGCGTAGCTTTGCAAGGGGTTTCCACGCGTCCTTCAAGTCCTCGGTGGTTACGATAACATAATCGAAAGTTGTGAGCGGGACGTAGTTATCCTGTGGAAGATTCAGGTTCAGTGAAGCGAAAACATCCCGCCATATCTTCAAATTGGATCGGGCGGGTACGTCGTGGGGAAAGTTCTCCACCTTTTTTTTCCTTATAGAAAAGATCACCTCTTCGTTCAGGTAGGTTGTGCCGTTCTCTATACTTATGGCGCTGATCACCAGAAAGGCTATCCTCTTTCCCCTTAAAAAACCTTGGGTCCCTACCTTGACTATATCGGTAGGATAGGTTTGAGGTAGGTGTTGGATCATTTGAAGGTTCGCATTAGGGGTATCTATAGGTTGTGTGAAGACCAATTCGTAGTCTATAGGATGCCTACGTACGCTCTCCACCTCAACATCCACGATGAGTTCATCGTTCTCAAGCGGTAAAACAACGATCTTCGCCGGCACTTCGGGAAAACCCACCCCCTCACTTAAGGTAAAAAGTGCGTTCAATTCCGACTTGGAGAAAGTTACACTGTAGGCCAGCAGAACGATCATCACGTGCGAATTTTAAGGTAGAGATGCTCACGATTTCCCGCAGGTAGCTCCCTTAGAATTACACCTATGGTGGGTTTGGTGGTATCGGCATTTTGGACGTTCGTGTATAGGTATGGAGCCACAAGCGTGGAGGTACCCTACACCGTGGTGCGCATGTGGAACGGGTACGTCCTTTTCGGGCAGACTTACTCATTCTCCGGCGGAGGTTTGGGTGACGGAGATCTCTTCATGATAAAGACGGATACCTTCGGAAGGATAGTTTGGGCGAAGGCTTACGGAAGAATAATCGGCACGAGCATCCCTCGTGAGGACCACGCTACCTGGATGATTAGAACCTCCGACGGTGGCTTCCTGATGATAGGATACACGGGCCTCATGCCCTACCCTTCCGACACCCACCACCTCTTCGTCGTCAAAACCGACGTCTGGGGCAACGTGCAGTGGGCCAAGAGGATAGGGGCCAGCCCGATCCATGCATACGAAACCGACAAGGCTTGGGATGTGATAGAAGACGGGGGTTTCGTTATAGTCGGTCAGACGGATGCAACTCGGAGTGTATCTATACCTGGAGATTACGACGCTCTCATTCTAAAGATCTCCTCCGACGGCAACACTATCCTTTGGCAGAAGAGAATAGGACGGTTCAAATTCGGGGTTGATACCGTGTTGGCACAACTTCTGTTCGATGTGGAAAAGGATCCGGATGGGAACTATCTGATAGTAGGCAGAGTTGAAGATAGCCTCCGTAACTTCACGTCGGCCGACCCCGAAGATTGGGACATATACGCTGTGAAAATCAACGCCAGCGGGGATACGATCTGGACCCGGCGGTACAGGGGCCAATCCTCCTACTACTTCGTACCCGGAAACAGGGAGAGCGCCATAGCATTGGCCGTACTCCCTTCGGGTAACTTCATAATAGGTGGATACTCCAACACGTGGGAATCACCGGCTAATAACCCCTCCTATAGGGATATACTCTTGGCCAAGATAAGAGGAAGCGATGGACGGGTCCTTTGGGCTAAGAGGGTAGTTAGAAACGGTACGCTGGATAGGGTTAGGAACCTCACGTACTCCGACGGGTACGTTTATGTGGCCGCCGAGTTGGGTGGAGATGCCGTCCTCATGAAATGGGACACATCTGGCAACCTCCTTTGGGCTAAAGAGTACGGCACATCCGGGTACGACGTGGGCCGCTATGTTATACCCACCACCGTGGATGGTTTGCCCCACCTTCTCTTTTTAGCCTCTTCGGGCGGGGATGCCATACTTGTCCAACTCGATTCTGCTGGAAACTACCTTAGACCCTCGATATGCGGTAGCGTGAGGAATTTGCCCCTAACGACTGTAAGTATTGCGTTGTACGACTTCCCCACCAGAGATAGCCTTTATACCTTGGACTTTGAGGTAAGAAGCGCTACGGTTTCAACTGGAGGTTCCTTCACTGCCGACACCGTCTGCCCCCTTGGGGGAGAGACGGAGCTGATGGTGGGAGAGAGAAGAGCGTGCGGGACGGCCGTGGTAAAGCTGGCCACCACTTCTGGCATCCGGTTGAGGGTAGGGAAGGAGGGAGCCTACTCGGTTAGGGTGTTTGACGCCGCCGGTCGGTTGGTGGGTAGGTGGTCCGGAGCCCTCTCCGTCGGGGAGCACGTCCTACCCGTGAGGATGACCGCGGGGCCCAAGTTCATAGAAGTCAGGATGAACGGGAGGAGGTTGGGGGTGTTCAAGGTGATGGTAAGATGACCCGGTGGAAATTCAGCACTGACCGTAGTATAATACCGGTATGCAGTTGGACGTTCAACGGTTAAAGGAGGCCTTAGAGGGCACCGGCTGGATGAGGTTTTTGTCTGTGATGAGCTTCCTTACAGTGGCGTATTACGCCTTCTCATGTGTTGTTCAATGTTTTTCCAAATCCCCATCCGCCATTCTTGACCTTATACTGGCCGTTCTCATGGCAATCTTCGGCTGGAAGCTCTGGTCGGCCGCCAACAATTTGGATAGGCTGAGGTACAAAGAGGACCCCGAAGCCCTGTACGCCGCCTTCAACGACCTTGGGACGTACTTTCTGATATTCGCCATATCCCCCATCGTGGGTCTTATCGTAGGGTTGCTCGTAGCCATCGCCTCCATCCCTTCTTGACCCCGGTTGGAGGATTAGCACTGACCGTTGTATAATACCAGTATGCAGTTAGACGTACAGCGGTTAAGGAACACCCGGCTCGTGGCGATGCCCATCTTAGTAAAGATCGTAGCCGTATATACCTTCATCTTCGTAATCTTATCTGCATTAGTGCCCTTAGTCGCCTTTGTTATGATGCCGGCCGGAAAGTTGATCGGCTTCATCATATTCTCCCTCCTTTTCATCCCCCTTGCCATCATCTTAGCGGTTGTAGGCAAGAAGCTCTGGTCGGCCGCCAAGCACTTGGAGAAGCTGAAGCACGAGGAGGATCCCTATGCTCTGTACTGGACCCTTGAGGACCTTATAGCCTATGCTAAATGGAGCAGCATGTTCTACATCACGGCGGTGGTGATCGCCATCCTTATGATCATCCTGCTCGTCGTGTTGGCCGTCGTATTCTCCATCGGAATCCCCGCCGGTTCCAGCTTCACCCCTTAGAGCCCTTAACGGCGGTGAATTTGGACGTTTTGGTATGCCGTTTGCTATCTTTTTTGGTGTAATCTGAAATCCAAACGATTTACCGTCGTATAATAGCCGTATGCAGTTGGATCTCCAAAGACTCAGAGGCTCTATAAAGGGTACCGGCTGGGCGAAGTTTTTAGCTGTGATGTCGTACTTCTACGGGGGGATCGCCATCTTAGGGTGCGTCACTATTCCCCTTGGTATCTTTTATATAATAATCGGGATGAAGCTGTGGTCCCTCGCGAGCAGGCTGGAGCAGTTGAAGTACCAGGACGACCCCGACCTCCTCTATGCGGCCCTTGACGACCTCGGCTCCATGCTCACGTGGTATGGGATATTCGTGGTCGTGTCCATAGCATTGAGCGCCATCCTCCTCGTCGTGTACTTCGCCATACTTTTCCCGAACCTATCCACCATGTACAGCCTCTAAAACCCCCGCGCCGAGGCATCAAGCCACTCCCAACTTACCGAGGAACATATTCACCTGGATCTCATTGACGTCTATACGTTTTAGCTTGGAGTTAGGCTCTTGGGTCACATATTCCACCTGGCGACCTTCCTTTATGGCTGCAATTATCAGAGCAGCGGTTACCGCCGAGGTTCCCCCCGATATGTTGAAGGAGAAATCATCGTCGGAATATCCTTCCATTTTAGCTTTTGCGATTAGATGGGATAGAGCTGTCAAGATTTCGCCGTAGTTGTTGAAGTCCAACGGTTGACTACTCTCCATTTTAACCTCCTTTCCTCTACTCTCCAAAAAGAAGAGTATCCCCTTTTCAAATTCCCCGTACTTCATCCCCGATTTGGGGCTCACAAGAACGTATATCCTCTCAAGCCTGCTTATATGTTGGACGATTGACCTTAGAGGAACCTCCCAGTTGAGCCTTTGTCCAGATTTTTTTGTTTTTTTATTCTCCTCCGAACTCTTTGGTTTTTCGGATCTTTGAGAATCCTTGAATTTTTGCTCTTTCAACTTTCTAAGTTCAATCTCCCACAGCGCACAAATAACCTTATGGATGAGATTTCTTTCAGAGTTCGGCTTCGAGAGTGCGAATATAAGAATCTTTTTGGGCTCCGGCTCCTCTCTCATCGGGGACGATTCAACTTCCCTACCTTTTAGAAGTAAAATGAAAACCTCAATATTTACTAGAAGTAATTCAAAGGAAATAATCGCATAAAAAGGCTCTCTCTCCCGTAAGTAATCCGTTATCCATCCGATATACGCTATTCCGAAGATGAAGGCCACCAAACCGAAGAGACTCCCCACCTCACCGGTTAGAACCGCGGCCAAAAGTCTGCGCATGTCCAAATTGGTTCTGTGCCTTACGATAAAGATCGCCAAGATCGCGACTGAGATACCCAGGACCGAAAGTATGGCAACGTTTCCTTCAAACATAACGTCAAAGGTTTTGCCCACGACCACGAAACTGAAGGGTATGGTCCTGTCCTCAAAGCCGTACAGAACAAGAGAAATACACAACATATTCACAGAAAACAACGCTAGAGTTTCCTTCAAACGCAGTCTCTCTGCCCATCTGATCAGTTTCTCACTCATAGTATGTATATTAAAGCTGCTGGAGTTGCAAGGGCGAATCCTAAAATCATGTACGAGTGTTGCCGTTAGGGAGTGGTGCAGGCGATAACTAAACGAATAAGGCTTCCAACCACCAGATAGGGACAACCGAAGCGTTCCTGACTATCCCGGTGTTGTCCATGGATAGCGGGAGGTTGCCGCTTTTTTTCCTGAACCCTTTAGTCAGTTCATTAAAAAGCGATTGGTATATAGCAGGGAGAAAGACCGATAATCACTTAGAAGATCTACTTATGGGGCTGAGGTCGGGGAAGTAGGAGGAAGCCTTATGCCCAACTCCTTGGTATTCTTTACTCTAGTTTCTTTCAAACATCCCATTGCCTGCCCAGCGGTCTAAAATTTCAAAGGGATCGTTTGGTGGTTTCACTTGGAGGCCGATAAGCCTCACAGTGAAACCAAAGAAACGACAGTATGGCGGTTGCCAAGGCGAATCGGCGAACAAGTGTCGGTCACCAAGGGTTGCTACGGCGAAAACGTTTTTGATCCTGCACGTTGTAACCCTTTTACAGGAACAACGCCGAAATGGACCCTGAGCTGTGGATCCTTTTGATGGCTTCCGCAAGAAGACCAGAGACATCAAGAACCTGCGTTTTTTCAGGCAGAGCTCTATTTCTGCGAAAAACGGTGTTAGTTATAAGGATACGTTCTATAGGAGATTCACCAAGCACCTCTCTCGCTCTTCCCGAAAACAAACCGTGCGTGGCCATTACCAGTACTCTAAGAGCTCCCCTTTCTATCAAAGCTTTGGAAGCGTTTGCGATAGTGTTCCCTGTATCTATAATATCGTCTACCAAGAGTACGTTTTTGCCCTCAACCTCTCCGATCACGCTGACCACTTGGGCAACGTTGGGCCGTGGTCTTCTTTTATCCACCATGGCCAAGGGGAGATTCCAGAGCTTCTCCGCAATAAGACGTGCTCTTTTTATACCACCCACATCCGGTGATACTACAACCCATTTTTCTGCGCTTATCTTTTCTTCAAAATCCTCCAAAAAGAACCTCTTAAAAATGGGTGTTGCGTAAAGATTATCCACTGGGATGTTGAAAAAACCTTGGATTTGGTCCGCATGAAGATCTACCGTTAGAATGCGATCTATTCCCGCGGCTTCTATGAGGTTGGCTACCAATTTCGCAGATATAGGAACCCGTGGTCTATCCTTCCTGTCCTGCCGAGCGTATCCGAAGTACGGTATAACAGCCGTTATACGCGCAGCGGAGGCTCTACGGGCCGCATCCGCCAGGAGTAAGAGTTCTAAAAGGTTTTCAGCAGGTGGATTGGTGGATTGAACTAAATATACATCTTGGCCTCGGACGCTCTCTTCTATCTGAACACGGATCTCTCCATCTGAAAATCTTCCAACGAAATGTTTAGTAGGGGCTATCCCCAAATGGGAACATATACCCTCCAAAACTACCGGATTAGCGTTACCTCCTAAGATTTTTATTTCCAAAACGGAGAGGGTGGGATTTGAACCCACGAGGGACTCTCGTCCCTACGCGATTTCGAATCGCGCCCCTTCGGCCGCTCGGGCACCTCTCCCTTAAGGTGGGTATTTTAAAGACGATTCATCCTTTAAATAGAAGGAACATGTTCGCATGTCCCTATAGAAGTTTGACTGGGATACCTGACGGAGGATGTGGTACTACCCGTTCCCTTCTGGCCCTCTTGAAAGGAGACATCCTTAAAAGCCTTTATTGGAACCCGTTAACTTTACCAACACTCCTGGTATTAGCGCTGTTTCCTTTCCTTTCTCCAGCACAACGCCAAAAAACTCTTTTCCTAATTATGTTACTCTATATCTTCTTGACCCTTATAAGACTCGTACTACACCTGTTAAACCTGCGTGTGCCTTTTCTCTATCCTCCAGATCTATGATCCTCTTCCGGGACGGAGGTCATAGCACTGTAGTAGTTTATCAGAGTGTCAACGAGGAAGCCCCATATCCACACTGCTACAGGTATGATAAATCCAATCCCGCAGGTTATAGGTCCTATCACCAAGGCTCCCACGAGGAAGAGTATCAGTTGGATTATACCTTTGTTCTTTATAGCGTTGGGATCCGCCGAGGGATCTTTGCCCGTACGTTTGAGAGCCTCCGCTATCTCACGGTGTGCTATGATGTGGCCAAGCCCCGGAAGTATCAGGTTAAAAATCAGAACCAATATCGCCTTATCCTTTATCTCCCTTGCTGTCATAAGAATGTATTGTACGTTTGTTTTACCACCGTATTACGGGAAATTTGCAAAAGGTGATGCAACATACCGCAAGACCCATGGGATACGACGAGGGATTGGGACGGTTATGAGGATAGCGTTTATTTCTCTCCTTCCTATGCTACCTTAACCTATCTATCGGATGATACGGCCGAGATTTCAATAAGCCCTTACACCATTACCTTCGCATACGCGGGGATAAGCTATAATAGCGATACCACCTTCACGTGCTACGTAGAGAACATCAACCACTTCTACCTACGCATACGGTACGTCACCTACTACAGCGTTGATAGTTTGGTCTTCTATCAGTCCTACGCCGTGGTAGATGCATCCGCTGGGACACGACGTTTTATCCGCCGACTCGTGTGGGCTCTACTCCTGACTATCTGGTATGGGAACACGACCACGGTTGTGGCGGAGGGAAAAGGTACCAGAGTACCGTTCTTTACCCTAAAGGGTAGGGTTTTGAAGGTGGAGGAGGATGCCGAAGTTTTCGGTGCGGATGGGCGTTTGGTGGCCCGCCTAAGGAGGGGACAGGCTATACGTCTGAAACCGGGGGTGTACTTCGTAAGGATGCACAAAGGGACGGCAAGGGTCGTGGTAAGGTAGGGAGCAACCCCGCGGGTGATTTATCCCGACGGTAGGATAGGGCATCTCGTGTTATGTTTCTATTCCTCCCACAGGGTAAGTTTCCCCTTTATAATATTTTCCTTGGTAATAGATACGGATACATTACATGGAGAACCTATAAGCTTAAGTCTAGATCCAAGATGCTCTGATACAGTTAAATATCAAGGAGTTTTTCAAGTCGTTAATTATGAAAGATACAAATTAGAAATAGCTCCGATTAAAGATTCAGATGGACAAGGCAAATGCGAACTTTATGATGAGAAATACATAGGTTTTATAAAGTTAAACACCTCAGAGCCGAAGATACCTATAAACTTAGCCGGTGCAGTTTCCTCTGAACTTGAAGTTGATGTTAGGATAAACGACACAACTGTTAAATCCAAATGTGGAGTTTTCTACCTCATGGGTAGGGAGGATGGAACCTATAGGGTGAGCTATAATTCCAGATTTGCTGCTCCAAGGAGTATAACAGTAACCAAGGACAAGGGGTTTTACCACATTTATCCTATTACTCGATATCTTGATAAATCAATTCCACCTATAAAGCCTCACGGTTTAAGGGTGGATAGTGTTTTTATAGAAAGTATAGGTTTTATAAATGTTATTCATGTTTATTTGGGGTGGGAGCGTAATGGCGATTGCGATACTAAAGGATATAAAATATATAGAGCTTTGGATTGGGGTGGAGATTCTTTGATCTACTATGCTATAGATTCTACAGATAGAACCACTTATCATGATGAAATTTTAGTTGTACCACCTGATCCATTTTTTTCCACGTATATATTATTTTATAACTGCTTATGATGAAGACCACGCTTATGCACGTACAGGAGTTGCGCGTTAAAGGGCGAAAAGAGGGTTGCGATAAAGGGCTCTTCTACCCAAACATCGTAATCGGTGCTGAAGTTGGTAATGGG
>JAADCS010000090.1 GCA_013154295.1 Thermotogae bacterium
GTTTATGGTTGTAGAAGAAGGATCCACCCGGCTTTATTACCCGATACACCTCGTTCAGGACTTCCACCTGCCATCTCTGGTATTCCTCCTCTGGCATCCTATCGCGGGCTCCGGAATATACGACCCTATCCACCAACCATCCCCTATCTTTCTCCTTCTTATTGTACGGGGGAGATGTGATGGCGAGGTCTATGCTGTCGTCAGGTATCTGGCGCAGAACTTCCAGAACGTCCCCCAAAATTACGCGGTTGAGAAAGTGCGTTATGTTTTTTGGCATGGGTAGTTATACCGCTCAAAGCGTGAGAGTTCGGGGCACGGCAAAGAGTAGAGAGTTCTTAACTTCGGGCAATCTCTGTAGTGTTTGAAGAAAAAGCTAACGCTGCGTACGTACCTGCTGGGAAAATTCCCCGTAGGCAGGTGTTTCTCCAAAACCTCCCTTATACGATTTTTCAGACAGCCAAACGGAAATTCGTTGATGGAAATCAGCTTACTCTCTATAAAACCGGCCGTTAAAACATTGAGATTCTCCTTAAGGTCCTTTTCAAATCGGGCCCACGTGTGATCATTAAAACTCTCTCTACCATTCAACCTACGGATTCTTTGCGAGATGGAAACTACAGCCAACTCCCGAAGATATGAGGAGTTGGGGTCGTTCATGTAAGTTGTTATGAGATCCGTTAGCAAAGCTATTACCGAGGCTTTGGGGTGTTCCGCAAACCAACCTACGAACTCATCCGAAGACTTGGTGGCATAACGTTTGACCATCTCTTGAAATTCAACACTCACGTTTAATATTCTAACGTCGTACGTTTATCTGAGCTCGCGATATTAAAAATTTCGCCGTTCCTTGGCTATGGCAAATAACTTCTAAGTGATACCGATTTCAGAGGCAATTGTATCCGAACTTTTAAGTTTCTCATCGGAAAGGTCAAACACGCAAATAGAAACGTTTTAATCATCTATCATTCGGGTATAAAATACCCCGCTATGCTGAAGGAATTTTTGGCATTCATAAAACGCGGTAACGTCTTAGACATGGCCGTGGGCATAGTTATAGGTATTGCCTTCGGTGGCGTAGTAAAATCTTTCGTGGATAACATCCTCATGCCTCCCATCGGCCTTCTTCTCGGCGGCGTGGATTTCAGTAACCTCTTCATAGTGCTTAAGGCAGGAGATCCTGCAGGACCCTATAAAACCTTGGAGGCAGCTCGCGAGGCTGGAGCCGTAGTTTGGCCCTTCGGGATCTTCATAAACTCCGTTGTAAACTTCCTGATAGTGGCTTTCGCCGTTTTCCTTATAGTGAAGCTGGTAGCCTTAACTAAGCCTAAACCTAAAGAGGAAAGCAAACCCTCTACACCGCCGGAAGATATACTTCTTCTGCGCGAGATAAGGGATCTTTTAAAGAACAGATAACAAAAAAGGAAGGGGGGTCTCCCCCTTCCTTATCCTCTTTCTACCTTCTACCTACTACTGAGAACCATTTTAGCACTGTTAGATTGTCGGCTTTCACCCGTAGGAGATACACACCTACCGGAAGGGGTGGAAGGACACTTTCATAGACTGTAGGTTCCTGAAAACTTTTAACCTCGTGGAAAACCCGCCTGTACTTCAGATCAAAGACTTCAACTGCCAAGGTCGTGGGTTCTCCAACTACCACCTTTATCTTACCTCTCTCCTTGACCGGGTTCGGATATACGAATACGTTCTCCTTGGAAAGCTTAGGTGCATCCAGAACCGTGAGGGATCGGCTTTCCGACACCCCAAAGACGTAGGGGTTAAAGGCTTTCACCCCAAGGTTATGTATTCCGGCTTGCAAACCTTTGGTCTTAAGCCATACCTTCAAGGTCTCCACCGGTTCATCGAAGGAGCCGTCAGCGGCCAACATGGGCACACTATCCGCGTTTCCGATCATCAGGTAGGCTTTTCGTATGCTGTAGTCCGATGTAGCAACTACCACGACCTCAACGCTATCTTCGGCATCGTAAAACACGGTGTCAGGATCAAGCTTTATCCAGGTCACATAAACGCTGTTCTCACCGACCACGGTGAAGTTGAAGCTATAGGGGATCAACAGGTTGCCGGAGAGATCCTGGAGGGAGGAGAGGGATACATTCACGGTAGAGTCCCAAGGTAGGGGGTTAGAAAAGGTTAAACGTAGGGTATAGGAGGTAAGCCAGCTGTGAGAGTAGGATACGGAAGATCCACCTACGAGAACTACCACAGCCGAAGGTGGAAATACAGTCGTATCCATAGGTTCATTAAAGGTTATCCGAACATCGGTGTAAGGCGATACAGCCATTTCACCGGGGGCCGGTTCGCTGTAGGAAACCCTGGGCCGCACAGTGTCATGTACTACGAGAACCACCGAATCTATGCCTTGGGAGTTGGCTAAGTCGTAGGCTATCACTTTGAGATCATAGATACCAGATGGGACTTCGGAGACATCAAGACACGTGGTATCGGAGGCAACGTAAGGGAGACCTCGGCACGATAGGGGAGCGTGGAACCCCTCATCGTCCAAGGACCATGATGCCATAAGTATACCAGTGTTATCCCAAACTGCGGCTTTGATCGGCGAGAGTATCGGATGATAGAGCTCAAGGGTGTCGCTGGAAGGAGCCAGAATCTGTACGTTCGGAGGTGTGTTATCATAGCTGGTTCCCACCTGAAAGACTACCGTTTTGGGGATGAGGGAGCGGCCGGTCGTATCCAATATTGAGGAGTTGAAACGGACTGTCACCATCTCCATAGGTAAGAACGCCGTAAGAGGTCTCACGATACAGTTACGTCTGGTAGGACAGGATACCGTAAAGGTGTGGGACCCCGAGGAGGATCCCAAAAGGCTGATGCCAGAGGCCACCGTGGTGGTATCCATATCCTTGGAGAAGAGGATGCTCATGGCAAAGTTTCTTGGCACGTTTATGTCTCCGCTATCGGGTATCGTTCTCGCCACACGTGGGGACAGCGTATCTTCCGGTATGGTTGTGAAGGTTATCACCTTTGGATACAGGGGCTGGGAAAGGGTGTCAGTTATGGCGGATGTGAAACTGACGGTGATATGTGCTCCTGGAGGAAAATCGTTCAGTGGATCCAGAACGCACATGTTCGTGAATGGGCAACTTACACTGAAAGGATAGGAAGAACTACCATCGTTTATAGTAACGCTGTAGCCGTTTACGGTCGTCGTGTCTATAGGGCCGGAGAACCACACCCCCACGTTGGCGTTCAATGGAACGTTGATCTCACCGCTGTCAGGCTGGGTGAAAACCACGTAGGGTCTGGACGGTAGAATATAGAATACGTCGCTCCTCCGGGAAGAGGAAGACAGGGGAACACCGGCGGTGTCGGTTATGGCAGCGGTTAAACTGATCCGCACACTATCGGCTCCCGGTATGTTGAGTGTTAGATAACACATGGTACCGCTGCAGAAGCTACCGTATACGGCCGGGAACTTTGACGAGAACCCGAAGACTTCAACCTCAACGCCGTTTTGAAAGGTTAAGGGATCTATAGCTTCGGAGAAGGTGTAGACCAAAGTATCTACGGCACTTATGGTATCGTCCATCGGATGAGCTACCAGATAGGGGGCCAAAGTATCGAACGTGCCCAAAGGGAAGAAGGAAATGAGGGAGGAGATACAAGGCATTGGGGTCCCACTGAGGGCTGGACTGGAAGACGAAGAAATTACAGATAAGGTATTCAAAGTGGCACTATAGTTCGTCCAATTACTTCTAAAGGAGAAAAAGTCGAACAGGGTATCCCAGACGAATTCCATATCTGTGTAAAAGAGATTAAGGGTGTCGCTGTAGGTTCCCGAAAGTACGTAGTACCCAAAAGCGTAACTGTCAGCTCCTCCCACAAAGGTCTCGGAGGAATATAGTCCTTTCAAACTGGAATCACCCACCATGGTGTAGGGTAGAAGTTGTACGTAGGACGAATCACCATGGGCCGTTACTAAGATCCCCTCCGGTGTTACCCTAAGGTCGTTCAGAACACCCGTTTGATCCATAGCATAGGCTTGGACGGAAGAACCATCGTAGAAGATAACAACAGGATGGGGATCACTTCCGATCTCCACAGTAAGCCCTATAACGAATCCGCTTCCGAGAGGTTCAGCTACTATTGCCGACGGTGTAGCTAAGGCGTGAGGGAGATCCAACATTTTGGAGCTGTCGTGGGATAGAGTTACCCCACTCCTGGTCATGAACAGCATATTGACCCCACTGTCACTCCGAGGAATTAGGGCCATCAGACCGTTCCCCCCGTAAGACAGTATCTCGTACCCTACAGGTATAGTTACTGTTAGTGGAAACTCCAACCGGCTGACGAATCCGGTGGAAAATACCCCCAAGCTCACCGAAACTGGGCTACCCCATACGATGGCTACCGTATCGCCACCCAACAGAGCGGCGGAGGATCTGGAACCACTTGTAACAGGCACGTAACCGGAGAGGGTTGTATCCAAGAAGACCATCCCCTCATAAAAGTTGATCGCCACCTTATCATCCCTGACCTTCATACGCGCAAACGTAGATGGAGAAACCGACAGGGAACATGCGACACCGGACCTACCGTAAATTTCCGTCTTGAAGATTTCCAAACGACCGGACGCGGACGCTACCCCTACAACACTACCGTTGGTCAGAGCCTTCACAGCTGAGAAGTCGGCATAAACATCACTTGAAAATGAACGAAAACCTGCCCAAAGGGGCAGAGCCAAAGGTAAAAACAAAAAAGCAAACACCCTCTTCATTTCGCATACCTCCTATAGAGCTCGCTAAGACGCTTATAAACTCTCATGTATTTCTCGTTTTTGGGTTGGAGTTCGTAAGCTACCTCCGCGTGAGCATAGGCTCCTAAAATATCGCCTTTCTGGTACATCTCCAAAGCGCGCAGATAGTGATACTCCGCCTGCTTCCGCATGTTCTCGTTGACCTTTTGAAGAAGGCTGACCGCCTTGGGATCCTGTGTCAGATCCAGGTAAGTCTCCAAAAAAGCTCTCGCTTTGGCCCACTCCTTCTTGCGCATGTATATCCTCGCCGAATCGAGGTAAGAAACCGACTTCTTCTTTATGCGGGTTATTATAGCCACCTTTTCAGGGGAATCGGGAAGGGTTTTCACCAGCTCAAACGCTTGCAGGTACCTGCCGGCGTTTATGAGGCTATCGGCCTTCTTTATGGCTCTGTTAGAGTAAATATCAAGCGCTTCGTTCTTTATCTGCTTCACACTGTTTTTCCGGCGGACCCTGCGGCGTATCCGCGCCTCTAACTCCTTGAAGAGCTTGATGGCACGAGGATCATCTGGAAATTCCCTCACGAACTCCAGAGCTTCGGCGTAGGCATCGGAAAACATCTTGGCCCGCAACATGGCGTTTATGCGCTTTATGTAGCGCGCTTTCTTCCTTTGGAGGACTATATCACGTAGGCTATCCAAAAGGAAATCTATCTCCGGCGATGGATAGAAGACGGAAGCCACCTCTATCAGAGACAGAGCCTTCTCCGGATCCTTTTCACGTTTGGCTCTCTGTATAAGCTCCTTCGCTTTCCTCTCCGCCTCCATCTCCATAGATACTATCCGGCGCTTTACCTCCTTGAGTTCCTTCTCCTGTTGAGCCACGCGCACCTCAAGGGTACCTATGCGCTCCTCTATTCCCCTTTGGGTTCCCCAATAGAAGGTCATACCCATCAGATGGGAACCTAAACCGTAGTAGGAGTGGGTATAGGCGTAACGGAAACGTAGCGGTCCCACACCCAAACTCAACCCTAAGGTTACATACCGATAGGCTGGAGTTATTTCAAGGTCAAGCACGGATATCCGCTTGGCCAAATACAAGCCGGCATCCAAATCCACATCCCCGAAGAATCTTAAGAAACCACCCAGTCTTACTCCGGAAGGTAGATAGGTGTATCCTCCCAAATAGGTTTCCGGTATAGGAACGAGCGAACCGAAACCCAGATTTTGAATCTTTACCAATAGTCTTCCGTTCTTAAAGGAACCTTGAGCGAGGACGTTCAAAGTCAAAGCCCAATCACCGTAGGAGTGTATCTTAGAAAGTAGAAAACCTGGTCCAACACCGAACACCCATCCTTCAGAGTTCAACGGGGATGTGGTAAAGGTCCCCGAAAGACCAACAAATGAAGCGGAATAGTTCCCAGTTTGGGCACCGTTCTCATCGCGTAGTTCCATATCGGTCAAGTAGCCCACCTTACTGGTTATGGACAGCCGATCGAAGTAAGTATAGGCTTCCTCCTGTCTGTATCCGTAAATATGCTCCCTATGCAGGAGTGAAAGACTCCTTGGAGCGGTATGTAAGTACTCCGAGCCGCTCCCAAGACTCCAAAACAGAAAACCCATGCTCATACGACGGAATTATACGGAAGGAATGTTCTTACATCAACAGGGAGAAGGATATTTTTGGATAAATAGTGCATCCCAACCCTCTGATTACGACGCCGGTAGAATACGCGTGTGGTCTTTCTCCAACTTATACGTCCTCTCAATTGTATCCTGGCATCTCTAGTAGTTCTTACCGCTTGCCATCTATCCCACTGTGTGGCTGAAAAACCCTTTACTTTGATGGTCGGGGCCTTTTTCATAACCGCCTTCATAAATGTTCTCAACGACCTCCACGACGTACCGGAGGATAGACTGAACCATCCCCAAAGACCTCTGCCATCTGGTAGGGTTGGCGAGGAGTATGCTTGGATCTTGGCCATTTTTACCCTGTTTTTCGCTCTGTACTTTTCCTTTCAACACTCGCCGTGGGCCTTGGCCGTGGGTTCCTTGGCCATGTTCTTAGCCCTCCTTTATAACGTGGCTCTCAAGGGAGTACCTCTTCTGGGAAATCTGACCGTAGCCTTAACCGTTTCCTTAGCTTTCCTCTATGGAAGTGGAGGGTATATGTTGCACAGAGTTTTACCGGCAGCCCTCTTAGGATTTTATCTTCATCTTTTGAGAGAGTTTGTAAAGACACTCCAAGATGCCCGTGGAGACGCTCCCTACAGGCGTACCCTGGCCCACGTTTGGGGAGAGAAGAGACTCAGATGGATAACCGCAATCGGGCTTGTTTTACTTCTTCCCCTAATCCAACTCCCGTTAGCCTTCGGCTACTCACAGCTTTACGCCGCATCCGTAACCTTACTCGTGGGTTTCCCCACCCTCTTATCTCTGCCTTTACTTTTCAAAGGTAAATACGGCACTCTATCCACCCTTCTAAAGCTAGAAACTGCTCTGGCCCTTATATCCTTGTGGTTAGCATAGAAAACTCCTCAACCCCCTTAAAATCCCCCGTTGGATGAAGCATCTTTTGGACATAGAGACGGCCGATGAAGGATTTCTAAACCAGGTTTTGGAAAGTGCTGAAGTCTTTTTAAAAGTATTGCAGCAACCTTCCAAAAAACTTCCAACCTTGAGAGGTAAAACCGTCCTGATGATGTTCATGGAACCTTCAACCCGAACCCAAGCCTCCTTTGAACTGGCAGCTAAGAGGCTCTCAGCTGATACCGTATCTTTCTCTCCCGGCCGCTCTTCTATGAGGAAGGGAGAAACCTTCCTGGACACGCTCTACAACCTGCATGCCATGGGGATAGATGGAGTGGTCATTAGGCACTCATCTCCTGGGGCAGCTCATTTTGTAGCCGAACATACCGACGCCGCCGTTATAAACGCCGGCGATGGCGCCCACGAACATCCCACTCAGGCCCTTCTGGACGCTTTCACCGTGAAACGTAAGCTGGGTCGTCTCGAGGGTCTAACGGTTCTCATAGTAGGGGACGTACTCCATTCACGGGTGGCGAGATCCAATCTGTTCCTTTGGCGAAAGTTCGGCAGTAGAGTTCTTTTTAGCGGCCCTCCCACCCTCCTACCGAAGGAGTTCGCCACCTGGGGAGCTGAACTGGTTGATCTAAATGAGGTTCTTCATGAAGTTGACGTTCTGATGATCCTAAGGCTCCAGAGGGAGAGGATGGAAGGGTCCTTAGTGCCCTCCGTACGTGAGTACAGGAGATTTTGGGGTCTAACGAGGGATCGCCTCAAACGCCTACCCGAACGAACTCTTCTGATGCATCCGGGGCCCGTAAATTGGGGTGTAGAGCTGGATCCGGAGGCCAACGACCGGCCCAACACCGTCATCCTTGAACAGGTTAGAAACGGTGTGGCTGTGCGCATGGCCGTCCTCTACCACCTGTTGGCCAAAACGGAGGAGATAGGATGAGAGATATGTGGAACTACCCCTTAAGGGCACTCACGGTTAAAAAGCTCCTTCTGGCCTTCCTGTTCCTAATGGTCGGTCTATTCCTCTACTCCCTTCTAACCTACCTATCGTACTACATGGCGGAGTTGGATCTTAGCAGGGTTTGGAACTTACACCATCTGTTTCCTGTACCTATTTGGGCAAAGAGCTTTCCAGAATATATCGCCGAACGGGGTGGGAAAGTGCTCTTTCCCACCGATTGGTCCAGGTTTCCTCCAGTCTCCAAGGTTATCTGGTCTTTAGGGGTGATTTTCCTCCTATGGACGTACTTTTCAGCCGGTATAGGTGTGGCCAAACTGGAGGTGGAGGCCCAAAGGGGAGATCCTTTCTATCCACTCTCATCTGCTCTCAAAGAGGCCCTAAAGAGGAGTGGTCTTTTCTGGACGACCATGGGCGTCCCCGTGGGTGTGGGGGTGGTGGTCGTGATCGTGCATGCTATCCCCGCGGTTTGGGGTAGGTTGAACATCCTCTTCTATCCAGCCACTCTGCTCATAACCGTTCTTTTCGGCTTTTTGGTTATCCTCTCACTCCTCTTTATCTATGTACTGGCAGGATACGTTATGGTACTCCTCTACGGTCCGGTCGTTTCGGTGGCGATGGAAGGCGACACCTTCGATCTCTTCTACGAAGGGTTCAGTATTCTCAACGAAAAGCTTCATCGCCTGGTGTTTTACGAAACCTGGTTCAACTTATTGCGGTTTGTGGCCTTTTCTCTCTTTACCTTCTTCCTCTTCAGAGCCGTAAGACTCTCGGCCATACTCCTTGAATTTCTTTTACCACGCTTCAAGTTCGTCTATTATCCTGCCCTATCCCATTTCACCCTTCCTCAACTTCCCTATATCCTGTCATATTACTTGGCTTTCATATTGCCCATGGACATCTATGCTCCCCTGAAACGTCCCGTACCTCTACCCACCACCTATACCTTATCGCTTCTCTTTGACGTTTGGATGCTCGTGTTTCTGGTGGTATCCCTCTCCTACTGGGTGAGTCTAACGTGGACGGGTAGGTTGTACTCTTATGCACACCTTTTGAAGGAGAAGGACGGCATAGACATCTTCGCCGTAAGACCTGTGGCAAGTTTAGAGGAGTTGAGAAATGAAGGTAAAGAGGTACGGTAGATGGTACCTTTTGAACGGCAAACGCTTCGCCTTCCGCAGGGTGAAAGGGGGTTATGAAGTCCTCTATGAGGGTCGACATCATTTCGTGGCCACCGATTCTGCCTATGAGCTTGGAGAAACTCGTACCCGATCTAAAGAGGATGAGATAGAAGCTCCCATGGCTGGACGTATAGTTTCGGTACGGGTAAAAGAAAACGATGAGGTTAAGGAAGGTGACGTACTGGTGGTTTTGGAAGCCATGAAGATGGAGCTAATGTTAAGCGCTCCAAGGTCGGGTAGGGTGGCGGAGGTAAGAGTGAAAGAAGGTGAAGTGGTGCAGCAGGGTCAGACCTTGGTACGTTTGGATTAAATTCCACTCCTGCCGTATAATAACCCCCCATGAAGAGAGTGTTTTTGATAGGAGTTTTCGCCTTGTGGCTGGGTACTTCGTGCGTAACCCTTCAGGAGCAGAAACCAAAACTGACCCTACAGGAGCGTATAGACTCGGCCCAAGTGTGGCACTCCATCGGTAAAGATGACCTCCTGAAGGCTGTGGATGGGAGGGCCACGTACGAAACGGCTATAAACGAACTTCGTAAGGCCTATAGTTATACCCTGGCCAAGGACACCACCGGCAAGCTGGATTCCCTACGTAAGGAGATAGCCCTCGATTTGGCCTACGCCTATTTGAGGAACAAACAGCTGGACTCCGCAGAGGTCTTCTACCAGCGTATCATAAAGATGGATTCAACTGACCCCCGCGGATGGCATGGTCTCGGATTCCTTTACGGGATAGTCAAGGAGGATTATGTCAAAGGGGAAGAGTTCTACAAAAAGGCCTTGGAACTTTCTCCCGACAACCCCGACGTTCTCTTTGGCTTGGCCAAGGTCTATGAGAAGGCGGGCGAGGACGAAAAGGCCATGAACCTCTATAAAGAAGCCCTCCAGCGCAAGCCCGATAACGCTGCTCTGAACAAGTCTTTTGGGGTGTTCCTTTACGAGAAGGGTAAGTATGCCGAAGCCATAACCTATCTGGAAAAAGCCTACGAAAAGCGCAAGGACGACTTTGAACTCCTCAAAACCTTAACCGATGCCTATCTGAAAGCCAGCAAGGAGAAAAAGGACGTGGATCTAGAGAAAGCCCTAACTTACGCCACCGCCTTGATAGAGCTGGCCGATACCTCCCAAAAGTACAAGTACTATTTAAAGAGGGCAAAGATCTACGAAAAGTTAGGCAAAAAGAAGGAAGCCATAGCAGACTACGAACGGGCCTTAAAACTCAACCCCAACGCTAAAGCTCTAAAGGTACGGATAGCTTACCTGTACGACGATTTGGGGCAGACAGCCAAGGCTGAGAAGTTGGCCCGTGAGGTGATCAACGACAAGGAGATAGATCCGCAGTATAGAGCGCCGGCATGGACGCTTCTTGGGGATATAAGACAGAGGAGGGCCATAGCCCTTTACAAAGCTAAAAAATACGAACAGGCCGTATCTACCTTCGATAGCGCCATAGCGGCCTATCAGCAAGCAGTGGTACTGGGTAGCGGTTCCATAAAGACCTACGCCCAGAGGCAGCTGGAAAGGGTCAGAAAGTGGAGGAAAAAAGCCTGGCGGAAGTGGAAGAGGATAGATTGAAGGCTTGCCTAAATAGGATTCTAAACTACGCCGAGGGGGAGGGGTGGAAAGGTTTTGACCCGTACGATGGGCTTCTTTCTCCCCTCTCCCGCCTCCCGATTCCCATCTATAAGCTCCTTTTTCAACAGGTCGTAAAACGTTCCCCTCTGTGGATCAGGAAGATGCTGTTCATATCCAAGGATCACAATCCCAAAGGTCTGGCTCTCTTTCTATGGACGTACTCCTTGATAGGTGAGGAGCACAAAGCTCAGCGGGTACTGAGGATCCTCCTTGATAGAAAGAGCGACCTACCTAACGACCATTTGGCCTTCGGTTACAACTTCGACTGGCAGAGCAGCGTTTTCTACGCTCCCGCCTATACCCCCAACATAATAGCTACATCCTTCTCCATTTTCGCCTTGAAAGAAGCCAACGAGAGGTTGGGTTGGAACTTTAACCTGCGCAGGTTCAGATGGGCCTATGAGAACGTCTTTCACAGGTTCAGGGATGAAAATGGGCGGCTCTGGTTCAGTTATACACCCGACGACAGAAGGCGAATATTCAATTCCTCCATCCTCGGTGCTGTAGCATACGTGCATACAGGTGGTGACCTGGAGATCCTACGTGATGTGGTCGGCACCTTGGTTTTCTACCAGAGGGAAGATGGCTCCTGGCCCTACGGTTTGGGCCACTGGAGGATGAACTACATCGATAACGTCCATACGGCCTACAACCTTTGGGGTCTCGTATGGGCAAGGAATATACTAAAAGATGTGACTTTGGACGGGGTTATAAAAAGGGGAGTCGGTTTCTATTTGAAAAACCTCTTCGATAGGGAAGGACTCCCCATTGGAAGGATAGGCCGTAGAGGCTGGGAAACGCACGATCTGGCAGCTTCCGTTTTGACTCTCCTTATGTTCTCAAAGTGGGAAAAGGCAAAGGATCTTTTAAACCTCGCCTGCAAAAACCTGGTAGGTAGCTTAGGGGAGGTGTTCAACTCCCCTACAGACGGAAGGGTATTTATGAGGTGGTCACAGGCCTGGCTTTCCCTTGCCTTGGCCTGGGCAGTCTCAAAGTCTAAAAGATCGCTAAGCTCACATCACCTCTAAGAGAGTATCCGAAATCCAGATGATATGAGGTAGCTAAGGTGAATGTGACGAGGGAGTGGTTATAGGATACTCCGGCACGGCCGCTACCCTCAACCAACCCGCCGAATACGGCTAACCTCCAGAAGGATGAATAGAAAGTCAAAAAGGCATCACGCCACAGGTTGAACCCTCTACCGTCGGGTGAATAGCTACCGCCAAACAGTACGTAGCTTCTATTGAAGGTCCGCAGACGCAAACGTAGATCTACGATCGGATAGGCCAGCTCCCTCCTCCCGGTACTCCACAGAACGGGCGAAGAGGTTAGATTCTCCACGTTCAAAAACACTTCTAACCTGTTAAAAGGCACGTACAGCAGAAAGGCATTCAAACCTCCACCGGCTCCCCAACCGTACTTTCCGGCAGAGGCATATATGAACTTCAGTGAGATCCCCCCCCTGAACCTACTGGAGAATACCTTGACGGCGGAAACTCTTCCCTCGTAGGCCCCGAAGTTTATCCGATCCACCACCCGTGGGGGGTTATCCTCCGACGGAGGAGATGTGGTGTCGGGCAGGGTAGTTACCAGGATGTCACCGGATCGGTACCCTTTAAGGGATAGTACGAAAGGGTTATAGGCTACAGCCACCCCTCCATAAAGATCTCCCGGTACCATACCACCGGCCAAGGCTACTCCTACACCTTCTGTGGGCCTGACCTCACTGTAGGTAGAGTTCAAGAAAGGTGTCCCTTTGGATGCAAATTCAACACCGCTAAGAGGGAAGTTCAAAAATTCCAACGCAAACATCGTCCCCTCTATTCTAAGGGAGGTTTGAGAGTACGACCTTTCGCAAACGTTTTAGGTCCAGGTGGTCGCCATCGCCGGTGTACAGGAGACGTCCATCGGGTGCCACCACATGCACGTAGTCGGTGTGGGTTATAAAGTATGTCGTCTTGCCGTTGGAGGAACGGAAGGTTTTACCTTTTACCGCAATCACACCCATGGTTTTTATAAATTTTTTGACATGCTGCGGATTTCCTGTTAAAAAATACCAGTTTTTGTATGGTATTTTGTATAAATTCGCATAATCCCTTAGGATCCTTGAACTATCTCTCTCTGGATCGATGGTAAAGATCAGAAACACCACCTGTTTCCGGGCCTTCTCGGGTAACGAAGCGTAAAATCTCTTCAGGTTAGACATGGTCATCGGGCAGGCATCCGGACAGTGGGTGTATATGTAAGCCACGATCAGAAGCTTCCCTTTAAAGGTGTCTATGCTCAATACCTCACCACGGTGGGATACGAATTCATAATTTTCACCGTAGGGGAAGTGACCTCCGTTATGCTTGCAGCTTGCAGCCAGGATCAACAAGAGGGGGAGTGTTAGTCGTACCATCAATTCTCACTCTTCCAAAATAGGTAGGATTTTATAAACTCATCAAGCTCACCATCAAGTACCGCCTCGGCGTTGGAGGTTTGGTAACCCGTACGGTGGTCTTTAACCAGCTTGTAGGGATAGAGGACGTAGGATCTTATCTGATGTCCCCACTCTATGGAAGACTTGGGGCCGGCCAGTTCTTTCAACTTCTCCTCCTGTCGGCGACGATAGTAATCGTAAAGACGAGCTTTCAAAACTCTCATGGCGTTTTCGCGATTCTGGTGTTGGGATCGCTCGCTCCTCATCACTACCACTATACCCGTTGGAACATGGGTTATGCGCACGGCCGATTCGGTCTTGTTGACGTGCTGGCCTCCTGCCCCTGATGATCGGAACGTCTCTATCTTCAAATCCTCCGGTTTTATCTCCACTTCAACGTCTTTCATTTCCGGTAAAACGCCCACAGCTGCGAACGAGGTGTGACGTCTTCTGTTGGCATCAAAGGGGGAAATCCGCACCAACCTATGAACGCCCTTTTCCCCTTTGAGATAACCGTAAGCGTAGGGTCCCTGGATCAGGAGAGTGGCGGATTTTATGCCGGCTGTCTCCCCCCGCTGGTAATCCAAAACACTTACCCTATAGCCGCGCCTTTCGGCCCATCTTAGGTACATTTTCAAAAGCATTTCTGCCCAATCTTGGCTTTCGGTGCCGCCAGCTCCAGGATGTATCTCCAGGATGGCGTTTTGGTAGTCTTCCTCGTTGTTAAAGAGGAGTTGCAGCTGAAAGTCCTCCAGCTCCTGCTTTAAGAGGTCGTATTCCTTAGTCACCTCCTCGGCCAAATCGGGTTCCTCATCGGCCAGTTCGTGTATCTCCTTTAGATAGGCGATACGATCGCCTATATCCCGAAGTTTGCTAAGTCTGTCTTTCAGTAGAGAAAGTTCCTTCATCAACTCTTCGGCACGTCTCCTGTCAGACCAGAAATCTTCCCTTGCGGCCTCCCTTTCTATCTCCTCTATACGCCTTTCAATCGCCTCCTCGTTAAAGATACCCCCTTATCTTTTCGTATTCCTTCCAAAGCTCCTCTATCTGCGAAAGTAGAACCATAGACTTGCAATTTTAAAGGAGATGCATCGGTGTCCTGCCCACGCTTCTGGGGTAGAATAGAACCTTATGGAGAAGGTTAAAGACGTGGTATTTCGTGTCCTACGGTATAACCCACAGGATGACTCTACCCGCTGGGATGAGTACAAGGTTCCGGTAGTCAAGGGGATGACCGTCTTAGAGGGACTGTTTTACATTAAGGAGAACCTGGACTCCACACTCACATTCAGAGCTTCCTGCCGTATGGGAGTGTGTGGTTCCTGTGCCATGGTGGTAAACGGCAAACATGTTCTAGCATGTCAAACCCAAATACTCAAACTCCATTCCGACACTCTCAACGTTGAACCCCTCAACAATTACGCTATAGTCAAAGATCTGGTTCCGGATCTTATGCCCATGCTTAGCAAACACCGTTCCGTAAAACCTTACATAATCCGCTACTCCGATCCCGAAGAGTTCAACGCGGAGGAACCCACTGGTGAATACCTCCAAACGCCCAAGGAGTTAGAAGAGTTTTTGCAGTTTACCTATTGCATCAAATGCGGCGCCTGCGTGTCGGCCTGTCCAGTGGTCTCCGGTAACGAGGACTTTTTGGGTCCCCAGGCCCTGACCCAAGCTTACCGTTATGCCATGGATTCGCGGGACGAAGGATACATCGTAGATCGTGATGTGGTTTCGGATATAGTCTCCGGTGTTTTTCGTTGCCATTTCGTCGGTGCTTGTTCCGATGCTTGCCCCAAAGGCGTAGATCCCGGAATGGCTCTGCAGCTCCTAAAGAAGGAGATCTTCTTGAACACCTTCGGTTTGAAAGGGGAACGCCCCAAGGCTGGTTTTCACCGTGTGGACCTGAACGCTCCACCTCCCCCCGATGCACCCAAGCCACCTCCCCGGACTGTGAATTAGGCTCCTTTAGAATATAGTCTTTGGAGGGTTGGCCGAGTGGACGAAGGCGGCGGATTTGAAATCCGCTAGGGGCGTAAGCCCCTCGGGGGTTCGAATCCCTCACCCTCCGTTCAAAAGGTAGTATCATAATGTTTTGGGTTGAGCTATGTAGTTGGGGTGAACAAATTCTCCTGAACTTTTTCTCACAGCTTAAAGATCGTTATTAGCACAGTAGTTGCGCACTTTCGTGTCGCAAGTTTAGTAATTGAGTAATTTAATATTGAACAAGGATAAAACAGGAATCACAAAAAGCCCCTACCCCACCCATATTTCAGGGTGAGA
>JAADCS010000020.1 GCA_013154295.1 Thermotogae bacterium
GGTGGCAAGGTGGCGGACATCATTCTACGCGCAACGGGTTTTAAACAACTCTCAGAGTTCAGCGATGGGTTCCTTAATGCCGCCGGATACTCTATGAGTCATCCCAAGGTTGAAGTTCACCTCAAGAAGCTCTGGTTCATTCCACTGCCGATAGCTGAAAAAGTGGTTATCAAAGACGGTTCCAGGACGATTGTGGAAGTCACGAGGGGCGAGCTCGACCAAGTTAATGACCTCTTCACTCCCAGAGAGTTCGGACAGCTCTTAGGCCAAGCATATCTAAACGGATGGGACGCAAACAAGGCGAAAAAATTCGCTGAAGAGCTATACAAAGAGACTAGAAATCTTCCAAAATTTAAAGGAAGAGATGCACCTTGTGGATACTGGCCTCCGGGAAGAGTTAGATTTCAAAAGAAATACCTTAGACATCTGATTAGGAGGCACTTTAAACAGGAGGTTTTCTATGGAGAACCAGATGCAACACCGTTTCCAGAAAGTATAAGTGGAAAGTGGCTTGCAGACGTCATTAAAAAGGCAATACTCGAAGGGAAAGTCAACTGTGAGCGGTCAAACCCTGAGGAAGTTGCACTTGAGGTTAATACAAAATTAGGAAAAGTACGAATTATACTTAGGATAGCAAAATATGATCGTAGGCGTAGTCTGTATGACGTCATAACTGCGTATCTGGTCGATTAGTTTTTTATTTTTATTTTACTAATCAAATGCCATTACGGGGTGATTTGCGGTGGGGACCGTAAGAATGTGGTGGAAAATAGCGAAAGCCGATAAAAATAGCCTGATAGACACAGTTTTGGAGTCTTTAAAAGAGGCAATTAAAGTTACAGAAGACGAGTTATGCAGTGGAGAGCAGGATATTATGGACCCCCTTGAAATCTTTGAGAATTCTGGTGATCAGCTGTTGTTCGACATGGTATCCTTTGGTCTTTCAATTGGAAATAAAGTGCTGATAAATCAGCCAAGAGGATTCTTTATTGACTTCCTCAAAGATGCCGCCTTTTCAGTTTTGTACGCCCGGACTGGGATGGTAGGAATTGAAAGTCTCGCTATGCTCCCCCTTGAGATAAACCCTTATAAAGACAGAGAGCTGGTGAAGTTAATCTCCTATAATGGGGGCATAAAATTATTCTTTGGGACATCTGAGCCAAGAGAGGCACTGCTCCTGACAAAAAAAGGAGAGAAACTTGAAATAATGCTGTCCAGCTCTAAGGATGTCATCTTTGTAAATCCACGGGAGTATGCCCAAGAAGTTGAAAAGTATACCCTCTCAGGAGTTAGAGACTTAGAAAAAATCGTTAGCAACCTCAATCCATTAAAAGTATTGAGGCCCAGATTACAATGGATTAAGGCCATATTAAAGCACTCCAAAACACTGCCGTGAGAAGGAATGCAAATCCAAAAATACAGTGGGTGAATGTGGTGAAATATGCGCTCGGCAAACGGTGTGGATTCTGATGGAGCCCCGTCCGTCTGCTTTGTTTTCTTCGGCTGGGAGGAGGCGCTCCGGGGTGAGGTTTCCGTTGATGACCTGACGGTTGCCCTTAAACACGGGGAGAAAGTCATTCCACTGGGTTTGTGCTTTGCCAGAGACGCGGTTGGGGACGTTATTGACGCCATTGCCTTTGCAGTTAGTTCTTGTGAAGGCGTTAAAGAGCTGTACCTCAGGAGCGGACGGTGCGACGTTTTGTTATTTCCGGGCAGGTATTGCCAAGATAACAGTGTTGTCCTAAGGTTTGGCACTTATGAACCAACATCCTACATCAGTTTTAAAATCAGGGGCGACCTCCTCCAGCTTAAAATACACGGGGAGGATAGAAAAGACGTGGAAACCGTGGAGGTCCTCCGTGGGGAGTTCGTTTCCTCCGCCCTGAGCTTTGTCCGTTCCTTCCTTGAGGTGTTTCCGAATGAGGGATTAATGAGGGAGCTTGAGATTGTGGAGGAAATGGCGGGGAGGAAGGGTCTGCTTCCTGCTGGGGAAAAGTTTGAAATTAAGGTTGAGTGGCTTGGGGAGGTCAAATGCGGGAGAGGGGAGTTCCCAATGGTGTACGCCGTTGTAAGCTGTGGGAGGGAAATATTCAGCGGGCTCGTTGAACTGGTAGCCTTTGTGGGGGACTTGATAAACCTCCTGAAGTTCAGCAGGGGTATGGAAGTCAGGTGTGAGATTGACATGACACCCAACACTGACGTCGTTGAAAAGGTGCTGTCCCTGCTTGGAAGTAACAAGCCGGAGGATTACCTCGTGCTCTGGTTTGGAAGCGAGTGGCCGGGCGCGGTGTTTGTGTTCAAGAAAGAGGGTGAGCTTGTTTTTGTGAACGTCAAAATGGACTTGGTCATCACGGTAAAGAAAGAAGAAGTAGAGACTGTAGCAACGAATGCTGTTGGGGAAATAATAGGGAAGTTGAGGGAATGGAGTGGGGAATTCATCGGCTCCATAAGGAAGGAGGATGCCGTTTCCATGCTTGCGAGGGAGCTTGAGGAGGCTCTTGGGGCGGATGAGGCAGAGGGTGGCCACTGAAACCTTTGCGGAGTGATACCATGCCGGTTAAGTTCTCGGTTGATTCCACTCTCAGAGAGTTAGAGGAATCCGAGGGGTATGGGGCATGGATTATTATAGAAGTCAACGGGAAGAGAATTGTGTGGGCCGCCTGCTACATTGTGCAGGCGCTGGCGGCAATCCTCGCCACAGTAACCTTTGCAGTCTCATCATGCGATGAAATCCTGTACGTGCTTGAAAAGTTCGAGGAGGACGAGAAGAGGGTGATAAGAAGGAACTGCAGGGGCAGGGAACTCAGAGTGGGTTTCGGCACTTACGAGCCTGTCTCTCCAGTAATGTTCAGGAAGGAGGGCGATTACCTGCTCATTGAGGCATTCGAGAACGACCAGTTGATTGGTAGGGAGAGGGTCGAAGTCAGGGAGTACGTTAAAGCCGCCCTCGAATTCCTCGAGGAGTACCTGAAGGGAATCAAGGATGAGGCCTACCTGACGGGACTGGAGAGGGTCAAAGAACTCGTGCGGAAGAGCAGGTATAAGGACGTGCTCGGGGGTTGATGGCGTGGAATGCTCCCTAACGTGGAATAACCTTGTCGTTAGAGACGGGCCTCTCTGGAAAGCCCTTACCGTCCCTCCAGGCCATTACAGGATAAAGCTCGATCCTATGGAAGTATCCTCGAGCGTACATCCCCTGAGGTTAATACTCACCATCGAGAGCCTCGCCAAGGGTGCTACTTATCTTCTATCTAATGACTTTGAAGGGATGGAGCTTGAAGACGAGCCTGACTACACCACGCTTATAGGTTCCTGCAAAGCTTTTGACGGCTTTTTCCTGCTCACCCTCGGACTGCCCGAGGATTTCGGCGTGATTATGAAGCGGAAAAACGGCAAGGTAATACTTTGTTACCCTGATG
>JAADCS010000060.1 GCA_013154295.1 Thermotogae bacterium
ATGCACAAGATCTTGATCTTCACACTTCTATCCGTATATACGTTGACAATTGTTAACCAATTCCTTTAATCTTTCTCAATGTCCGAGGGCAAGCAAACCACCATAAATGGGGATTACGTAAAGATCTTAAGCAAAGCAGCAGAGGAGGGGCTCACTGCTTGCCTCATCTTCTTGGGTAGAGAAATGGGGGCGGTTCGTATCTGTATGATAGATGGCCATATCCGCCAGATAGATAGCACCTGGGGGGTGGGGAGAAAGGAACTCTACAGGGTGCTGGAATGGAAGAAGGGCCTGTGCCGAATCAAGAGCCTGACCGAGAGGGAAGTAGAAGACCTCAAAGAAAAGAATATCGTGATGACGGCCGGTGAGCTTATAATTTTGCTCGACAGGTATGGAAATAGTTCGAACTAAACTGCTGGGTATCCAGTACGAAGGAAAAGAGAACTTCCTCGGAGGAACCCGCATAGCACCTGCCTATATAAGATGGGCCCTGGAATCCATCGAAGACTATTCCCCTTATCTGGATGGCTTCTATAAACCATACAAGGATCTCGGTGACTTTTACGCCAAATGGGACTGGCCTGCAAGCAAGTTCAGCCGTATACTGGAAAGCTGTCTGAGAAAAAAGCTCGATCCAAGGGACCGAATGCTGTTCCTTGGGGGAGATCACTTCATTACTTATCCGATAGTCCGGGCGCTCCGATCCGTGCATGGAGATTTCATTATATTTCAGCTGGACGCCCATCTGGATAGACGGGACCAGTTCGAAGGCAGTAAATTCAATCATGCGACAGTAATGAGAAGGCTCGAAGAAGACGGATTTCGGGTGTACACATTTGGCTACAGGGCCTTTGCAAAGGGGCTCGAATACACCCACGACAGAACCTTTCCATTCGACGTTCTCGAACCCATGAAGGCCACATTAAGGGAAATTTCGAGCCCCATCTATCTCACCCTCGACGTGGACGTCCTGGATCCCTCTATCATGCCCTCTGTAACCAATCCCGAAGGGGGAGGTGCCTCCTTCAAGGAAATACTGGAGGCAATAAACCTGTTGAAGGGGCGTCTCATCGGGGCAGATCTGGTGGAATTCTCCCCCGTAATCGGAGACCATTACAAAAGCGGCGTCAATTCAGCGATTTTAGTAAGGGAACTCCTTGTGGCTTTAAAATATTCCGCGTCCTAAAAAGGAGGGAAGGAGAAGATCATGAATAAACAAATTGCCGCAAGGGTTTTTGCAGTTATAAATATCATTCTCGCCGGGGTTCTCGTGTATATCCTCACAGAGCCCGCCAGAAAAGCCTCCTCTGTCCTCGACGTCAAGATAGTGGCCTACAAGGACCTATCTGTTCTACCTGTTCTGGTGGCCAAGGAAAAGGGCCTCTTTGAAAAGTACAAGCTCAATCCTACCATAGACTTCATCGAAAAGGTAACCGACGAAGTTTCGCTCGTGACTCGTGGAACCTACCACTTCGCTGCTGGAATTCCCTTCGAGATCTTCGTATTCAAAGCCAAGGACAACCCCGAACTACCGAGGTTGATATACCTCACCGAGGGGACAGTTGATCATCCCCAGTCTGCCCTGTTCGTGATAAAGGGCAGAATAAATTCGATAGAAGACCTTAAGAACAAGAAGATTGGTTACCTTCTGGGCACCAAGCAGAGGGAAATTCTCGAATCTATCCTCAAGGATCATGGTATTCCCTACGATTCCGTCAGGCTCATGGGAATGACTCTCAAGGAGATTATGAATGCTTACAAGGATGGGCTCGTGGATGCTGTCCTCGCAACCGAGCCTGCCAGGAGCTACCTGATTAAGGTGGAAGGGAAAGAGCCCCTTATAGATGCATTTCTCGAGAAGAACTTCATCAGTCCCTACCCCTATGGGATAGGCTTCACCTCCCTGGTGAACGTGCAGCTGAGAAAGAATATCGTAAAGAGGCTCGTCAACGTGATCAGGGAGGCTCTGAGCCAAGTGGAATCCAATCCCAAGGAAGCCTTCGATTACTACAGGGCCCAATTCGACATAGAAGCCGATTATACTCCTGATCTGCCCTACTTCAACGACTTCGTGAAGGTGAACCAGAGCACCATCGATAACTTTGTAAACGAACTCTCCAGAAGGGAGATCATTCTCTTCGAAGTAAACTTCGGATCCCTCATTTTGAACGAAAGCACTTTGAAGTGAAGCGATTTATCTTACTGGCAGGAGGGTCTCTGGCCCTCCTCCTCTCCAGCGCTCCCCTCTTTATATTCCCCCTTGCTCTGGTGGCCTTCGTACCCCTCTTTATGTCCTACGAACAGGGGTTCAAGAAAAACCTGATCTATGGAACCCTATTCTCCTTCCCCTACTTTGCCTTCCACCTGTGGTGGATCAAGAATTTACAAGCGGGACAGGGCCTCGGCCCTATATTCTACATAGCTATACTGCTTCTATTCCTCGTAAAATCGGCCCTCTTTGGATTGTGGTTCAGCTTATCTTCTCGCCTGTCCACTCCAATGCAGGTAGGCCTGTCTTATGCGATTTACGAATGGCTACTGGAGCACATGGGAGACCTGAGCTTCCCCTGGGCTTCCCTCTTTTATTCCTCCCTCGGTTTCCTCCCCTTTGCGCAAACTGCATCCATTTTCGGCCCCTACTTCATCAGCTTTCTCATAGTGGCTTTCAACTATTCCCTCTTCCGGGTGATCAGATGGAAAAGCCGAAGGGATCTGGTGGGGCTCTGGATATACGCTTCTATCATAGGGCTCCTGTCCATCTATGGATACAGCTATATGAAGAAGGGCAACGAGGCTAACTCCAGTATTAAAGTGGCAATAGTCCAGCCCAATGTTCTGCCCCGATTCCAGTACGATCCCAGGGAATGGCGGGAAACCATGGAAGCCTTCGAGAAGATAGCCGATACCCTCTCCAAACTCGACTACGATATAGCCATATTTTCCGAATCAGCCATCATCGGCATGCTCAATTATGAGCAGAACAGGCAGATGCTACTGGAATTCCTGCAGAAAACAGGCCGCCCAATCGTATTGGGAAGCACCCGTCTGGAGCGGAGGGACGGTGAAAAACTATACTTCAACACCGCTTTCCTCCTCGACACCAACCTTCAGGTTCTGGACTACTACGACAAGGTACGGATAGTTCCCTTCGGGGAGAATCTACCCTTTTATGAATTTCTACCTCCATTTATCCGCAATCTTCAACTGGGGCAGGGGGATTATTCCAGAGGAAGAAGCCTGCAGCCAATAGACTTCCATGGAGTCAAGATAGGGATCCTCATATGCTACGAATCCATATTCCCCTCCCTCTCCAGGGCCCTGGTCCTCAACGGCGCCCAGATGCTGGCCGTTATAACCAACGATGGCTGGTTTGGAAAGAGTCTGGGCCC
>JAADCS010000045.1 GCA_013154295.1 Thermotogae bacterium
GGTAGGCTGTACTCTATACCATGCTCCCTCTTCAGATATTCCTTCGCCTCTTTGATGGTCTTTATCTTCCCTTTCCTTATCTCTTCTTTTATCCCCTCTATCGCTCTCCTCTTCTCTTCGCTCACTCCCTCTTTCCTACCTCGCTTCTTTATCTTCAATAGCTCTTTCCACCACCTCTTTAGCTGCCTGTCACTGTATCCTATCAGCTCCGACGTCTCCTTATACGACATCTTCGGCCTCTCTTTGAACAGTATCAGCATCTTCAACCTCACGTACCCCTCCTTCCTCTTCACCTTCTTTAGCATCCTCTATAGCTCTTTTCTGCTCTCTTTGACTATTTTTTTGCCACAGCCTTTTATCTTATGGGTGTTCGTTGTTTATGTGAGGGACGCAAATGGGGCTAAAGAGTATCAGACGCGTACCCAAAAGAACGTTTATGCAGTAAATTGGTGCCAAAAACAGCTGTGATGATTCTTTATCATGCCCCTCTCGATGAGTTGGAGTTTACTCAACGTCTTCGGGTCTAAGTTCTCCCAGACACACCCCTATACGACGGTCAGTTTTTATCACGTGATTTATAAGCCATTCACTTAGTTCTCGGTGTATCATGATGGCCCACTCATACAGTTCTTCCTCATTCCATTCTCCCTTATTCCTAAACTCCTTATACACTTCGGTGAAACGCTTTATATACCATTCGTGTTGTTTGCGATTCAACTCAGCGATGGGACAGTTATGGTGAGCTGCACACCTTTCCTCATTTCCAAAGTGCCACTCCGCATATTTAAGAAGGAAAATGAGAAGATCGCGGAGAATTCGTACGTTCAGGGTTTTTTCAACGATATGGCGTTCCAGGTCATTGAAGTTCCTTATAAGTACCCTATGTTGTACGTCTATCGACTTCACACCTGTGGCTATCTTATCACTCCAAACTATCATTCTAACCCCTCCGGTTTCATTTTTTTAAGTCTCTCCAAAACTGCGTCGTAGATCTCCCTGGTCTTCAAACGTATCATTCCCAAAGGGAGACTGTCGGGCATGGCGGTTATAAGATAGAGAGATTCTTCCTCTACGGGTAGGACGTGAAACACCAGATGCCGATCCGGAACGTTGAAGGAGATTTCCCCTATACGGCTGTTGAGTTCATCTCCTATAGCTTTCTGGAGACCTACGGTTCCGAAGGTTATAACGGCTCCAAAGTACTCCACGTCTATATCAGGAGTTCCACCACTTTCAACTACCAGTCCATCCTTGTCGGTAAGGATCCACCAGCCTTTCATACCGGCCTATTCTATAGGCGTAGAAACTATTCTTGCACACATATAAAACTTCAAAAATTTCGCTCTATTCTCCCTTTACGTTTAAGATGGAATACCTTCCTCCTCCCACCATGGATAGAAACAGAAAGACTACCGAATAAAGTGCTGCCTTTTCCCACGCAAAGAAGGGATCACCCTTGACAGCTATATGGAACAAAAAAGTTGCCACGAGCATGTTTGTAGCCGAAATTAGAGCAGAGATACGAACAAGGATACCAAGGATGATAAGGAACGGGAAAAGTGTTTCCGCTAATATGGAAATGTAGGCCAAAGGTAGAGAGGCCGACCCCAGGTTTAAAGACATCTCCACAAGATTGACGAAGGAAGTGGGATCCTTAAGCTTACCTATACCGTGCATTAACATCATACCCGAAACCGCTATCCTTAAAAAGAGTAAAGAGAAATCTTCACGTACAAACCTCATGTTGCTATTTTAAGGCAGTATTCTGCGAGCCTTGGGAATTTGATTCTTTATTTTATTGCCATCGTAGAGGCCGGAACCGAGGGGATCGGAGCCGTAACGCACTATAACCTGGCCTTTGGATATTCCATTCAAAGTTCCTACCACGAGATCTTCACCCTTCAGGAAACTTTCCAGTTGCTCTTCGTTAATATCCACCACGTTCTTGGTGGCAAATCTACCAAATATCTGGATAGCCGTAGTAGTCAGTTTGGGATTTTTAGTTCCTCCCCTTGCGAATCTTAGGCCGGCCCGATTGACGTACCTCAAGTCCGGAACATCTTCAGAAACTATCCAAACATCCCGTCCCCTTTGAAAAAAGCGGAAGCCTCTAAAAGCATTCCTTGGAATTCCAAAGCGTTCCTTCACATATTTCAAAACCTGCTCTATCACTTCCCCAGCTGTCTCCTAATCTTTTCTAATGCTATCCTAGCTCTATCATGCTGTGGGTTGTAACGGAGTGCAGCCATAAAGTGCTTCTCTGCCCTGTGTAAGTCCCCGTTGGCATAAGCTTGGAGGCCCAGCTTATATTCTCTTTCCGCCGCAGCTAAATCTACGGAAGTTGCAGATGAGGATGTTCGCGATGTGGATTTGGATTTGGAGGAGGTAGAGGATCTTTTGATCGTTCTGGCCCTGACCCTTTTACTTCTTCCGTTCTCTACTCTCTCCTCGTTGAACTTCTTCTTAGGAAAGTAGGTACCCTTCAGGCCGAAAGATATACCGGGATGCCCCCCATCTAAAGATCTTATAACCAGAGGGGCAAACTCGAAGCCCAAGAGGATCCTATCCAGCGGCGATACTTCGGCACCTAAGATTAACCGAACCCCGCTTCCTATATCAAACTCATCCACGAACCTAACACCAGCATCAAACCCAAGGCCAACATATACGGATGCCTCGGAACTAACAGGCAGGAAGTAAAGGGCATCGGCCAAAAGATGAAGGTTCAGATAGGTAAATAAACCACCCACACCCACTCCGGCTCTAAAAACTACCGGTAGGGTATCCAACGCTCCGTAGAATCTCAAACTCCCACTCAAGGGATCTCCAACCGACACCTCATAACCGATCTGGCTGAAAAGCAGCAAGTTTAACACGACCTCTTATTTTAAGAGGGAAACATCCTTAGGATACACTTCTATGTTATCTCTCCTGACGCTGATAGGTGGGCCTAAGTTGGTAGTGGTGGTCGTGTTTGACCAGTTCAGGTACGACTATATAACCCGTTTTTTGCCTTTCGTCGGTGAAGGGGGGTTCAAGAGAATGATCGGTAGAGGAGTCTTCTTTAGGAACTGTCACCATACTCATGTACCTACCTTTACGGCTCCAGGTCATGCTACTATCTCCACCGGGACCACTCCTCGCTATCATGGTATAGTGGCGAATATGTGGTACGACAGAAGGACAGGAGAGAGGGTATACGCGGTGTCGGACCCTTCCGTTCGGACCGTGGGTGGTCGTTATAGGTATAGCTCTTCTCCTAAGAACCTCTTGGTAAATACGGTTGGAGATGAGTTACGATTAAAGACAGGCTTCAAAGGGAAAGTGATCAGCCTATCACTGAAAGATCGGGCGGCCATACTCATGGGAGGATATCTGGCTAACCTGTCTATTTGGTTCAGCGATGAGGACGGAAACTTTGTGACCAGCTCCTACTATATAGATTCTCTTCCCAGCTGGCTCAAAGAGTTCAACGGGAGAAAGCTGGCGGATAGTTATTTCCACAAAGTTTGGAAAAAGATAGGTCCCAAAGCTGCGTACTCGTTCACTCTATCAGGGAACTTTCCACATGTTTCGGGAAAGAATTTGATGAGACCTGGTCGGAAGTTCTATAGGGAACTCAAAGCTACCCCCTTCGGGAATGAACTACTGTTGGAGTTGGTGAAGGCGGCTATAAAGGGCGAAGAGTTAGGAAAGGATGAGGTTCCGGATATACTCTTTGTAAGTTTCTCGGCCAACGACTACGCCGGCCACATCTACGGTCCTTATAGCCAAGAGGTGGTCGATCTCATTCTAAGGAGCGATAGGATAATGGCCGAACTGCTTCGCTTTTTGGATAAGGAAATAGGTAAAGAGTATTTAGTAGTCTTAACGTCGGACCATGGCGTAGCACCCGTACCAGAAAAGATTTCCGAGCACGGCTTGAGGGCTGGAAGAATAGCTGCCGACAGTCTCAAAACCTTGCTCCAGGATATTCTAAGTGAGCACTTCGGAGAGGGGGAATGGGTGTTCTCGGTCTCGTTCCCTTGGATATATTTGAATGACACCCTCTTGACCAGACGGGGGCTCTTGAAAGAAGCACGTAGGTTGGCAAAGGAGTCTTTGGAGAAGGTCGACGGGATCATGCGTGTTTTTACCGCAGATGAATTGGAATATTCCGGTTTCTCTCCATGGGACAGAAGCGCTCTCTACGTCTTTAACGGTTACAACCCCCAACGTTCCGGAGATCTTGCGGTGATCCCAAGAGCCTTCTATCTTTTGGGTCGCCACTATTCCGGAACCAACCATGGTACCCCTTACACCTACGACACACACGTTCCGCTCATCTTCTACGGCTTTAACGTCGCCGAAGGTGTGGAAGTTGAAGATTTCTGTTCCACCACCTCCATAGCCCCCACCATCGCCCATATCCTGTGGAGTGAAGAGCCCGCTGCCTCTTTGGGAGACGTTCTACCTCTAAGGAAATAGTTGCTCGTACGAGTATGGAGCACTATAAAATACTTTCTATAAATGTTTTTGATCCTGCTCATGAAAGGAGGTGACGTTATGGATAAGTTTGCTTGGCTCAAAGATACCACGCGCAGCGACCCTAAGGTGCTGTCCTTTTTAAAAGGGGAGAATGAGCGTACAGCTAACTTCTTTAAACCCCTGCAGGGTTTGATAGACACCTTGATCAAGGAGTTCAAGAGCCGGATGGAGGGAACCTACGAGACCTACCCCTTCCGAATAGGAGACTATCTTTACTTCTACCGGTACGAGGAAGGTAAGGATTTTCCCATAATTATGCGCAAACCTACCATACGCTCTCATCCTGAAACAGTTCTTGATTGGAACGAACTGGCCAAGCGACATAGCTCCTTCTATCCCGGAGGATGGAGGGTCAGCAGGGATGGAAGATTTCTAGCTTATGCCCAAGACACCACCGGAGGGGAAAATTTCGTTCTTTACGTAAAGGATCTTAAAAGCGGAACTATAGTGGATAGTCTTCCTTCAGTCTCGTGGTGGGAATTTCTGTGGACAGATAGGAACGATCTCATCTACGTGGTAGAAACTGAAGGAACCAAACGTCCCTACAGGGTTCTGATTCACACGCTGGGAGAGAGTATCAGTAGGGATGAAGAACTGTTTAGAGATGACGACTCCTCTTACTTCGTAGGCATATACGCCTCCCTCGATGGCTACATCTTTGCCTCCTCCGGAAACACCGAAACCTCCATGGCTACCCTCATATATCCATACCGTCGTAGTTTCTTCCCACGCAAAAGGGGAGTGAAGTACAGCGTTGAGCATGGAAAAGGGAAGTTCTACATTTTGACCAACGAGGATGCTCCCAACTACAAGGTCCTTCGTATGGATGAAAGGGACTCTTCCGTTGAGGTCCTCATCCCCGAAGAGAAAGAGACACCCATATCCTACATCACCGTCTTTAAAGACTTTTTAGCCTTGGAGGAGAGATACGAGGGTTTGATGGCCATACGGATATACGACCTGGAAACTGGAGACACCCACCGTATAAAGTTCCGACAGGAGGCCTACGAGGTCGCTTTGAGTCAGAACCACGTATACGAAACCGATTTTATTCGGATAGCATACTCGTCACCTATCCAACCTACCACGATATACCACTACGATATTAAAAAGAGAAAGCTCATTAAGAAGTGGAGCGAACCGGTACCTAACTACGATCCCAAACTCTACAAGGTCAAACGGATATGGGCTACGAGTTATGACGGCGTAAAGATTCCCCTTACCGTGGTTTTTCGCAAGGACCGTTTCAAGAAAGATCGCAAGAACCCCGTATATTTGGTCGGCTATGGGGCTTACGGTTCTCCCTACGAACCTACGTTTAATAGATACGTGGTATCCCTGTTGGATAGGGGTTTCGTGTATGTGATAAGCCATGTGAGAGGTGGCGGGGAGTTCGGTGAAAGATGGCACCGGGAGGGAAAGTTCCTTAAGAAGAAAAACAGCATATACGACTTCGTAGAATCCGCGGAATATTTAATAATAGACGGTTGGACCGATAAGGGACGCATAGGGATACACGGGGGAAGCGCCGGTGGCATAATCGTAGGAGGTGCCTTAAACTTAAAGCCTTATCTTTTCGGTGCGGCGGTGGCATCGGTTCCCTTTGTGGATGTACTTAACACCATGCTCGATCCTAACCTTCCCCTAACGATCCAGGAGTACGACGAGTGGGGAAACCCTAACGACAGTACCTATTACAGGTACATGAAGTCCTACTCCCCATACGACAACGTGAAGTTGGCCAAATATCCCCCCATTTTAGCCATCACGGGGTTACATGATCCGAGGGTAGGCTTCTGGGAACCGGCCAAATGGATCCTGAAGCTTCGCGAAAACAACATGGGTAAAAGTCCTATCCTTCTAAAAACGGCTATGGATGAGGGGCATCTTGGAAAAGCCGGGCGTTACCAGTACATGGAGGAGGTAGCTGTGCGCTACGCTTTCCTCATAAAGTTTCTAAAAGGTAGAGGCAAAGTCCGGTGAGGTTGTTCGGCACCGTTATACTATCAACATGAGAAAGGTTCTAAAAGGTCTTAGAGCGGTGTTTGATGGATACTCCTTACGAGAAGGAGTAGATGTAGCCTTGGAGTATGGGAAGATAGTAGAGGTGGGTGAGAACCTGAAGGGGGACGAGTACATCATCCTTGAAGGAGAAGTCCTATATCCGTCTTTCGTAGATGCGCATACACATCTCATATACGCTGGAGATAGGGTCTTTGAACTTAACATGAGACTTTCGGGGGCTTCCTACCTTGACATCCTTAAGGCAGGTGGAGGCATATATCACACCGTTAAAGCCACCGTTGAAGCGAGCGACGAGGAACTTTTGAATCTAACCTTGCAACGTATCAAGAAGCTCCAGGGTATGGGTGTAGGTGTTGTGGAGATAAAGACCGGTTATGGATTAGAATATGGACAAGAGATCAGGCTTTTAAAGCTCATAAACGAGGTTTCCCTGCGTACGGATGCTGTGGTGGTCCCTACGCTTCTTTTTCACGTTCCTCCTAAGGATAGAGATGTGTTCAAGTATCTGGAAGAGTTCTTTCTAAGGTACGACGAGTATGCCCATCTCTTGAGATTCGTAGATGTGTTTGCGGATGAGGGAGCCTACGGTCCAGAGGAGACGGAGACCATCCTCTCTTTCTACACCCAAAGGGGTGTACAATGTCGCCTTCATGCTGACGAATTCAAGCCTTTTGCTTCCCGTTTGGCAGCCAAGTACGGATGTGTATCGGCCGACCACCTTATCCACACCGACGGTGTCGGTGCCGAAGCCTTAGCACGGGCCAAAGTGGTCGCTACATTATGTCCTGTAACTGGCTTTTTTCTGCGAGAGGGTTTTGCCCCTTACGACCTACTTAAGAAACGAGGGGTTAGGATAGCCCTCGCTTCGGACCACAATCCTGGAACCGCTCCTTTTCTAAATCCCTTTCTAACGATTCTCTTAGCTGTGTTCGGGTACGGTATGACTCCTCAAGAAGCCTTTTCGGCCCACACCTCCGCGGCAGCCGATTCACTACAGCTTCCCAATGTAGGTCGTGTGGAGCCGGGAGTTAGAGGTCTCCTTTTCACTATGAATATGACACCGGAGGAGTTGATCTACCGAGGGGAAGTCAACCCAAAAGTAGAGCTCTTAAGACTATAGAGTCAGCTAAATGGCAAGGGATAGGCTTTTTCAGGACCTGTCATCTTTAGAATTGGAACTTGATAAATCTGATTCCCGCCACGCCTGAAAACGTTAAAAAGGCGGCGAAGGTAATACGTCGCGGTGGCATAGTGGCTTTTCCCACTGAAACCGTCTACGGCCTTGGCGCTAACGCCTTCGATGAGAGGGCTGTAGGTCGTATATACGAGGTAAAACGCAGGCCAAGTTTTGATCCTCTCATAGTACATGTGGCCACTCACGAGCAGCTTGAAAGGGTAGCTTTGACTATCCCACCCGAACTGAAAAAGCTAACCGATGCGTTTTGGCCCGGACCCCTTACCGTGGTGGTACCCAAGAATCCCCAGCTACCGGCGATAACTACTGCGGGTTTGGAAACCGTAGCGGTTCGTATGCCGGATCATCCCGTTGCCCTATTCTTAATCCAGGAGGCAAATCTACCTATAGCAGCACCAAGTGCTAATCCCTTCGGATACGTTAGTCCTACCACTGCCCGTCAGGTGGCAGAAACCTTGGGGGACGCAGTCGATCTTATCCTGGATGCCGGTTCCACTCCGATAGGTGTGGAATCCACCATTGTGACCCTTCGGAACGATAAGATCCTGTTATTGAGACCGGGAGGACTTTCGGTTGAAGAGATAGAGAGAGTTTTAGGGAGGAAAGTGGAGGAGCTTAAATCGGAAGATCCCTTAGCTCCGGGTATGCTAAAGCGACATTACTCACCAAAAAGTAGAGTCGTTATTCTGGAGAGTTGGGAGAAGTATTACCGTCTCAGAGCCTTATATAGGCGTGTGCTTTTGGTTTTACCCAAAAGGATGTGCGGTGTGGAGGGGGATGTGATCTTTCTATCGGAGAGGGGTGATCTAAGGGAGATGGCGTCCAATCTCTTTCGTATCCTCTACGCAGCCGACAGAAAGAGATATGAGGTTATAGCCTTTTTCCCGGTTCCGGAGCGGGGATTGGGAAAAGCTATAATGAACCGGTTACGTAAAGCGGCAGGTATCTGATCCACCATAAAATATGTTTCCCTGATGATCATACTTTTGGGAGTGTTGGATAGTGTTTTAGTGGTAGGGGTAAAAGAGGTTGAACGTTTCGGGGATACGCTACTCCTTAAAGGTAAGATCAGCTTAGATACTTCAGCGTTGGATGGTCTGGTTGATGGCGTGAGGCGTGATCACGAGAGGACTTTACTTCTTCTAAACCGCAGGTTCGCATATCACGTCGTTAAAGGAGATACTTTGGTCCTCTATTCCAAAGAAGGATTCATTGTCGTAGTGGATCCCGGCCATGGTGGTACCGACTTTGGCGCTGTGGGAGTGAGGGGATTGGCCGAAAAGGACGTTACGCTTCAGGTAGCATTACGCCTGGTGGAGGAGTTGCGATGGCGGGGTTACAGGGTGGTTCTGACCAGGGAGGAGGATAGGTTCGTCTCCCTATTTGAAAGGGGAGAGCTGGCCAACGCTCTTAGGGGACGTTACAAAGTGTACGTCAGCCTACATTGCAATTTCATGTCCAACTCTAAGGCCAAAGGCCTTGAAACCTATATCCTGACCCTTGAAAAGGCAACTGATAGGAGGGCCGCGGTGCTGGTTGAAAATATGCCGTACGTTACATCCAAAGAGGTAAAAGGAATAATAGGAGACTTACTCCAGAACGTTTTTCTGGAGGATTCACGTACTTTGGCCCTTTTCGTTCATTCCAACCTGAAGCGCTATACGACCGATCGTGGAGTTAGACAGGCAAATTTCTACGTCCTAAGGCAAATCTTCTTCCCCTCCATACTTGTGGAGTTGGGTTACCTTTCCAACCCCTATGAAGCAAACCTTTTAAAGGATCCCAGCTATCAAGAGGCTTTGGCCAAAGATATAGCCGAAGGTATAGATAAATTCTTTACCTGGAAATTTGGACAATGAACATCGTTCTTTTGCTTACACTTCCCGGTTGTAGTAAGGGCATGCACCTACAGTTTGCACGAGCCTTATCCCTTAAAGGGAGAATCCGAAAAGAAGCATTTTACCGAAGGTTGAAGAAAGGGGGATTTGACTGTGTGATCATAGACTTTAAAACGGTAGAGGGATACGTAGGGGTCCCCTTCGACCACCCACTATCCGCTAAAACCAGAGCAGTTAAGGGGGATCTGCGGGGTGTGGCGGATTACCTTCGTGGCAAGGGCGTCTACGTGATCGGAAGACTCGCTATATTTAAAGATGCTGCTTTACGCCGAGTGATAGGCAGAGGTAGAGGAGAGTTCGTTTTTCCTGGGGATAGTATGGTTGAAGAGTATAATATCTCCATTCTGAAAGAGGTTATACCTCACGTGGACGAAATACAGTTGGACTACATACGCTGGCCAGATGTAGCTGTTGGACTTCCGACAAGAGTAAAGGTCAGACGCCTTATCTCATCCTTAAAGCACCTTCTCTCTGTAATACCCGACACCCTCCCCACGTCGGCCGATATTTTTGGCCGCATCCCCCTTCAACCGAAAAACGGTGTGGACATGATCGGTCAGAGTATTTACACCTTCTCCAACCTCTTTGATGTACTTTCACCTATGGCCTATCCCTCCCACTACTGGAAGGAGCTTTTGAATCCCTACTTGGCTCCCTATCATACCCTTTTAAATATGATTTCCTTCGGTATAGATACCTCACGAATAAGGGTGTGGCTTCAAGCTTTTAGCTGGAGGGTACCCAAGCGTAAGGGTTTAGCGTGGTACATACGCCGTCAGTTGGAAGCCACTTACGATTTGGGGAATGTGGGGTACATGTTCTGGCTCCCCCGCGTTTCTGTCTTGGTAAGTGTGCATCGTAAATGGCTCCAGAGCCTTCCTCACAACTCAACCTTCCATACGTACGATGAGGCCTTCCCCACGGAGGAAAAGATCATAGATACACTGTACCGAAATTGGGACGTAGTACTAAAAAGAAAGGGATGGATTCTTCGCTACTATCTCAGATCTTCTTTCCGTGGGCTTAAAAAGGTCGCCGTCTTCAAAGGAAACAGAACTCTTCTTTTATATACCAAAGATGTGTGGCCATGGATAAACGTTCCTTTCAACGTTGTGACTCTCTTAAGCATGGATGATCTTCAGATACATACCTACAGGCGGAACTTCACTCTGTATTGGAGGGGAAAAGAACCGAGGCGCATACGAGTACTTGTTGGTGAGGGCACCTTCCGCATAGTCGCCTATGACGAGAGAGATAGTCTTTTGGCCCAAAGCCCGATCTTTCCACTTCCAAGATAGTTCTCAACCACCTTTGTGAAAGGAATTTTTCTATACTTGCAGTTTTTCTCAAGCATCATGGGTATAATAGTCACCTATGAAGGTTCTTAAAGAGCGTCCTTTGAAGTGGAAGCTGGTTGAAACCAAAACCGGAGCTGTTTTAAACCTCATAGAGATAGATGATAACCACTTCTTCATAGAGCAGAACTACAAAAAGCCCAGCAAATATGGGGTTGCCTACAGTCGCCTGAAGGAAAAGTTCCCGGAGTTCTACATGTTCTGGGAGATCAAAAACAACCGGTATACCGGCAAGCTCTTGGCAGGAGCGTTCCTAACCAAAAAGGAGATAGACGACTTTATCACATCGGTACTTCAAAACGAAGAGTATAAGAATCACGAGGACGTTAAAGATGAGATCCCGGAGTAGGGGTAATATCGTTAGGAAGGTAGGTATTTGAACACGTCCCAATCGCCGTTTCCTTTCACCTGCTACGATTACAAGTTTTCGTTGGAGACCAAGGGCATGAACATCGCTTTGGTTTCACTCTGCGGCCAAACAGCCTCCAAGTGAAACCACAGAGCATCAAGCAAAACGCCGCAGAATATAGCAAAAGGGCATTATAGACGTTTTTACGCAAGGATCTAAGGCCAAGGAGTGATCGTTAGCTTTCTTTCTTGCGATGTATATAGGGGACTGTTGACTGTGATTAAAGTGACCCAAAGAGGATGTTTATGATCATGATGATGGAAGCCAAGAGTATAATGGGATTTTTGGAGCAGGGGAGGGTCATGCTCTCATCACACCCAACCCTCTCGTCCTACCCCAGAATCGTCGTTTAGATAACACCGGATTGTACTGTGTGCAAACCCTCCTCCCGGCACACACATTTCACCACTATAATCCGGTGTTATGATGGGTATTCTTTTGATTTTGGGACAATCGTATGAGGATTTCGGTCCTTCGGCGCCTGATTGGAAACAGTTTAGGCATGATTTTAGGCGCACAGGCCGAACGGCTCTCGTCGGTAACTGTGGTTCCATGAGCCGCCTGTACGACCGCGTCCACGGAGGCCTTGATTTGAGCCTTATATCGGTGGATGTGAATCACGATGGCGACTACGACATAATAACCGCCGAGATAAACTACGGCGTAAAGGCCACTGACGGCAACAGTGGTGCTAACCTCTGGTTAAGAGATTTCCCAGATCAATTCAGAACACCCATAGCCTCGGTGGCCGCCTCCCGCAACAACCGCAAGATATACGCTCACTCCTACAGCTACTTCCGTGTCCTTAACATGAGTGGCAACATCCTATACAGTCAAACCAAAAGCTCTCGGCGAGGGGAATCGCCTCTGGTAGCCGATATAGAACCCGACGGATGCCCGGAGGTATTCGTTTATATGAGTGGTTATGCTTACAGCATAAGGGGATGCGCTTCCACCTTCCTGTACAACTGGAGAACATCCTTGCCTTCTCCTTCACACGCTGCAGCCATGGGCGATATAGATGGCAACGGCGACTGGGAAATTCTCTTCCCGCTCACCAACGGCCGCATATACGTTCTCAATGCTGAAGATGGTTCCTTTCACAGCTCCTTCTATGCCTACATTCCCTCCACTCCTGAAACCTACCCTGACTATACGGTGGCCGTCGAAGATTTGGACGGTGACGGCAGGGACGAAGTAGTCGTGCCTCGTAGAAGTGCCGTGAGAGTATACGAATACGGTTCCTCTTGGACACAGGTTTGGTACCGGTCCCTCACCAATTCCTCCACTGTTGCCCTGGGAGACAAAAACGGAGATGGTCGCTCTGACGTGTGGGTAGTGAGTGGAAATGAGCTACGAGTATACCGAGGATACGACGGCGCATATTTGGGTGGAACCTCCAGCTTGGGAGCTCGTGCCTCCTATCCTCCCACTCTCCTGGATCTAAACAACGATGGCCATTTGGACGCTGTCGTAATGTATGGTAACTATAGGCTCCGCCTCGTAAACGGCGTCACGATGAACGTTATAACCACCTTGGGGACTACTCCCTACGGAATAACCTCCGAGGTAGTACCGCTCAAGCTTTCACCCACATCCTTAGGCTTTAGTGTGGGCGATCATTCATGTCACATAAGTACCTGGGGATACTGTACCTTAGCCGCCGCCGATGATGACCTATCTACCTCTGAAAACCGGGATGAGATCAAAGAGGAGATACGTCTCTCCGGTAGAACACTTTTCGTATCGGGAAGGGATGGATCGTCAGTGGAGATCTACAACTTGACTGGAAACAGGGTTTTCCATGGCACCATCAAGGGCAGTTCTCTACGGGTGGATCTTTCGCATCTTCCCAAAGGGGTGTATTTGGTACGTACCCCCATACGTCTTACCAAGGTCGTTCTCCGATAGTAAGGATGGGCGGGGTTCTCCCCGCCCTATCCCCATCTTATGAGGGCTGAAGCCCACGTGAAGCCGGCTCCAAAGGAGACGGTTAAGACGACATCCCCCGTTTTTAAAAGATCTTTCTCTTCCATCTCATGGAAGGCTATAGGTATGGAAGCGGCCGAGGTGTTACCATATTCGTGGATATTTACATAAACCTTTTCTTTTGGAATTTGCAGACGTTCCCTTGTCGCCTCTATTATTCGTAGGTTGGCCTGATGAGGAACGAGCCAATCCACATCTTGGGGCGAGAGGGAGGCACGCTTGAGAACCTCTACGGCCGCTTGACCCATTTGAACCACCGCGTTCCTAAAAACTTCCCGTCCTCGCATCCGTACCCCCCAACTGCCTGGAGGATAGGCGGTGCCTACCTCTATTTTAAGGAGTTCTCCCAGGCGTCCATCTCCCTGGAGATAGGTGGCCAGGATACCGAACTCGCTGTCGTCTTGAGTAAGAACCACAGCCCCAGCCCCGTCTCCAAAAAGAACGGCGGTACCTCTATCACGCCAGTTTATGAACTTGGTACCCGACTCCACACCCACGACGAGGGCATACCTGTAATATCCACTCAAAAGAAGCCCTTTAGCTATTTCCAAAGCGTAGAGGAAACCTGGGCAAGCCGCACTTATATCAAAGCAGGGGACTCTTCCGGCACCTATCTTGGAGGCGGTTATACAGGCCGTAGAGGGGGTGAGGGTGTCAGGGGAGGATGTGGCCACCACCACCACATCCAGCTTCGAAGGAGGGAGATCGGCATTCTCAAGGGCCTTAAGAGAAGCTTTAGCTGCCAAATCGGATGTGAGTTCGTCCAGAGAAGCTATACGACGGGTCTTTATACCGCTGCGACTGCTTATCCACGAGTCGTTGGTGTCCATGAATCGTTCAAAATCTTCGTTAAAAAGTTTGTTCTTGGGTACATACGCTCCCAACCCCACTATCCGAACCATTACAACATATTCTACGGTCGGCTCCGCTTCGCCGTGGTCCAACTTATAATAGGGGGGTATGTTTAAAGTGAGCAATGTGAGACGATTAGAAGAATACCTAAAACATTTGCTCTTATCCGGTACTGTACCTAAAGATCTTCTCAAGGTGATAGCTATGTTCCACTTTTTCAACATGGACATGGGAAAAACACACTATTACATTAGACTTTGGGATCGTTTGGTAAAAGAAAGGGATGAGGATATTGAATGGTTAAAATTTATGCTGAAATTCTTAGCCTTTAAACCTTTAGATCCCCCCCAAAAACCCATTGAGAACTTCTACTACACCATGTATTACCTTGGCGATTTTGCCAAGGCATACCGAATACTTTATGAAAACGAAGATTACATACGTGCCAGATTTTCCCAAGCCTTTTTGCATTCTCTATACCTGCAGGTTTTTAACTTTCTGGGTAGAATGTACGTTCTACCGAAATCTGCCCTCAAAGGTGATCCTTCGGAAATATACGGCGGTATAAACCGAGCTTTCACCGGTGATCTTCTCGCCCTTAGGGATGTATTTAGGTCCAAAAGGTTTCCCTTTCTGTTGAGTCATCCTTTTTCGAAGAGGTTGGCGATCATCGGCAGAATGGTCATGGCCATAATGGAGGAAGACTTTCTGACCTACGAAATTCTTCTCAAGAGTTTTCAGAAGGAAGGGGAGAAGTTGTTATATCTCGCAGGTCGGATACTTGGAAGTATCTTTGATCCCGCGCAGACGGTGAGAGAGGTGGAGTTACCTGACTACGCTCCGTTCTTTAGAAAGATAAATCGTCTCGTTCGTAAGGGGTTTCTCTGCAACGTATCGCCTAAGGAGGCCGGGATACAGAGTTTCTTGTGGCACGCTTATAAGGTTAAAGACAAAAGAAAATACATCTCCTTTGGGGGGAGGTTAAGAGTAGTACAGGGGCTTGAAGAGGTAAAATTACCCAGAAGGAAAGCACTGATAATCCTTGGGATAGAACGTACCTTAGGAACCGAAGGACTAAGAAGTATGGCATCTCATATATTTCCCCACAGTCCCAAACCGATGAAAACCGTGTACGATTACATGCGTTTCATTAGAGAGTTTAGACATTCACCTTCCAATTTAAGATTCACGCTCTATTCGGGCAGTTTTCTGTACGATGAAACTGAACCGTGGGCCATGGAACTTAAAGATAAGCTAAAAAGGGCGGGCAGGTTAAAAAAACCTATTATAGGACGACCGTAAAATGGAAACTTGGAATTTCGGAGGGATCCACTTCGTCTGATAGGTGTTATAGTTGCTCCTGAAAGAAGCCGGAGGCCCCATGAAGGGAAGACGAAAGAATTTCGCTGCCCCTTCTGTAAGGGTAACGAGGAGCTAACACCACCGGAGATAGCACGTTTTCCCGGGGATGGAGAGGATTGGTTGGTCAGGGTCATTCCCAACAAGTATCCTATAGTTCCTGACCATGAGGTAATAGTTGAAACTCCCTCTCACGAAGCTGATATCGATATTTTACCGGGGGAACATCTTCAACTCCTCGTGAGGGTATGGTATGAACGGTTAAAGGCCTATCACTCGAAGGAGTACGTCCTTCTTTTCAGGAACTATGGTTTGGATGCGGGTGCCTCCTTGGTTCATCCCCACGCTCAACTGATAGCACTGGATAGGGTACCCGATCTGGTGGAGGCTGAAGTTAGGGGACTTTCAGGCGATAGCTGTTTGCTATGTGGAGGCTATGCGACCGTCCTGGTGAAGGATGATGGTTGCGCTGTCGGGGTTCCAAACGTCCAGGCTTTTCCCTATGAGGTTTGGATATTTCCCACGAAACATGCAAGGATCTTTGAACCCTCAGAAGCTTTCGTCCATCTTTTAAGGAGAACGATAGCCGCTCTTAAGAGAATGGGTATAAAAAGCTACAATATGGTTCTTCATCAATCCCCCAGGAGCCGTGATTATCATTGGCATTTAGAGATATTACCGAGGATGGGAAGGCTTGCCGGTTTTGAATTAGGTACCGGTATGAGGGTGTTACACCACAGCCGCGAGGAGTTTATGGAACAGTTTTTAAGATTCTATCGTTAAATCCTCCCGCCGTATAATAGTCACTCGGCTGGGGCGGTAGCTCAGGTGGGAGAGCGCCGGAATCGCACTCCGGAGGTCGGGGGTTCGAGTCCCCTCCGCTCCACTTTAGGGAATATTACAAACATTGTGAAGTTGGGGATTTTGTGTTTTTTGCTGTATAAATGCCCTTTTTGAATGTACGGCTCTCTTTCAGAGGAGTATGAGATTCTTTAAAGATCCTTCGTTCCCTACAGACTTTAAAAATGCAAGATGTACAAACAATCCGAAGTTAATGAAGATAATTTCACTTGGAGGCTAAATACCCTCATAGTGAGACCAATTCAGATGTTGCCGTTCTTTCGTTTCTCCAAAGAATATCGCAAATGGTGAGTGAGATGATTACTACGAAAATTTTTCCCATCTATAAAATACAAACGTTATGCTGGTATTTTTACTCTCCCAATCGGCTAACCCTTATGTGGCGGTTGCACCATCACCATAAATCGGGTGGTGGTTGCCATAAGGGGGAAAAAAGATGTGGAACGTACGTAAGCGCTGTTATGAGACGTTTGTTGAAAACCTTCAATCGTGGCGACAATAAAATCTCCTTGGTGTTTGCTATGGGATTAAAAAAACTATCTCTATTTAAGATTTCGCCCCGATTATACCCACGATTATAGGGAAATCAAATCCTCTAAGATACTTACTCGCGGCCCAAACCTGATCAGACGTTGCCACGTACGGTGGAAGTACATCGGATTATGTTGGAGGTCGATACACCGGTCCTTCTCCTCTTCATTACGAGTTTTTCCATAAGTGGAAATGATAAGGATTACATCTCGATGACCCCCACTTGGAAGAAGGTTATAGGAAACACCGGTGATAGAACGACTGGGCCTCCAGGGTTATATGGCAAACCGACAGTACTATTACCATCGGCTACGATGGTGGAGCAAGCCCTGGCAGCTGTTATCTCCCCTTTACAGTTTCCTGGTGCAGCTTAATTTTATACGAGGCAAACACATGGATTGGGTCGACGTTCCGGTGAAGCTCTTGCCAAACGAGAATACTATCGTCCCACCAACCGGGGATGGAGGATTCGTAGCTGCCGGATGTCTGAATTGCGTATCGGGAGGTGACGCTGACGGTTTTATAGCAAAGTTTGATAGAAGTGCCAACCTTCAATGGGTCAAGATTTTCGGTACTTCCAATTATGACGCGATTTAGCTTTGGGATCGGACGATGGTGATGCAGATCTAAGTGCCGACTGCTACGTAAATTACGCCGTGGCGGGAGATGAACTACGCCTTAGAGTTAAAGGGAGGACGGATCTGAAAGTGGATCCCTACACTGTACCTGGCTCCCATCTCTATCACGGTAGCTGAAAGAACTACTAGGGTCTTTTGAACGTCCCCGTGAAACTCAAACCTGGGGTGTATCTGTTGAGGGTGTGGCATAACACTGGCGAGATCGAACGGAGCATAGTGGTATACTGAATACTTCTGCGGTAGAATATCGTCTATGGCGCACCACGAATATAAAGAAACTTGGTTGGTGGATGAAGCTATCAAATACGAAGAAGAGATGGAAAGCCTGCTAAGAAAAGCTGAAGCGAAAGCGAAAGAAATAATAGGAAAGGCTCAAAGGAATGCGAAGATTCTGGTGGAAGAGGCACAAAGGGAAGGGCAAGCGATGCTGAAGGGAGCTCGTCAGAAGGCCTTGATTGATGCTCAAAGGAAAGGGGAAGAGATGCTCAAGCGGGCTGAAGCCAAAGCAGAGGCCTTGCGTAAGGATAAAGAACGCAAAGTAAAAAGGATAGCCGATTCACTTTTAAAGGCCGTTTTGGACGTATGAGTGGCCGTCTTTACGTGGTGGCCACTCCCATCGGGAATCTAGAGGATATTACCCTACGGGCTTTGGAGGTTCTAAAGGATAGTGACTTTGTACTGTGCGAGGATACTCGTCGAACTAAAGCACTCCTTAGACGTTACGGGATAGATGTACCTTTAATATCGTTCTACGAAGGTAATGAAAACAGAAGACTCCATAGAATCTTAAACCTCCTTCAAGAAGGTAAAACGCTAAGCTTGGTCAGCGATGCCGGTACTCCCCTCATATCCGATCCGGGTTACCGTCTCGTTAGAGCATGCAGGGAGAGGGGGATCCCCGTTCTACCGGTTCCGGGACCATCGGCGGCTCTTGCTGCTCTGTCGGTTTCCGGCCTTCCTACGGATCGTTTCGCCTTCTTCGGATTTCCACCAAAGAAAGCTGGTCGGAGACGTAAGTGGCTTGAAGAGGCTGGACGTTTTAATGGAACCGTTATCTTCTACGTCTCCCCTCATACGGTGCGCCGCTTTTTGAAAGAGGTTCTGGAGGTCCTTGGTGATAGGGAGGCCTGTCTCTGTAGGGAGATGACCAAGGTTCATGAGGAATACATCTTTGGACGACTTTCGGAGATAGCCGAGAAGGTTAAGGAAAGAGGTGAGCTGGTCCTCGTAGTGGGTAGGGGTGATCTACCTTAACATAGTCACCCATGTCCAAAGTGAGGGATTTGGAGCTAGCTCCCAGCGGTAAAAAGCGGATAGAGTGGGCTGCTCGCCGTATGCCCGTTTTAAAGACCATAAGAGAGGATTACTTGCACGATTCTCCTTTGAGGTGCATAAGAGTAGCGGCCTGCCTTCATGTAACGACGGAGACGGCGAATCTGATCATCACCCTTAAAGAGTTAGGCGCAAAGGTACGACTCTGTGCCTCCAACCCTCTGTCTACGCAGGACGACGTAGCCGCTGCGCTGGTCAAATACTACGGTGTTGAAGTCTTCGCCATGCGAGGTGAGAGTTCTCAGGAATACTATGAGAATCTGCGCGCCTGCCTAGAGTTCGAACCACACATAACTATGGATGATGGAGGGGATCTCACGGTTCTGGCCCATGAGGAAGGCTTCTGGAAGAGCATATGGGGCGGGACTGAAGAAACGACTACCGGTGTGAAAAGACTCCGTCAGATGGAGTGGGAAGGTGTACTGAAATATCCTATCATAGCCGTAAACGATTCCAGAACCAAATACCTCTTTGACAATCGCTACGGTACAGGCCAGTCTACCGTGGATGGTATAATGCGCGTGACCAACGTTCTTTTTGCCGGTAAGGTGGTAGTCGTAGCCGGATACGGTTGGGTGGGGCGCGGTGTGGCCATGCGATCTAAAGGCCTTGGAGCCCGCGTTATAGTGACCGAGATAGATCCTATAAAAGCCCTGGAAGCTCTACATGACGGCTATGACGTCCTCCCCATGACCGAGGCTATAAAACGGGCCAATATCGTTATAACAGCAACAGGAGAACCCGACGTGGTGAGGGCAGAGCATTTTAAGGTGGCTAACGATGGTGTAATATTAGCTAACGCTGGCCATTTCAACGTGGAGATAAACCTGACCGATTTAAAAAGCATGGCTCTGGAAATTAGGGAAGTCCGACCCAACGTGGTTGAATACCTTTTGAAGGATGGAAGAAAGGTGTATGTGCTCTGTGAGGGTAGACTGGTGAATCTGTGTGGCGCGGAGGGGCATCCGGCCGAGGTAATGGATTTGAGCTTTTCAAATCAGGCTTTGGCTGTCCTCTACCTGAAGGAAAACCATGACAGGTTGAAACCTTCGGTCTATACATTACCGGAAGCCATAGACGAAAGCGTGGCCGAGCGTAAGCTAACCACGATGGGTATCCGCATAGACGAGCCTTCCGAGCGTCAGTTGAGGCGCACATGGAAGGAGGGGACTTAGTTGGCTCGGAGGGAAGTGGTTGCTTTCGTTCCCTTAGGTCCGCCTTATGCGGGACCGGAGGTTTCCAACTCTTTACTCCTTAAGGCGGAAGATCTTCCCTTCAACCTGCACGTTATAAACACCTCCTATCAAAGGGATAATGCTGACAAGGGGCGTTTAACCTTCCGAGCCATCCGTGCTTGGGGACGCAACCTCCTATCTCTGATTAGGCTTCTCCCATCCGTTGGTCCTGACGTCTTTTATTTCAACCTTAGTGCCACACCCCTGGGGGTTTTGAAAGACTGGATTGTTCTCAATCTTGCCTCATCCTTCTCAGCCCGTGTGGTAGCCCATGCCCGCGGTGGCCATTATGGTCGTTTCTTTAAAGAAAGCAACCCCTTAGTTAAAGCTTTGGCCCTCTGGACGTGGCACAGATGCCATAGAATTCTGGTACAGTCGGAGGGTTTAAAGGACCAATTTGCCGGTATCCTTCCAAGCTACAAGCTGGGAGTGGTACCCAACCCGGCTGCGGAGGAGTTCTTTTCTCTAAAGCCCGACTATACGAAGCGGGTGGTACTTTTTGTGGGGCATAGGTCTGTAGCTAAAGGATGGACTTTGCTTTTGAGAGTGGCCCACCGGTTAGTTGAGAGGTTCCCTGATGTAAAGTTCGTGGCCGTGGGCAACGAGATAGAAAACGAGAACAACATAGTTTGGATTCCTAAGGAAAGCGTGAGAGATGTGTGGCACCGGTACGTGATAGAACGAGGGATTGAAGATCGCTTTGATATACATGAGAACGTTTGGGGAGAAAGGAAACTTAGTATATTCTCCTCTGCCTCTGTCTTCGTTCTTCCCTCTTACTCCGAGGGCTTCTCTATGGCCGTCTTGGAAGCTATGGCATCGGCTTTACCTGTAGTCACAACACCCGTTGGCGCTCTCACGGAGGTGGTACCTGAAGGAAACCCCTTCGTGAAGGTGGGGGACGAGGACTCCCTTTTAGAAGCATTGTCCTTAGTTTTGGAAAGTCCCCAACTGCGGATGAGGTTGGGTCAAAGAAACCGCGATGGAGCCTTTCGGTTTCATGAAGCGAAGGTACGCCGTATCTTCGCCGAGGAACTTTTTAAATCCACCGCGTAGTTCATCTCCCTTAAATTTGTGGGATGAAGGTTCTGATATTGGGCGCCAATTCAGCTATAGCCAAAGCCGTGGCTCAAAAATTGGCCGAGAAAGGCCATGAACTTTTTTTAGCGAGCCGTAACTTGGAGGATCTTGAACGCTTTGCCAAGCATCTAACCATAAAGTACGACGCCAAAGTAAGCTGGGCTAAATTTGATGCTACCGATTACGATTCCCACTCTTCCTTTCTGCGGTCCGTCCTTAAGAGGATGGGGGAGATAGATTGGGTGCTCTTAGCTTTCGGATACTTGGGAGATCAAGATAGGGCGGTCGTGGATTTTGAGGAGTTAAAGAGAATCGTGGAAACGAATTACTTAGGCGCACTTTCCATCCTCACTCAGATCGTTCCCTACATGGAAGAACGCGGAAGGGGAGTCATCGGTGCCATAACCTCCGTGGCCGGAGATAGGGGTAGAGGAAGTAACTTTCCGTACGGTAGTGCCAAAGGGGGTCTTAGTATATATCTAAGCGGGCTTAGAAACCGACTCTTTAGGAAGGGGGTAAAGGTAGTTGATATAAAACCTGGTTTTGTGGACACTCCCATGACAGAAGGGTTGGATCTCCCCCGCCGCCTCGTATCTTCCCCCGAAAGGGTGGCCAAAGATATAGTAAAGGCCATGGAACGCGGGAAGGATGTGGTATATATACCCTGGTACTGGGCACTAATAATGACGATCATAAGACTCATACCTGAACCGATATTCAAACGCTTGAGGATTTAATACTTCTTTGATGCGTAGCCCCTTTAAAGGAAGATGAAACTCTCTAAAAGATTTTTAGCCAGTTTTTCGTTTTACTTTTCACAAGTTCAAGAAACGGCCCGAAGTCAATGAAGGTGGTTTCACTTGGAGGCCATTTAGCCTCACAGTGAAACCAGTTCAGATGCTACCTATCGTGATAGTTAGAATAGGTGGGGACTTCGTATCCATCAAACCCCCCCCTGTAGCCATATTTTCTCAGTCACCCATTTAAAGGATATCGTTTCAATGAGATAGTAGCGTACTCCATACCGTATATCCATTCATCTACGAGCCCTCTCTTTAAACCAGCAAAATAGCACAAACTTAACACAATAATAACGAACGGCCGATCCGTTGACCCAACCGAGAGGTGAAAATGGGCGCGGGAGGAGTTGAACCTCCGACCTCTCGCATGTCAAACGAGCGCTCTAACCACCTGAGCTACGCGCCCGCAAGGTGGATATTATAAGGGAGAAAGCTCCCTGAAAACGTCATCATAGGTAAAAAAGCCCACCTCTTTACCCATGATAAAATCTATAGCCGCTGGAACACCTAAAGCCAGAGCCCTCCGGGAAGTTAGCCGATGGGTAAGCTCAAGTCTTTCACCCTCAGTTAGGAGAAAAACCGTGTGATCTCCGAAAACATCCCCACCGCGCACGCCGAAGACACCTACCTCCTTTTCCAACCTCTTTCCTCTCCTGAAGGTGTTTATAGGTTCGCCGAATAGGTGAGCCAAAGCTAAAGCGGTGCCGCTCGGGGCATCCTTTTTCCACCTGTGATGTATCTCTACGATCTCCTTATCCCAGCCTTCGAGGAAGGGTAGTATAGATCTTATGGCCAACTTTAAAAGGGCTATGCCGCGAGAGAAGTTAGGTGAGTGCAAAACTGCTATCCTTTGGGCTAATTTTCTTATCTTATCTATCTGTTCCATAGTATGCCCTGTAGTACCCAAAACGTACCTTTTACCCCTTTCAGCGGCATATTCCAGGACTGGTAGGGTGGCTTCCGGTAGGGCAAACTCTACCACCACATCCGCCTCATCTATGGCTTTTAAACCAGTATCCCTCTCTACTACCCCGACCACCGGGTATCCTTTCTCCTCTAACACCTGTTTCACTTCCTTACCCATACGACCGTACCCGACCAGGACGACCTTCGGTTTCATGCTAGGATTCTAAGGTGCTACTGAACACGTATGGGAACAGGTATGAAGGAGAGTATCAGCATGATGAGAGAAAGAACCCCAACGATCTTTTCCGACCTGGTTATAAGACGTTCGTTGAACACGGCCGGAGGATGATAGGGACCCATCAGTAGGCCTATGAAAGCCCAAACCCACCATCCGTTCCAAAGTAGACCGGCGGGCAGTAGAGCTAAGATTATGGCCCATCCCACCTTACGGTGAAGTTTAGGTAGAAGGCCGTAGAGTATGTGTCCTCCGTCCAACTGACCCAACGGTATGAGATTCAAAGCTGTCACGAACACTCCCACCCAACCAGCGAAGGCCACCGGATGTATGAGCAGGTCTTTACCAGGTGGTAAAGATCCCAGCACAATCCATCGCAGAAGTTTAAAGATCAAAGGTTCGCCGAATATAAGACGTATGCCTCCCACATCGGCGTCTACCACCTCACTCATGGTTAAACCCACCGCCAAAACCGGCAAGGCCACCACGAAGCCCGCTATAGGTCCGGCGAAGGCCATATAAAGAAGCGACCTACGGCTCGGAAGGAGCCCGCGAAGACGTATAACCGCCCCCATGGTACCTATCAACGAAGGGAAAGGTATGAAGTAGGGAAGTGAAGCCGGTATTCCGAACCTGCGAGCCACCAGATAGTGTCCAAACTCGTGAGCACCCAATATGGCCAACAAGGGAAGCGAAAATATCCAACCTTCCAATATACCCGGTCCGAAGGGGTTGGCTCCCACGTTTATAGCACCGGCGAAGAAGGTGGAAACGAGCGTTAAAAGAAACATAACCACATTTAGCCAGGGGAACTCACGCTTTTCGTACGTTATAATGTGTATTCCTAGGCGTCCTTCGTCCTTGTAGACGATGGTTCGGTGGAAGATGCGGTTACGCTCGATAGCCCGCACATCTTCTTCGGAGTAATCCCCCTCCACCACCAGTATATAACCTCCCTCTTTTCCGGTGTCGTAAGCTTTGAAATCTACCAGAGCGAAACGCCCATAGATGTAAGACTCCAAAAAGAGGAGGAGATCATAGGAGGGATTTGACATACCTACCGAAACCTACGGCCCTCTCATCCAAACCGAAGGGGGCCACAACTTGAACACCCACGAAATCACCTAAGGGTACGTTGAGGACCGGAACACCTGACAGACTGAAGGGTACGGTAAGGGTATCAAGACGATAGTACTCAACGGGAGAGAAACCGGCACCTATAGGAGGAGGAGAGGTGGGATTGGTAGGTGTAAGGACCAAATCCACATCCTTGAACCAGTTTTCAACCTCCTCCTTCACCAGACGGCGTACTTTCAAAGCCTGCAGATAGTAGGCATCGTAATAACCGTGGGAGAGAACGAAGGTTCCCATTAGGATCCTCCGTTTGACTTCCTTTCCAAAGAGAGACCGGGTCTTTATGTAGGTTTCTTCGAGGGTTTCACCTTCAACCCTAACGCCAAACCTCACTCCATCGTATCGTGCCAGGTTGGAGGAAGCCTCGGCTGTAGCGATAACGTAGTAGGAAGCCAAAGCAAACTTACCGCTCTTCAGGTTCAAAAACGTTATCTCATGGCCCTCCCTGTGGAGTTTTGCCAGGAAGCTTTCAAACTTTAACTTTACCTCCTTGGAAACTTCCTTCAGATGTTCCTCCACCACACCCAGGCGCCACCGATCGCGCATGGAGAACTCACGGACTTTGGCGTAGGAGAACTTCGGGAGGTTCAAGCTGGTGGCATCCCTGGGATCTGGACCCGATATGACTTCCATAACCCTAGCCAGAAGATCAATATCATTGGCTATCGGTCCTATAACGTCTAAGGAAGAGGCGAAGGCTATGAGACCGTAACGGGATACTCGGCCATAGGTGGGTTTTAAACTCCAAACGTTACAAAAGGCGGCGGGAAGACGAACCGACCCCCCCGTGTCGCTACCCAAGGCCACGGGCACATACCCACCTCCGACCAAAGCCGCTGATCCCGAAGATGAACCCCCAGGAACCAGGGTGGGGATGTGAGGATTCTTAGTCGGTCCGAAGGCCGAACTCTCGCCGGTTGATCCCATGGCAAACTCATCCAGGTTGGCCTTCGCCATAATAACGGCTCCTGCCTCTTTCAAACGTTTCACGACGGTAGCATCGTAAGGTGGTATATAGTTGTCCAAGATCTTTGAAGCGGCCGTCGTTCTCACGCCTTTGGTGATTATGTTATCTTTTATCGCTATGGGTAACCCATTGAGGGGGCCAGAACCTCCTTCCGGCTCCACCACAGTTATAACGGCGTTGAGTTCGTTCCGTTTGAGTTTTTGGAAGATGGCATCGTAGTTCCACATTTTAGAGGGGCTATTTTAAAGTTGAGGAGCCATCTCCTCTTCATCACTTTCCCCACGAGGTTTTTGAAGTCTGCGGAAGTTGTTGTAGTCATACATGATCATAAGGGATAGGGTTGGCCACTTGGGACTAGTTGCGGAGAAGTGATAGAAGTTTTCAGAGATCACCTCTCTCTCACGCCTGTTCAGGTGGAGAAAATCGTTGAACTGTACGACCAAAAGCAGGCTCCGGTTTAAAGGAACTCTAAGACCCAGGTCTAAAACTTTCCTACTCCTTTGATAACCGCCGGGGAAATAACGGGGACCGAAGTATTTTACTGCCAGTTGCAACCCTACGGGTCCCCTTCCCAACGTCAGGGATGCTTTGAGGTCGTAAGTGAGACTTCTTTTTAAAGAGTCGGAGTAGGCTCTATGTTCGTATAGGTCAAAACCGAAGTTGGTGCTCAAGAACTCGAACACATTCCAATTGACGTAAAGTTCCGAGCCGGCCGAGAGCGTATGTCCGGAGTTTACCCATGTATAGACCACTTGGTCTTCCTCGTTGACAGGTAGGTAGTTTATGGCGTTATAGGTTCTGCGCAAAAAGAGTTCAACCCCGGTGTATCCCCGTTTGCCCAAGAGGATCTGATAGGAGGCTTCGTAGGAGTCGCTCTCCTGGGGCCTTAAGTTTGGATTACCCCTCTGTACGGTTATCTCGTCTATCACTCTCACGAAGGGTGTGAGCTGCCAACTTCTCGGATGCCATATCCTTTTCGAGTAGCTTACGGAAAACTGGTAGATGGGATTGGGAGAGAAGCTGATATGGAGACTCGGAAAGGGCATGAGTGAATCGTAAGTATAGGTACTATCCCCAACCGTTACACTACGGATCGTTTTTTCGAACCTGACACCTACCTCGTAAGAAAACGTGAGTATGCGATCGCCGTAAGTTGCATAGGCAGCGTGGGTAGTCCTCCTTTGGACAGCATTTAGAGTTGAGCTTTCCTTCCTGTAGGTGCCGGAGATATAGGTGTAATAGTCGGTGGAGTTTTCCGACTCCCGAAGATCCCATTGGTATCCCGTTTCCACCTTTCTGTGTTTATTCCTTCTCCACGCGTAGTTAAATTTGACCCTCCAATGGTAACTGGGACCTTTGGATATCCTCTTGAAACCCGACAACGTATCCTCACCCATGGTTATGAAATTGAAGGTGTTTTCCAAAGCGTCTTTATAGCCGTAGAAGAAACTAGTTTCAAGACCATGGGAGTTAAACTTGCCACTGTACCCTAAGATGGCCGATAATCTTTTCCCACCTATATCCACATCCGTTACACTGCCTTTTCCATTGGAGTAATTCCCCTGCCACCCCATACCGAACCTCCACAGCCCAAAGTTCCCTTCCAGATTTAACATATGACTCTTCAAACGGTACTCCAAAGATGTACGTACACCCTTTGGGGACATAGAGTAGTATCGTGTGCCTTCACCTTCATACTCCAAAGTGGACGTTCTGGTCAGCGTTTTGGAATCCATATAATGGGAGAAGTTAAAGTAGTTTCCACTTAAGACGAATTTAAGTCTTTCCGATGACAGACCCAAAGAGGCACTCCCGCCGTAGTTATCGTAGGTTCCGATTCTACCCATAAGCGAGGCCGAAAGCCCCCTACCGCGCTGTTTTTTCAAAACGATGTTCATTATAACACCACCTTCAGCGTCGTACTTGGCCGAGGGGTTAGTTATTATCTCTATGCGTTCCACCGACGCCGCCGGGATCTGGCGTAGAGCTTCCGACACATCTAAGGTGGTGGGATGGCCGTTTATAAGAAGGGTTATGTTGGAGGTGTTGCGTATTCGCACGTTGTCGTTATTATCCACGCTGACACCCGGTACGTTCCTTAAAGCGTCCAACGTACTTCCGGATCGGGACGTGAGATCCTCGCTCAAACGTATCACTTTCTTTTCGCCCTCATAGGAGATTTTGGGAGGTTCGGCCTCTACCTCAACGGCTCCCACCTGTATAGCCGTACTCTTTAAGACTATCTCACCCAAGTCCCATTCATCATCACCCACGTTTAAAGGTCCTAAGATTCTTGTGCGGTAGCCGATGAAACTGATGACCAAAAGATATTTGCCTGGCTTTAGCCTCAACTTAAAGCTTCCTTTAGCGTCGGTGTAAGTACCACCACTTTGTACGGAATCCGGCAGTGATAGAACCTTGACCAAGGCTCCCATTAGCACCTGTCCATCGTCACCTACAACCCTACCGGAGACTACACCTGAAACTAACGCCCAGAACATGGTTGCGATTATACACCCGATAGTATCTAAAACCTTCGGCTGTAGAATAGCGGGTATGAAGGTAGTAGAAGTTTCCTTCGCAGTAAAAAAGGAAAACTATGAGGAAGCCAAGGAATACTTTCAAAAGCTTACAGGTATATCTCCCAGAGAGGAAATTTTACCTTATCCGAAGTTAAAAGTGGCGATATTTGAAGGAGAAACGGTTTTAAAGGTAGTGACACCGGCGGATAAAGGCTCCCACATAGACAGGTTCTTGGAAAGAACGGGTGGTGGTGTGGTGTCCATATCCCTCGGTGGCGTTGAGGTTACGAGGTACGACGTTCCCACATCCGACGGAGGTTTTTTGGCTCCAACCTTCTTAGGTGGAACTCTCCTGAAGATCGTTAAGTGAGATACCTAAACCTTCTCCTGCAGTTTTGGATCACATCCTTACGGGCCGAAATGGAATATCGTATAAACTTCTGGGTTTCGGTCATTACGAGTTTAGGCAACACAGCAGGTAGCCTGTTTACGTTATCCTTTTTCTATCGCGATGGGGGCAATATGGGTGGTTGGGGATGGAATGAAGTTTTGGTCATTTTGGGGGTGTTTACGATAGTGGAAGGCCTATCGCAGAGTATTTTGAACCCCAATCTGAACCGTATCGTAATACATGTCCAATATGGGACTTTAGATTTCATTCTCCTTAAACCCGTGGATTCTCAAATCTGGTTATCTTTCAGACATATTTCCCCATGGGGAATTCCTTCTATCGTGGTAGGATCGTTATTGGTGGGATATGGCGTTGTAAAAAACGATCCGGAGCCGACCTGGATACTCTACGGTCTTCTGACCTTATTTTCCGGTTTCGCTATCCTTTACAGCCTGTGGTTCATCTTGGGAACTTTGAGTATCTGGTTCGTTAAGATATACAATGTTACTTATGTTCTGAAAACTTTAGTTGAAAGCGGAAAGTTCCCTATATCAGCCTATCCTACCTTGTATCGCTTTTTTATGACCTTTGTAATACCAGTCGCCTTTTTAACGACTGTACCAGCGGAGGTTTTCTTAGGAAAGGCCAGAAGTTCAATTTTGCCTTTGAGCATCCTTCTGGCGGTCATATTCTTGATATTGGCACGTGCTTTCTGGAGGTTCGCTCTAAGGTTTTACACCAGCGCCTCCAGTTAGGGACGGTTACTCCTATAGTTTCAGTGATATTGTCGCATTAGAAACTACTAAATAGACAGCTGAAGGCATCATCTCAACGCTCCACCCACTTACCCATGGACACGTACTTCTTGAATCTACGCATTTGGAGAGTTCGTGGCGAGCGGTGCTTTAACTCGGATACAGCCTTGAGAAAGGCTCTCTTTATGCGCACAGCCGTGGTTTTGGGATCTCTATGGGCCCCTCCCAAAGGCTCCTTTATTACACCGTCTATTATGCCGAAGCTGTACAGGTCGTCAGCCGTAATCTTGAGTGTTTCAGCCGCCTCCTTACTCCGACTCGCATCCTTGAACAGTATGCTGGCGGCCCCTTCCGGAGAAATGACCGAATAGATGGAATACTCCAACATATACACCCGGTCGGCAGCAGCCAGGGCCAACGCCCCTCCACTTCCCCCTTCGCCGGTTATGAAAGCTACGCTTGGAACCTTGAGCAAGAGCATACGTTTTATACTGTGAGCTATAGCTGAGAACTGGCCTCTTTCTTCAGCTCCTATTCCTGGATAGGCCCCCGGGGTATCGACCAACGTTAGAACGGGTAGCTTTAACTTATCGGCCAGATCAAACAGCCGTATAGCTTTGCGGTAGCCCTCAGGGTGGGCCATACCGAAGTTCCGTTTCAGGTTTTCTTCCGTATCCTTTCCTTTCTGAATACCTATGATCACCACACCGTACCTATCTATCTTACCTAAACCGGCCACCACTGCAGCATCGTCCCCAAATAACCTGTCCCCATGAAGTTCCACAAAATCCTCACACATGTAACTTATAAGATCCAGCGGCTTAGGACGATCGGGGTGACGAGCTAACTGTACTTTTTGCCATCTCGTAAGTTTTGAAAATATCTCATAGCGGAGCTTTTTAATCTGCTTTTCTAATTCGCGTATCCTTTTTAAAAGATTCTCTTCTTTTTGGCTTTCGTATTGCTCCTTCAATCTATTCAACTCCTCCTCAAGGTTGGCGAGAGGTCTTTCAAAATCCAAATAACGCACAGCAAACATTTTAACGGTGCAAGAGGATATGGATTTTCCCTTTGGCCCTTACTCTTCCATGGCGATCATCACTCCCCGATGTTTTGCACCTCTTCAGTTTTCTGGGTGCTATCCTCTTCAAAGAGGAGCGAATCCGGTGGTTCGGCACTATAGTAGAGGATTATGGTACTACCTATAGGGACGGAGGAACCGGCCGGTGGATACATCCTAAGAACGTACCCCGGCTCCTCGTCCAAGGTAAAAAGCGGTTCGGTTTTCACGGTAAAACCCACATCTTCTAAGGACCTTACAGCCTCCTCTAAAGCCATACCGACCAAGTCAGGCACACTTTTGTTCTTCGCTCCGGCTGATAGGGTAAGATATACGTTGCGACCTCTCTTTACACGGGTACCAGCAGGTGGTTCTTGGCCTATAACCGTTCCTGCTGGTGTATTTAGACTCGGCACGGTGGTATCTACTCGCGCCTTAAGCCCCCTATCCTTTAAAACCGCTTTGGCTTTCTCTATAGGCATGTTAGTAACCTTTGGGACTGTCACCGTGGCGTTTCTTCGTTGGATTAGAGGCATGGCAAAGCCAAGGATAAGGTCGAAAACGAAGTACCACACGAACCCCCAAACGATCATGTAAAGGAAGAATCGCAGGGCTATTAGGAGTTTTTCCATCACACACCTATCTTCTTAAGGCGGTTCTCTTCGTACCACCTGTTGAGATAATCAATTATCTCCTGGAGGGGTGTTCCGGGCCCGAAGATTTTGCCTACGCCCATCTCCTCCAGCTTTTTGGCATCCTCGTCGGGTATTATACCACCTCCAAACAGCAGAACATCGTTCATTCCCTTCTCCCTCATGAGTTTGAGGATTTTAGGAAAGTAAGTCATATGCGCTCCCGAAAGGATGGAGATCCCTATGGCATCAACATCCTCTTGGAGAGCCATATTTACCACGTTTTCCGCCGTTTGATGAAGCCCCGTATAGACCACCTCCATACCCGCATCCCTCAAGGCTCTGACGATTATCTTAGCACCTCTGTCATGTCCATCAAGCCCCACCTTCGCTATCAGTACCTTTATAGGTTTCCTCTTTTCAGCCATGGCTAAACATTTTAAGGCGGTCAAACGGTAAAGGAGGAAATCCTTTTAAATCTGCCAAAGACCTCTTACCTATGAGTATCCAAATTCCTTTTGGGAAACGGTCCTTGTTGAGGCGATAGAATTCACGGAGCTTTCTCTTTATACGGTTACGCTTTACAGCTTTCCTCACATGTCTTTCAACGGCGAAAAGGACCTTCCTTTCGTGGTGGGGGGCCCATCGGATGATTAGGTGGTCGTTAGATATTACGGTACGTGAGTTCTTAAAGGCCCAACGGATCTCACTCCGTTTGCGGAGTATCTCCCTTTTCTTTAAGGTGTGTTTCCTCACCTGTCCCTACGGCTCCAATCGTAGGGTATATCACCGTGGGCGGGTCGCCTCAACTCATCGGGATTTTCATGGTTGTAGGGTTCGGTTATAACGTTTAAAATGATAGCTTCATACTCACCTACGTTCTTAAATCCATGCCAAACCAGAGGAGGAATTTTGACCAGGATGGGGTTATGAATCCCGATGTAGAACTCGTTTATCTTACCCTTGCTAGGGCTGTGGGGTCTATCGTCGTAAAGGACCAGCTTGATCATACCGTGTATGCAAGTTAGAAAGTCCGTTTGCAGACGATGTGCATGCCAAGCTTTGACCACACCGGGGTAGGCGGTGGTGAAGTATACCTGACCGAAGCCTTCGTATATTTTATCGTCCACACGCAGAATTTCCGCCAATCTTCCCCTGTCATCGGGTATGACTCTAAGTCTTTTGACCTTCACTCCCTCTATCATGTTTTTTCCTCCTATCCCTCAAGTTGAAAAGAATCCACCCCAAGATACCTCCCAACATCGTCACGCCAAAAGAGGCCCAAACGTAGGGGTCGGGATACTTGAAGGCACCCATTAGTCCAGCTGAAAAGGAGGATAACCCCAAGAGGGTCCATAATTTGATACGTTCCGGATACACTGCATATAGGAAGATGCTGATCAAAAACAGACCAAAGAAGAGCAACCCCATCTGGCTCATTTCACCCTATCCCTCCAAAGTCCAAAGATGGTTATCGCTATAACCAAAGCGAAACCGATGGCGTAAAGTTGTAAACCCAACCTTTCAAGGGGGCTATCGTATGTGAAGGTTATAAGATGCCTACCCTGGGGGATGTTAAAGGCCATAAAGGTCCCTTTGTACCGCTCGATGGATACAGGCTTACCGTCCAAAAAGGCGTGCCAGTGAGGATACCAGTTTTCGGTTAATACGAACTTGCACTGCGAAGGGGCCTCTATTTCGGCTTCGTAATACCCGTTTATGTAATCGTACGCTTTTACCTTCGCCGGTACGACAGAATCCCCACACTGGCCATAGAAACGGGGGAAGTGGTCGGGGTTGAAAAGTATGGATATGCGTTCATTGTTGAACACTTCCTCGTACTTTGCTATGTAGTCAGCGAAGTTCTGGAGTATAGGATTCGCACGATTTTCAGCCTCCTGGCGGGCTGCCTCCTTTATACCCACGGGTGCCAGTATGTATCTGGTATTTATGCTGTCCAATATCTGAAAATGGTTTATGAGCCTTTCGCAGTTGAAGGGGTTAAACATAAGGGCCTTACATCCCAAATATTCCTGATAGGACTGCATCTGCTGACCATGATGTCCCCCTACGAACTGCACCCCAAATAGGGCCAAGTAGTTGTCCTCCGGGCGGTAACCGAAGTCCAAGATACGGTATATTCCAGGATGCTCTTTCAGGTAAAGAGCTACATCGTCCGGAGCGAAGTGTTGGGTTTCGTCTATAGGTTTTATAAACTTACCCTTTAAAAAGAAACTTTCCCCGTAACCTAACAGGGCTAGAGTCAAGGCGGCGGTCATAACCTTGATCTCCTGATTTTTAAGTATACCCCAAACCAGACCCCATACACCCAAGGTACGAAGCAAGACGAACAGCCTATCTCCACCGGTGGCGTCGAAAATCTCCAAAATCTTCGGGTTGAAAGCGAAACTACCTTGGCGAAGGGCCAAGTTAGGTCCCAAGAGGAAGATCAAAACAGCGACCACTACACCACCCATCAGGACCTTAGGCATCAACCGTTTACTCTCTTCAAAGTTTAGAAACGCATGGCCAGCCAGAGCCAAGGCTACAAAACCTAACGGTATGGCCGCCATAGACTGTGCTCTAAAGAGCTTAAGACCGGGCAAGATAGCATGGAAAAGGTGAAAGAGAATGTTTACTTTGGCCGTCATAAAGGTCATGAGAAGTAAGGCCGAAGCTACGAGAGAAACGGGACGCCAGTTCTTACTCTTGACCCCCACGATAGCTCCTACTATGCCTAAGAACCCCAGGACTGCTCCCATGTATTCGGTGTTTATCTTGAAAGGATTGGAACCCCAATAGGTCTCAAAGACTCCGGAGTAAAGGCCAAAGAAAACGGAGACGAAGTCAGCCCAATCTAAAGACCACGTTTTGGAGAAGGAAAGACTCTTGGTCTCACCACGGACAGAGAACTTGGTGATGTATTCGTATTGGGGGAGGAGGAAGGGAGCACCTATCATCAGTGCGATAGCTATGGCCATCAAACCTAAAAGGAAAACTTTTAGGGCGTGTCTGTAGTTTCTACGTTTAATTTGCACTATTAGATAGGAAAATCCATAGATTATCGCTACGATGCCCACATAGTACACTATCTGAACGTGATGGGCCACGATGATGAGTCCTCCGAAGAGGCCCAAGAGTGCGGCGTACTTTAAGCTTCCTTTAAGGGTTCCCTCTAAAGCCCAGAACACGGCGGGTATGTAGGCGGTTATCACCATCTTGGCAATGTGGCCGCTATAGACCATACTGGTCCAGAAAAGGCCGAAGGCGTAGAGTATTCCGAGAGCACCTGCCCACTCTCCCTTCAATCCGATACTTCTAAGGTAGAGCCATGCAAAAGTAAAGCCCAATAGGGAGTGCAAAAATAGAGTGAGAGCTGCAGCGTGGCCTGGAGTGGTTAGCATGCGAAGGAGTTGGTTTATGGGATAGAAACTATCGGCGTGGGGTGCTCCCCAAAAGGGAAGACCTCCGAAGACAAACGGTTCCCACTTAGGGGGTGGGAACTTCAAGGATGCGAGTTTCCAAAAAGGATATGATGAGGTCAAAAAGTCCGTCATAACGAAGGTATGACCTGGAATCCATCCGGGATAGAAATACACGAGCGATAGTACGAAGACCAGCGCAAACCATTTCCAGAAGTTACTCATGGGGGGAATTCTAAGCCCGCTTGGGTAGGAACTCAAGAGAGAACCGAGCATCACCCTCAAAACGTATTTCCCCTATAAAATATCGTAGTGCGTAAGTATTTCTTATGGGTTTTTCTGCTGCCTACTGTTGTTTATATTGCAGTTGTGTTATGGTATGTTTTGAAGATGATGTCCCTAACGGATGGGCACAATTTCTACGTTATAGATGATGCTTATATACATATGGCTATATCTAAAAATTTCGCTTTGTACGGAGTATATGGAATAACGAAATATTATTTCTCCAATGCATCATCATCCCCGTTGTGGACGTTCATGATCGCTGGTGTATTTAAGGTTTTCGGTTTAAAGATTTGGATACCTTTGGTTCTTGCAATTGTATCGGCTATGCTGAATCTCTTTCTGATCTACCAGATATTTGAAAGGAACAAGGTGCCATACCTAATTGCAGCGGTGACTTCATTAAATCTGGTGTTTTTGACTTCCATGTGGGGCTTGACCTTCACAGGTTTGGAACATCTTTTGCAGATAGGATTGATGTTAATGATACTGTATATCGCTGCTGAAATTATACTTACTAATGAGAACGAAGGAAAGAAATTTGTGGGAATCATAGTTTTATCCGCATTGGCATCGGTAACCCGTCCGGAGACCTGGTCTCTTATAGGGGGTGTAGCTCTTCTGTTTTTGGCTACAGGGAGATGGGGAAGATCTATATTGTATTTAGCCTTATCATTCTTTCCTGTCATTATATTGGGAGTTTGGAGTATTTCCCATGGTAATGGATTTTTCCCAAATACATATTATTTAAAAGGAATGAAAGGGAAAGGATTTATAGATTTACTCTTTTATGCTCCAAAATTAACCCACCTCTCAGCCCAGGGTCCTTTGATACTATCAACGGCCTATCTCCTGCTTTTTACTGAGGTTAAAGGAACGTTACGTAACCTAATAATCGCCACTCTATCGGGATTTATGGCAATATTCCTATTGGGAATGCTTGATAATTTACCCATCTTCTTGCAAAAGGGGGTATTTGTAGATAGATACTACTTTAATGATCTTCTCGCTCTTTTGTTCGCTATAACACTATTATTGTCAAAGGTTATCATAGTTCTATTACCTATAGATTATAAAAATAGAAGTATAAAATGGAACTCTACTGCTATTCTATCATATCTACTCTTTATCATTTTAGTTGCACATTTCCATAGGGGGGGATTCGGTTGGTTTTTTAGATATGAGGCTTATTTGATATTTTTAACAGTTTTCACCCTTCCTATATTTATTAGGAGCGTTAAGAATTTCGGGGATCTTTCACTGTGGTACCGTTTGGGATTAGTGATTATATTTATTCCATTATTTATAAGAGGTTTCACAGTTCTAAAAGATATAATCCCCGCCACGCATATAACCTACTTGAAAAATTATAATCTCGCGGTATTCGTTAAAAAACACTTCAATGGAGTGGGTATAGCCCTGGATGATATAGGATACGTCTCCTTTTTGTCGGAAGCGAAGGTTGTAGATTTCGTAGGTTTAGGAACTTACGATGTGGCACGTGCCATATACGAGGGTAAATTTAATACCTCCACAATGAGAGAATTGGCTCGCAAGTACGATATAAAGGCCGCTATTTTAAGACCTTCTTGGTATTTGAAGTACGGTGGCCTACCAGAGGAATGGTTGGTCGTAGGAACGTGGAAAGTACCGGATATTTACTATCCAGGAAGTAACTTTTTAACCATCATGGCTGTGGATAGTAACTATGCGGATACGCTTTCTCGGTACCTTCAGAGTGCTTCTTCATATTTACCGCCGGAAGTTAATATCCAGATCTTTCCTCCTACACCGTTGGGCAGGTTGTCGCGATAACCCTATCCTTACTCACCAGAGATAAGGTCCTCTTCAAGTGGCCAGATGTAAGGGGGTATCGCCATGCTAATCACACACCGCATCTATCCTCCCTCCTCTCTCAACTAGAGCCTTCACCTCATAGTAGTCTTCCTCCGTAGATAAGGAAATGATAGTTACCGCATGGTAACAGGCCTTTTTACCTCCGGCAGTGGTTCATGGCCTTTTTGATCCCTTCGTCGTCGGTTAGGTCGCAGGGGGGGTTTTGCCGTCGTTGTTCTTAGCGGAGACGTCGGCGCCTTTTTCAACTAGGTACTTACCTGTAGATGCCCTCTCAAGGAAGCCAAATGCAAGGGGGTGTGGCCAAGATCATACTTAGCATTAACATCGGCACCTTTTTCAATTAGGTACTTCATCACAGGGAGATGCCCTCTTAAGGCAGCCTCATGTAAGGGGGCGCGGCCCAATCTATCCTTAGCATTAATGTCAGCGCCTTTTTCAACCAAGTACTTCATCTGTTTAAGATCTCCTCCATAAGCTGCGAAATGTAGCAAAGTTTTCCCATCGTGGAACTTAACATCCACCGATCCCCTCCTTATAAACTCCCCAACCAAATACTTCACCACCTGTGGATGACCTTCCCAAGCAGCCACATCCAGGGGGATGCGTCCTTCGTTATCACATACGGTATCTATCTTCGCTCCCCTCTTAACCAAGGCCTTTACCTCTTCGTAGTTCCCCTCTTTTGCAGCTTTGCAAAGTGATTGGGAGATAATGAGTAACAGCATACCATTATTATACCTTTGAAGTGTCCGTATGTAGCACAGCTAACTGGAGAAACCCAAAAACCATTATATCATCTGCAATAAGTTTGCAAAAATGTGGTGGCATACTGTAGAATCCTTATACTATGTCAAGAATCTTCCTTTTTGCATCCCTCATCTGCTCGGCCACAGGTGTGAGCGCTCAGGAGTTCGCGGTAAAAGTGTGGCCTAAAGCCCCCAAGTCTGTAATGGCACTTTCCCCAGAGGGTAGTATCCTTATAAGTGCGGACCACGGGATTGCTAAGTTGGACTCCTTCGGTGAGATCGTTTGGAGCAAAGGATTAGAGATTTCGCCTGAGGTTATCATATCCTACTCCGATGGATTTTTGATCTTTGGGGAGAACGTAGCCTATGCTTTTTCGGAGGCGGGATCTCTCAACTGGGCCTATTTTTACGATTTCCCATCAGTTTCTGGCCCCGTGCGTCCGGTATCGGCGACCCAGATGGGTGACAGCATCATCCTGCTTCTTCAGATATACGAGCCCTTAGAGGATGCCTATATACCCGCACTCATATCACTTGATGCCTCAAATGGATATATACACTGGTCCTATCTGTACGATGGGGTTTATTTGCCCTATTCTGTGGTCGCATCGAATAATTTTATATATTTCACCGGTAAGGATACCCTATCCTATCTCGTCTTAGCGAAGATAGATGCGGAGGGTAATGTGGTATTAGCTAAAAACTACAGCACGTCCGTACCGAATAGTTGGAAGTCCAACCTCCTCGTGTATTTCAAAGATACCCTGTTTGCCCTTTCGCAAGGGTCCCATCTCTTGGCTCTAGGAAGCGATGGAGAGTTTCTATACGCTATAGATGGAGGATTCTGCTACCACTTCTTTGATTTGGCTGCTGACAGCCAGAACGTGTATGCTGGAGGGGATTGGTTGGAAGCCCTAAGGTTCGGATGGAAGAAAATCTATAGTGATTTCATGAGCAGTGTTTTTGAGGATGTTGTTTCCGATGGGACACACGTGCTTGGATACGGCTACATATCATCCGATACATCCTATCTGGTGAAAGTTCCCGCCGTAAGTGGGGCCCTATCCTGCGGTTATAATGCGTTTTGCGACTTTTACTTTTGGGACACGCTGGAAACACATACCCAATCCGTCTCTCAAAAGACGTTGGACATCTATACTTCGGGCTCCCCCTCGGTTTCATCTTTCACGCTGTACACAGCCATGGACTGCATACCCACACACGAATCTGAAAATGGAAAAGGGTGCAGCTTACCCACGGCCGATCAGGGTACTACCTACGACGTGTCAGGCAGGAGGGTTTCACCCGGTAAGAGGAAGGGTGTTTTCTTTGTTCCTTACGGGAGAGAAGTGCGAAAGGTGCTGGTTAGGTAGGCCAAAACCGTTTGGATGCTGAGTCTGACCTCATAGTTCGGCAGGGAATTTTACAAGGGGGAAACCGACTTGTAATTTGTATGAAAGATGCAATAAAATATCTAACCTATGGAAAAACTGTTGGCGTCTCTTGCTCAACCATTAGGCCGTTTCGCTTTCAAAGTGATATCTTTTCTATTTGGTAGCTCCCAAGCAGCCGTGGAAGTCACACAGGGAATCGTGGGAATCTATAGGAAACTTGCGGAGAAGAATCCCGATATATATTTACCCATTTTGGCCGCAATCCTTGACGATCTGGGGGACAACTACTCCAATCTAGGCCATTACGAGGAAGCTTTAAAGATCATAGAGAAAGCCGTTAAGATTCGCAAAGAACTCGTCAGCAGAGATCCCGACAGGTTCACACCTGACTTAGCCGATACCCTCCACAACTTAGGTGTTAAGTACGCCTCCTTGGGTCTCTATGAAGAGATGTTAAACCCCATACAGAAGGCCATTAAAATTTACAGGGAACTTGTAAATAGATATTCCAACTTGTACCTGCCCGACTTGGCTAGCGCTCTCCACAACCTTGGGGTCGCGTACTTTTACTTGGGTCGTTACGAAAAAGCACTGAAAGCAACGGAGGAGGCTGTTAGGATCCGCAGAAAACTTACGAAAGAATACTCCGATAGCTTCTTACCTGTTTTAGCTCAATCCCTCACGCTAGAAGTCACTATCCTTCTTCGGATCGATGGTGAGGAGAACTGCCGTAGGGCTAAGGAGAACCTAGAAGAAGCTCAAGAGATCATCGAGACCATCTATGAAAACTACGAAAACTACGAGGAGTATCCCTTACTCTGGACTACGTTGATAGGGACAATATTGAACCTTGAGGAGGATTTAGATAATTGTTCTAAAACAACATAGGTTCTTACGGTAACCTTTTTATATGCTGCGAGAGAAAATAAACCTCTAGTCACCATAGCCCTACGGATCGGCAGGCACCGAAGGTGCGATAACCTTTGGAGCGATTTTATAAGGGAATTCGTTACGAGATACTCCTGATGAAACGTACAGCACATGGGTGGTTCCACTGTGAGGGCATTCGGCCTCCAAGTGAAACCATCAAACATCACATTTTAAAAAAGTTACCCGATTTGAAGCACGCTTATAGTACAATTTCCTTCCATGAATACAAAAGCTGCCGTTACCTGAAGATGGAACCCTTGTATCCGAGTGTCTATAATGCCCTTGACTACGGTGATGTTGCTCTGAATATTGTGCAGCTTTTATATCGTAAAACTGCCAAAAATTTGAAATTTGTATGTTATAGATGCATTGTTTTTCGAATTTTACCAGAATGTGCGGTTAAGGAATCATCCATCATGTGCAAGAACAGGGATTTGGTGTATAGAGAAATGATAGCGTCTAAGAATAACAGTAGCACTAAGAAACAATTTTCCTTCAAAATTTTGAATATTTATTTTTACCACGAAATAAACATGGGCAATCCTATAGCAGGAAGTATGATAGCGATGATTATATGGTTTTTTATGTAGTATCACTACTTAATATGCCCATATCACCTTTTTGGATGCAACCTGTTGCAGATTCTAAGCATTCAACTATATAATTTGAGGACTATGATGTGGATAATAGCAAGCATACCAACAACGATCGGTCCCGTCCTGCAAAGGCAGGACGTTAGTACGGTGCGTTTAAAAGATCTTCCACCGGATACCACGATTCACCTATCCTCTATGAGCTTTTCGCGCACCTTCGTATGTGCCCCGAAAGATAGTTATCTCTGGGTTGTAACCGATAGGTACGATATAGTCCACGATATTGACGACAACGGTTTAGTTGATATACCCTTCACAGCGGCAGACGAGGAGGACAGCTGGAGTAGCACCAGTTGGCCCGGTTACGCTTATGTAGCTTTTCAAACTAGCCCTGGAAACTTTTCTTGCCAGATCGTATCAAACCAACATGACACCCCTTACGGCGTATCCGTGGGAGATTTCAACGGAGATGGACGCGAAGATTTGGTTTTTTCCTCCGCCCGTGATAACGCCGCCTACACCTTAAGGAACAACGGTGGATGGTCCTTCACGGAGCAAATGATCGGCTCCGGTGGTGGTTTCCCAAACCACATGGCCGTAAGGAATGTGGATGCTGGTCCAGGTGCAGAAGTTCTGTACACGGATGAAAATGGCTATCTGTACCAGTACAGTTATACCACCTCGTCAAGGACCAGGGTCAATACCCTATGCGAAGAAGGATTGGCCGTGGAGGACATAAACGGTGATGGGGAGCAGGACGTAGTATGCGGTACAGGAAACGGATACTCGGTAGGTAGAGTGATCTATCAGATAAGGACGAGCGGAACCTGGTCCAGTGTGCGCAACGTGACAACCGCCAACCGTTACTACCATGGGATCAAGGCTGCCGATCTAAACGGTGATAGGAGGGTGGATATAGTTTCGTGTGTAGGAGCTACCGTCTATGTGTGGTACAATAACGGTGGCACATACCCTACCTTTACGGAGCGTTCCTATCCCACGGGAGCATCGGCCTCTTCAAACGCCTGTGAGGTCACTATAGCGGATCTTGATTGCGACGGTGACGGCGATATAGTATGGTCCTTCTATGGGTCCAGATCTCCATCTATAGTCATACTCGTTAACAACGGTGCGACACCTTACCCGAGTTTTACTCCCCAAGTTCTCGAAGGTGGGGCCTACAGCGTTTATGGGGTAGCCGTAGGTTTGGTCAACGATGATCGCAAGGCTGACATCATAGCCGGCCTGAACACCGGTCTATACATCTACTACAACACCACACCGGTTTTGGATTCACTGTGTGATCCCTTCGGAATAGGAGACAATGAAGGATTGGCCACTAAGGAGGATCCCATCAGGACTATACCGCAGGTAAAATTCTTCAAGGTGATCGGAAAGGATGTGATCTTGGAGTTGACATCACCTTCGGAGAATATATCCTTTAGCCTCTACTCGTCTGATGGACGCTTAGTTCAGAGAGGAAGGGTTAAGGGTAGCGTTTTAAAACTCCACATATCAAACTCCGGAGCCTACGTCCTAAGAGTACGCTATGATAAGGGACATCTGGACTTCTTCTCCAAAGCCTTCGTTATAAAGTAGCCGTTAGGCGTTGCCGTTACAAAGTAGCTGTCGGTGGGGGGCCTTAGCCCCCCATTCTTTAATATCCCTGAAGATGTAAAACACGTGACAACTGTACATACTATTCCAAAACATCTATAAAATCCTTGCATGAGGTTCATTCCTATAATCGCCTTCGTACATGTATTAATGGTGTTAGCATCATGTACCTCAATTCCCATGGACTATTATGGAGCACAGATTCCCGATACCTTAAACGCGTACGTCGGGATCAGTTGGCAGAAGGTTGAAACGGAGGCACAGTTAAACTTCCCCGATGGCTTAACGGAGTTTTTCAGGGAAAGTTCTATACGCGCGGATTTTGATGTTGGAAGCGGCAGAAACGAAAGATTAGAATACGGAGAGATAAGAATAATATCCGGGGCAGGTATCGGAACCTTACACCGTTACTCCACCTATCCCGATACTACGGAGATAAAGTCACATTATATCCTCGATGCAAACCTTGGATTCGTGATACGTTTGGGGTTTTCGAAAGGTCTGCTCCATACCTCTATAGGGGGGGCCTTTCTATATACGGCGTTTTCATGGATCTCCAAGTCCTTTTGGGATCTTTTAGGCCAAGTCAAGATAGAAAAACAATTGATCTATCCGGACTTGGGTCTTCAACTCATGGTAGGTTTGGGTAAACCCGAACGTATAACTGTAGGGGGTGGCCTCTATCTTTCGCGGGGTTTGGAAGGATGGCTTAGGGTAGCTCCATTCAAAGAAGTGCCTTTGCAGATGGTAGGTAAAATATCGCCACGAGGTAATAATAACTACGCGATCGCTATTGGAGTAGCTTATGGAATAGGGGGCTTTTTTAATCGTCCATTTGCCCCAGACTCTCTTTAAGCCACGTTAGATAGTCAGGATTCCCTTTCTCTACCGGAAGCGCTATAATTTCTGGAACGGTGTAGGGATGAAGTTTTTTTATGGTCTCTTCAAGGACCGGATAGGTTTCCGAGCTCGTCTTTATAATCAAAAGAGCCTCATTATCCCTTTGAATTTCCCCTCTCCACCAGTAGAATGATACCAAACTTGGAACCACATTTACACATGCTGCCAGCTTTTTCTCAACCAAAGCGCGCGCCAAATTTCCCGCCTCATCAGGTGGTACGGTGCAAAATACCACTAAGACTTCTTTATCCTTTCCCATATCCCGTCCATCTCCTTTAAAGACATATCCTTCAGACTCTTACCTCTGCGTTTGGCCTCCAACTCAAGTTGAGAAAACCTCCTTTTGAACTTATCGTTAGCTTTCCGAAGACTATCTTCGGCGTAGTAACCAACCTTGCGGGCATACTGGGCCAAGGCGAAAAGTAGATCTCCGAGTTCTTCCCTCCTCTCTTCTTCGTTTTGGGCCTCAAGAAATTCGCGGCATTCCTCCTTGACTTTTTTCAGAACCTCTTCTGCACTCTCCCAATCGAAACCTACACGTGCCACTTTCTCGCCTATACGATGAGCCGTTACCAGAGCTGGTCGGCGAGTATCTACACCGGAGAGTATCCCATCTTTTTTGGTGTTTTCCCAGTTTTCGAGAACCTCCTTCATACCCCAATCTTTCTTGTCAGAGAAGATGTGAGGATGTTTGAAGATCAACTTGGCGACGGTTCGCTCCAAGATTTCGTCTGCGGAAGCTACTCCTTCGTCTTCAGCTATCTTTAGAAGCATTAAAGCTACGGTAAGTAGGTCCCCTATCTCCTCAACGATCCTCTCTCTATCGCCGCGCTCAATAGCCTCTATATATTCATAGACTTCCTCCAGAGCCTGGTAACGCATGGAAAACAAAGTTTGCGCTCTGTCCCATGGGCATTCTCGTCTTAGCAACTCTACGACCTCGGCTAACCTTTTTAAAGATTCCCAAGCCACGGATGGAATTCTATAGCTGCCGTGATGAAACGAACGACCGTTCGCCCTTAAAATAAGAGCGTAACATGTCTAGATCTATGAGGATGGAAATAGAGAGGATCAACGCTTATGAGCATCTGGCCAAATGGGAGGAACTCTACCGCAAAACTCTGAACACGGTTATCTTTGCGTCTCCCAAGTGGGCCATACTCTCCGCTGAATATACTGGAGGCACTCCCACCTTTTGGATGGTCAGTAACGGCTCACCGGTAGGGTACTTCTCCGGCACCTACTACGAACACCGTAATACGCTTATCCTGCCTGTATTTGATCCTATCTTCGCTCCCTACTCCGACTTCAGCGTGGATCCAGCCTATCGTCGGGAGGTCATGGAAACCTTTTTAGCATATCTTAGGAAAGAGTACGAGCGGGTTCTCATTGGGCCAATACGTGAAGATTCCCCCACTCATACCTACGTATCGGAAGCTGGAACACCTATAAGTACCGTACGCATCCTTAGAACCAAACTTAAAGGAGATCCCCTTGAACATCTCTACAGGCAAAGAGCTAAAAGCTTCATAACGGCCTTTGAAAAGATGGGTAAAAAGTTGCGTCTAACGGTCCACCTGAAGGATTTTACCAGCCTGGACGATGTTTTGACCTTTTCCTATAATCTTTCACCTGAACGGGAGTTTGCCTTGAAAGCTGTGCTGGCCGCTCATAGGGATGAGGTGCGTATTCTAGAAGCCCGAAAGCGCGATAAAGTTATTGGCTACATGGTTCTTTTGGATACAGATAGGGGCATATACGTGATAATAAACACCGTACCGGAGGAGGAGAGCATGCTAACTATCTGGAGATATATTTACGATTACTCGCGCTCTGGCGTCGTTTTAGAAATACCGGCTATAAAACACGGCTTCGTTAAAGACTTGGGCTTTAGAGAGGTTAAAGCCTACATTTATCGTCTTTAGGGATGTTTTTAACCATCCTAACGATAAACTCCGTCGTCAGAGAACCTCAACCTCTGGAAGGTGTACGAATAACAGTTCAAGATTCCGTTTGGATAAAGCGCGATACTTTTGCCACCTACAACCTCTTTCCCGTTCTGCCAGAAGGTATGACTTACAACGAGTTTAAATACCTCCAGATAAAGATAGACTACTGGGATAGGATGTGGTCCATGATATTACCTGGATACCTACACTTTATAACCTACGATCGTACCGGAGGTTTCATAAGCGCCAGCGTGCGTATTTTGGGCCTTGCTTTGATGGGTTATGCCATGTATATCGGTGCTCCTGGAGCAGTTGAAGGTTTGGATCCGAACGCTCTCAAACTGAACGCCGGTATATTCGGGGTAGGTATGTTCTTGAACTTTGCGGGTTGGGTATACGATGTGGTACATGGGGAGTACCGACTGAGGGATATGCAAATGCGTATCCTATACCGGTACAGAAGTACCTATCCATATCAATTTATACCTCCAACGGAGGACGTTTCGGGAGTAGAATAAACACTTATGAGGGTAAAAACAGGTTCCTACAGGCAGAGGAAGCATAGGTTCTGGTTGGAACTGGCACGGGGTTATTGGGGAGTAAACTCCCGTCGATTCAAAACCGCCAAAGAGACTGTACTAAAAGCCCTCCGTCACGCTTATGTTGATCGGAAAAGGAGGAAGAGGGATTTTAGAAGGCTCTGGATACAGAGGATAAACGCCGCTGCCCGTATGCATGGGCTGAACTACTCCCGTTTTATCTATGGTCTGAAGAAGGCGGGGGTGGAACTCGATAGAAAGGTTCTGGCATACATCGCCTACAGCGAGCCCGATACCTTCGCCCAATTGGTGGAGGTCGCCAAAAAACATCTATAAGCGCGATGAAGGAGCTGCGTGAAGAGTTCTACGGTAAGTTAAAAGATGTTAAGAGTGTAAGTGATCTTGATAGGTTAAAGGCAGAATTTCTGGGTAAAAAGGGGAAGATAACAGCACGGTTGCGATCTTTGAAGGACCTTCCTCCCATGGAGAGGAGAATATGGGGTAAGGTTCTCAACGACCTGAAAAAGGAGCTTGAGAGAGTTATAAGGGAGAAGAGGGAAGAACTTTTAGATGAACTCCCTTCACAAGATCCTACGTTACCAGGTACCCCTTGGACGTATGAGGTGGGAGCATTGCATCCTATCAAGGTGGTGGGGGGAGAGATATTGAGAGTTTTGGAAAACATGGGTTTTGAGATAGGGGAAGGCCCAGAGGTAGAAACCGATGAGAATAATTTCACGCTTTTAAATATACCTGAATGGCATCCAGCCAGGGATATGCAGCAGTCTCTGTACCTTGACAACGGGATGCTCCTTAGGACCCATACTTCCCCTTTCCAGATAAGATACATGAGCACCCATTCCCCACCTCTGAAAGCTGCCACTTTCGGTAAGGTCTTTAGAGCGGATGAGTTTGACGCTACCCACTCACCCGTTTTTCACCAGATAGAGGGATTTGCGGTGGACAGAAACATAAGTTTAAGTTCGCTGAAGTGGGTGTTGGAGCAGATAGTTAAAGCCCTCTTCGGTGAGGGATCCAAAGTTAAATTCGTTCCCTCCTATTTCCCTTTTACCGAACCTTCTATGGAAGTGGCCGTATGGTATAGGGGGGAATGGTTGGAAATGTTGGGATGCGGTATGATACATCCACAGGTACTTAGAAACGTGGGCATAGACCCGGATGTGTGGTCCGGGTACGCGTTTGGAATAGGCGTTGAACGTTTCGCCATGGTAAAGTACGGCATAGAAGATATAAGACATTTCTACGAAAACGATAAGAGATTTTTAGATCAGTTCAGGTACGACCGGTGGATATAAAGCTGTCGGTCTTGATCCTTACGAAGAACGAGGAGAGTAATCTACCGAGGTTATTGGAAAGCTTGAAATTGCTCAACTGTCCCCACGAGATTGTAGTGATGGATTCGGGATCCACAGATTCCACCTTACAGATAGCCAAAAGTTTTGGCGCTCGGACTTACGTGCGGGAATGGAGCGGGTATGTAGCCCAAAGGGAGTGGGCTATCTCTTTGGCACGGGGGGAATGGATACTGTTTTTGGATGCCGACGAATGGCTAACACCGGAACTGGCATCGGAGATTTGCCAGGCTATTATGAAGGATAAATTTGCCGGATACATTATAGCCCGACGAAACGAGTACCTTGGAAGAATGCAAAGAATGAAACCTACCTCTCTGTTGCGACTTGCCCGCAAGGGATCGGTTAGGGTTATGGGAAGGTATGTACATGAATATCTAAGTGTGGATGGGCATGTAGGTCGTTTGAAAGGATATATAGGACATAGACCCTATAGAAGTTTGACCCATCATTGGGAGAAAAATGGTTACTATGCATATCTCTCTGCCAGGGAGAAGTTCGAAGATGGACGCCGGGTTTCCTTCCTTGATCTTATCCTTAGACCAGCTCTTATGTTTCTAAGGTATTATCTTCTTCAATGGGCATTCCTGGATGGTTTTAGAGGTTTGATTTACGCATTTTCACAAGCTTGGTACCACTTCCAAAAATATGCATTGCTGTACGAAATGAGAGCCAACGAGGATCACACGGTGTAACACTATCAGTTGTACGTTTGCACAATGCTCTCCTATACCTTCTCGCCGGGACATACCTGCAATTCTGTGTCCGGCCGAGTGATTGCATTATAAATACTGCGGAATTATAATACAATTTAATGGATACCGCTTCTTCAATTGCGTAACATCATACCAG